>JAGXAR010000036.1 GCA_018971525.1 Nitrospirota bacterium
ACGATGGATAAGCATCAAGATGGCTCATTGGCTATGTCAGTAGAACTTAGAAGCAATGATGGCAAGATCATTGTACGGGTCGAACGCGGCGAATTTACAATCAATCCAAATAACTATTTTAAGAAGTATAGAAAAGATCGCAGCAGTCTTGAGGTAATTGATCAGAATGGAAAATCAATACTGAATTTGAGGTTTTTCAATCCGCGAGCTATGTGGATTAATGCTTCGTTGCCCGGTGTAGAATTTAATGGAAGTTTGACTAGCCCCACTGCTTTATGCACAGGAAATCCGGCAGGACAACCCATGCTGCGACTTCAAATTTCAGACAAGGCATTTCATAGCTGGTTCACTGTTGGAGATTTCCGTTGAAGGATTCAAACTGATTTCTTCGGGTTGTTTTTCCCTGACTTGACCGTTGCGCGCTTCTTTTTGAGAGGCGTAAGTGTAGGAACCACGCGAATGAGTGCCTTAATCGCTGCATCAAAACTTAGCGGATGGAGCGAAACCGGCTTGGCTTTAGGCATGGTAAATCCTCCAAAGGCAATGGCATTTGAACGTTCTTCGCTTCGTACTTCATCTGAGAACGCTTCAGCGGCGGCGTTCTCAGCATCCTGCTACGACTTCCGTAAAGATGTCTCGGTTCTGGCGTTGATTGTGACGGAACGAAAACTCCGCCAGGTACAGCGGCAGATATTCCTTGGATACATTGTGAAACGTCCCAATCACGCCACGCTTGAGCAAGCTCCAGAACGCTTCAATGTTGTTGGTGTGCACGTTCCCACGCACATATTCACCCTTGGCATGACAAACCTTGGCATGCGGGAAGGTACGGCCAAGGCGATAATACGCCGGGGCTTCATCGGTCGCCACCAGAGAGACGTTCTCATTCACCGTTTGCCGAACGAAACTGTTCAATGTATGGCTGTCTGCGTTCTCGATCATCTGACAGACGACATTCCCTTTGCGGGAGATCGCGCCGATGACGGCCAGCTTGGCTGTTCCACCGCTCACATGCCGCTTCTTACTCCGATGTCGGTTTCCATCCTTGCCGCCGATGTAGGTTTCATCCACCTCCACTTCACCCAACAACTTGGCAAAGCCCGCATCCTTCATGGCTGCTCGAATGCGATGGCACATATACCAGGCCGTGCGATAGTCGCCGCTCCCGATCTGGCGGTGGATCTGCAAGGCGCTGATCCCCTTCTTACTCTGCGTCATCAAATAGATGACCTGAAACCAGGTGCGAAGCGGATAGTTTGTGTTCTCGAAAATCGTTTTCGTGATGACAGAGAAACGGTAGCCGTTCCGTCCGCCACAATCTTTGTTCTTGCAGACCCAATGAAATGGACGGGTTTTCAAGGCGTAGACCTTGGCGCTATAGCAGCGTGGGCATTGAACGCCATTCGGCCATCGCTGATCTTGCAAGAATTGTTTGCAGGTTTCTTCGGTCGAGAAGCGTTCGGTCAACTGCGTCAGGGTCATGGTCGGTTTGGTGGTCATGGCGTCATCTCCTGTTGTTGAGGAGACTATACGCTTTTACGGAGTGAGTGTCAAGTGCAACATAATCGCCTCCCGCTGCATCCTCATTCAGTACGAGCGATGCGTCATTGACTGGGTCCTGACGACGCGGTATTGTCAGCGACACACCTCATCTGAAGTCCCTGAGGCTCCATGTCGTTACACGACCGTCTGACAGAAGATCTCAAGCTAGCCATGAAGGCCCGCGACCAATTGCGGATGGACGTCATTCGCATGATCAAGGCGGCCGTGATGAACAAGGAAATGGAGATCAAGAAGGATCTCGACGATGCCGAAATGAGCCGCGTGATGACGACCATGATCAAGCAACGGCGGGAATCGGTCGAGCAGTTCGAAAAAGGTAACCGAGCAGAACTCGCCGCAAAAGAACGGCAGGAAATTACCATTCTTGAATCCTATCTCCCTCAAGCCCTCTCACCCGAGCAGCTCTCCACCGTCGTGGATGGAGTCATTCGGGAAACCGGCGCTCGATCTGTGAAAGAGATGGGCGTGGTGATGAAAGCCGTGATGGTCCGTGTGGCCGGCCAACCTGTAGACGGCAAACAGATTAGCGACCTCGTCCGCGCCAAGCTCCAGTAGCCCAATCGGCACCTGCTATACTGGGAGGTGATTGCCCGCACGCCATGTGCGAGCGCCTGACAGGAATCGGCATGGGCATTCTTATCGTCGACGACTCTCAAGACCAACAGGTACTCCTCCGCGCAATCCTTGGGAAGGCCGGCCATACGGATCTCCTGAGTGCTGACTCGGCAACGGCTGCCTTCCCTATGCTCGACATGGACGGCCAGGAACCGCCCACCCGGATCGACTTGATTCTGATGGACGTCCTCATGCCGGAGCTGGATGGAGTCGAAGCCTGTCGGCAGATCAAGAGCCGACCTCATCTTTGCGATATTCCCATCATCATGGTCACGGCCAAAAGCGACCTCTCTAATCTCCAAGCCGCCTTTGCGGCAGGAGCGATTGATTACATCACCAAACCTGTGAACAGCGTGGAACTCCTGGCACGCGCCTCCTCCGCGCTGGCGCTGAAAAAGGAAATGGACTGTCGCAAAGCGCGCGAAGAGGAACTCCGTCGAAGCAATGATGAGCTGCAGAAAGCGCTGCGGGAGGTCAAAGTCCTCAGAGGACTCATCCCCATCTGCGCATCCTGCAAAAAGATCCGCAATGATGGCGGGTTCTGGCAACAGTTGGAGGAATATATCGGCGAACATTCCGAGGCCGAATTCAGCCATGGCATCTGCCAGCCCTGCGTCAAAAAGCTTTATCCTGGAGTTTACCAGGACTAGCTGCTACGATTTCCCAGGCTAACCACTCGTATTCACTGGATACAGAGCGCATGGGCATCTTGATCGTTGATGACTCGGCGGACGACCGCCTCTTGGTTCAATCGATCCTCTCGGCAGCCGGCTACGACCATCTCCTGGTCGCCGACTCGGCGGCCGCAGCATTCCGTTTGCTGGGACTCGACGACGGTAAGCACAGCGCCTCTCGAATCGACCTGATCCTCATGGACATCGTCATGCCGGAGATGAACGGCATCGAAGCCTGCCGCCAGATCAAGGCGGTCGAACGATTCCGTGACACGCCCATCATGATGGTCACCGTGAAGACCGATCCCGTCGATCTCCAACTCGCCTTTGCCGCAGGCGCGCTCGACTATATCGCGAAACCCATCAACAAGATCGAGCTCCTGACTCGCGTCCGGTCGGTTTTGCGGTTGGTCCACGAAATCGAACGACGGCGGGCCCGCGAGCAGGAACTCCTTGAGGTCATGCGTCAACTCCAGGAAGCAAATCAGATGCTGCTGCGCCTGTCCTGTCTTGACGGCCTCACTGGCATTACCAACCGCCGGCAATTTGACGACTTCCTGGACCAGGAATGGCGCCGTGCCGTCCGCGAATTGACACCGCTCTCTCTGATCATGCTCGACATCGATCGTTTCAAATCCTACAACGATATCCTCGGCCATACGTCGGGGGACGAATGCCTCAAGCAAGTTGCCGCTGCTATCTCGGGGGCCGTCAACAGACCGGGAGACCTCGTCGCTCGGTACGGCGGTGACGAATTCGTGGTCGTCCTTCCCGGTACCCGTACAGACGGAGCGGCACAGGTGGCAGAAACGCTTCGGCAACGAATTGAGTCCCTCGGCATTACGCACTCCGAAGGTGGGTGCACCACTATCAGCGTCGGCTTCGCCAGCATGATCCCAAGCCGGAACACCTCTCCAACCGATTTGATCAAGGCGGCGGATCAGGCGCTCTATCAAGCCAAACAGGAAGGCCGCAATCGGTCCAAACAAGCCGGCGTTCTCTCTCTCGTCCCGCACTCTCACGAGGACTAACCTTCCTCTCCTTGCTATGACCACTCCAGTGCCTCGACGAGATGTGCGGACGGCAATCGGCGTGACGCCTACCGCGGCTCTCTCTGCAAACTTGCCTTCATTTCCATCCCCGGCCTTTCCAGACGACATCCATGCCATCGTCAGCGAGGGAGTGTGCGGCCATGGCTAAGAAAGCGTCACAGATTCGAGCAAATCGCACGGCCAAGCGACAACCAAAACCCCCGGCTGCCCGTCGTTCACGGACCATACAGCCATCGAAACGGCAGCTACTCTCTTCCTTGCCCACAGAACCAACAGGGAAACAGGGACGTCGCACGGGACGCTCTCAAGCTATCAACCAAACGGAACTGGCTTTGCAGAAAAGCGAACAGCGATTTCGCGCCCTGGTGGAAACGACAAGCGACTGGGTTTGGGAAATCGATGAGCACGCGGTTTTCACCTACAGCAGCCCGAAAATTTTCGATCTCCTCGGGTATGAACCGGAAGAAGTGCTTGGGAAAACTCCGTTCGATTTGATGCCGCCTGAAGAAGCCCGTCGCATCGGAGAGCTGTTTGCCTCCATCGCGGCGGCTCGGCAATCGTTTAGCTGCCTTGAGTCTGTCTACCTGCATAAAGACGGCTACCGCATCGTCCTTGAATGCGGAGGAGTGCCCGTTTTCGATGGTGTCAGGTTCAGAGGATACCGCGGCATTGACCGAGACGTTACGGAACGCAAACGAGCCGCGGAAGAAACCAAACACAATCAAGCGCTCCTGGCCTCCATCATCGAAAATATTCCTCACATGATTTTCGTCAAGGATGCCAAGACCCTCAAGTTTGTGCGCTTCAACCAGGCGGGTGAACAATTGCTCGGTTATCCTAGAGAAGAACTCATCGGCAAAAGCGATTATGACTTTTTCCCCGGACCGGAAGCCGACTTTTTCACGGCCATGGACCAAAAAGTCTTGCAACGCGGGCATAGCCTCGATATTCCGGAAGAGCCGATCGACACTCGGCTGAAGGGAAGAAGGCTGCTCCATACCAAGAAAGTCCCGATCAGCGGCGACGATGGTACGCCGCAGTATTTGCTAGGAATTTCGGAAGATATTACCGACCGCAAACAGATCGAACATGTCGAGCGAGAGCGGGCGCGCGTGTTGGAGCAACAACAGCTTGCGCTGTGCGAACTGGCGAAGCACGATACTATCTATGCAGGGGATCTCGCAGAGACGTTGCGGATGATCACGGAAACGGGAAGCCGGGTGCTTGGAGTGGAGCGGACTAGCATTTGGACACTCAACGAACAAGGAACTGCGTTGGAGCTACTCGACCTCTATGAGCGGACTCCGAACCGGCACATAACCGGCTTCACTCTGGCCGCTCAAGACTACCCGTCCTACTTTCAGGCCATCGCACATGAAGAGCACGCGATTGCTGCCCATGACGCTCATGTAGACGTCCGGACCAGGGAGTTTTCTCAATCCTATCTGACCCCACTCGGAATTGGAGCCATGCTGGATGCGCCGGTTCGACGCAGGGGGCATGTCATCGGTGTGCTGTGTCATGAACATATCGGTGGACCGCGACCCTGGACGACGGAAGAAGTATATTTCTCCAGTTCACTGGCCACCTTTATAACCCTCGCACTGGAAGCCCATCAACGCAGGGAAGCTGAGCAGGCCCTCGTCCTCGCCAAAGAAGGGGCAGAAGTCGCCAGCCGGGCAAAAAGCGAGTTTCTGGCCAGCGTCAGCCATGAGATCCGGACGCCCATGAATGCCATTATCGGGATGGCCGATCTGTTATGGGAGACGGATCTAGCCCCCGATCAACGTAAATACTTGCGCATTTTCCGCCGAGCCAGCAGCAACCTATTGAGTCTGATCAACGACGTTCTCGACCTGTCGAAGGTCGAGGCAGGCCATCTGGAGTTGGATTCAACCGACTTCGATTTGAGCGACTTGGTCGAGAAAGCCATCGAGATTCTCGCCATGCGGGCCAATGAAAAAGGTCTCGAACTCGCCTGCCACCTCTCGCCTGACGTCCCCCGCGCCGTGATCGGAGACCCTAACCGGCTGCACCAGATCCTTATCAACCTCATCAGCAACGCGATCAAATTCACCGACAGTGGGTCCGTCGCGGTGCGGGTCACGCAGGATCCGGAACACCCCACGCCGGGAGCCATCCGATTTTCCATTAGCGATACAGGGATCGGCATTCCGTCCGACAAGCTTGCTGCCATTTTTGAAAGCTTCACACAAGCCCACGCCTCAATTACGCGCAAGTACGGGGGAACCGGTTTAGGCCTGACCATTTCAAGGCAATTAGCCGAGCTCATGAACGGACGAATCTGGGTGGAGAGTACCCTAGGAGAAGGCAGCACGTTTCATTGCTGCGTGCAGCTAGCTATACAATCCAGCCCGACACCCACACAAGACCACGTTCCGGTCAATCTTCAAGGGGTCAGAACCCTCGTGGCTGATGACCATGCCACCAACCGCCTGATCCTTCGTGAAACCTTGGCCGCCTTGGGAGCACAGGTAACGGATACTGCGTCCGGTCACGAAGCCATCGCTGAATGGCGGCGAGCCTTTACTTCGGCTCGACCCTACCAGCTCTTGCTCCTCGACTGTCGCATGCCGGAGATGGATGGGTTCCAGGTCGCCGAAGAGATCAGACGGACCAGTCCTCTCCAGGACCTGACGATTGTGATGCTGGCCTCCAACCATTGGGCCGACGACATCGCCCGCACCTACGACATGGGGCTGGGTGGCTATTTGATCAAACCCATCAGGAAATCGGATCTGCTCCAGACCATCAGCATCGCCCTCGACCGTTCTAAGGGCATCCAGCACACTACTGGTTCAGCGCCAGTGGCTACCACACCTCCTACCGAAGTCAGAGCACTTCGCATCTTATTGGTAGAAGATTCTCCGGACAATCAGGTGCTGGTCCGTTCCTATTTGAAGCAAACTCCCTATCGCCTCGATATCGCGGATCACGGAGCCATCGCATTGGAGCTATTCAAGAACGGCTATTACGACCTGATCCTGATGGACATGCAGATGCCGGTGATGGACGGCTACGAAGCCATAAAAGCAATCCGGGCCTGGGAACGGGAGCATGACCTCCCCACCACGCAGGTGATTGCCTTGACAGCTCTGGCACTGAAAGAAGACGGGTTCAAGATTATCGAGGCCGGCTGCAATGCCCATATGACCAAACCCATCAAGAAGCACACCCTCCTGGAAGTCCTCCAGGCTTGCAAAGGACGACGCACCTCATGACCATGGGACCGAACGCGAACGAAGCGAACGCCCTTACCGTGCACATCGACCCGGGCCTTGAAGATATCGTTCCAGGATTTCTAGAGAATCGTCGATGTGACGTGCAGAGACTCGAAACCGCGTTGCAACAGAATAACCTGGCACAGATTCATATCATCGGTCATCGCATGAAGGGGGACGGAGGAGGATACGGGTTCGACGCCATCAGTATGATGGGAGACGCCTTGGAACAAGCGGCGGCACGAGAAGACCGGGACGCGATCCGGCGACATACCGCCGAACTCGTCGACTTTCTCGCCCGCGTCACGGTGGTGTATCGGAAATGAAAAGAAACCGCGACCGGCACGAGCACGCTTGGTTTGGTGGAGGGCAGGGGAGTTGAACCCCTGACCCCGACGTTGCGAACGTCGTGCTCTCCCAACTGAGCTAGCCCCCCACTCGACCGACATTCGACCAGTGAGACGAACGCCTCACCGTCCAGCGCATTATACACAACCGTTTCCTGAGTCTCTACCCGAAACAGATCGAGGTCGAGGCTGAGAAAGCATGATTCTCTTCGCTTAGCCTCAGCCTTGACCTCATCATGCCTGCGCGCAGCGCTACCACGGGCTGATCACCGCCTCACCCTCCGGCGTTCCAGCCTCGACGAACACGCGACGCCCATCGACCCGCAGGCGCCCTTCGGCAAAGAGCTGGACCGCTCGCGGGTAGACCTTGTGTTCTTGCACAAGAATCCGGGCGGCCAGTGTGTCGGGAGTGTCTTCATTGAGGATCGGAACCGCCGATTGAAGAATGATCGGCCCTTCATCGACGCCTTCCGTTACAAAGTGGACCGTACATCCGGCAAGTTTGCAGCCCCACTCGATCGCCTTCTTCTGCACATCCAACCCTGGGAACGAGGGCAGCAGGGACGGATGGATGTTCATCATGCGATTCGCAAAGGCCTCCACGAGGACCCTGGTCACGATTTTCATGTACCCGGCCAGCAGCACCAACTCTACATCGTGCCGCCGAAGCACATCGAGCAGCTCGCGATCGTAGGCCTCACGACTGTCGAGTCTGCCCGCATAGGGTTTTGGATCGACGAAGAGGCCGGACAGGCCGTGTCGGCGGGCTCGTTCTAACGCCGGGGCCTCTTTCTTGTTGCTGATGACGGCGACAATCTTCGCCTGAACCGTCCCCGCTTCGATCGCATCGATGACCGCCTGAAGATTCGATCCGCGCCCGGATGCCAATACGGCGACACGAAGCGCATCCGTCCGCTTAGTCGACATACTCCACCAATGGCAGGTCGCCGGCCGATGACACGATGGTCCCGATCTGGCAAGCAGGATCGCCCAAAGCCGTTGCGCGCCCGACGACAGACTGGGCCGCTGACGCGGGCACCACGAGAATCAACCCGATCCCCATATTGAACACGCGATACATTTCCTCACGCTCGACCTGTCCAAGCCGCGCAATCGCCTGGAAAATAGGCGGCACGGACCAGGCACTCCGCCGGACCTGTGCCCGCACGCCGGAGGGAAACACCCGCGGGAGATTCTCGGTAATACCGCCGCCCGTAATATGAGCAATGCCTTTGACGGGACATTCCTGGATCAATGTGAGAACCTGTTTGGCATAGATTCTGGTCGGAGTCAGCAAGACATCCCCCAGAGGTTGATCGAGTTCAGGCAGGCGACTGGTCACGCTGAGTTTTGCCTGATCCAATAAGACGCGACGTGCCAGCGAATAGCCGTTGCTATGAAGACCGGTCGAGGCCAATCCAATCAGGACATCGCCTGGCACGATGGTGCGGCCATCGATAATCTTGGGACGATCCACCACTCCGACTGCGAATCCTGCCAGGTCATACTCGCCCTCCGCATAGAAGGAAGGCATCTCGGCGGTTTCCCCTCCGATCAAGGCGCAACCAGCCTGGCGACAGCCCTCGGCGATCCCCTTGAGCACGGACTCAGCCTTGGGAACAGCTAGCTTTCCCGTCGCGAAATAATCCAAGAAGAACAGCGGCTCGGCCCCGCTGACCACGATGTCGTTCACACACATGGCCACCAGATCGATCCCGACGGTATCGTGGCGATCCGTGAGGAAGGCGATCTTCAGCTTCGTCCCGACACCATCAGTGCCGGAAACGAGGACTGGTTCGGCATAGCGATGAGCCTGCAGCCGAAACAATCCGCCGAAGCCGCCAAGATCCGTCAGGACTTCCGGACGAAACGTGGATCGCACCAACGGTGAAATGCGGTCGACGAACTCGTCGCCCGCATCGATATCGACTCCGGCATCTCGATAGGTCGTCATAGGAGGGCGCATCTTAGCGGAGGGCTGTTGCAGAGGTCAACGCACAAGCGCCTTCTCCCTGAACAAGACACCCTCCCAGATTTCCCCTATACTATGTCGCCCGTTTCAAGACAGGACATACGTACGCCACCTCCCGCAATCCACAAAGGAGCAAACCTATGCCCTTCCGCCTCGCTCTCATCGGGTGGCTCCTCATCACCCTTCCCGCCTGTGCTGAATTTGATCAATCGTTAAAAGTGCTCGGGCTACCGGCCGGAGGAGGCCTCCTCGATGAGACAAAAATTTCCGCGGGGCTCAAGGAAGCTTTACAGGTTGGGACCGGAAACGCGGTGAATCTGACAGGCAGGGTGGATGGGTACTTTCGCAACCAGGCGATCAAGATTCTGATGCCAGACCAGCTCCAGGCCTTTGAAAAAGGGCTCCGTACCTTCGGCTTCGGTCCAGAGGTCGATGATTTCGTGATGAGCATGAACCGAGCGGCAGAACGGGCGGCCCCGCAGGCCAAACTGATCTTCCTGAGGACTATCCGGGAGATGACCTTTGCCGACGCCAAACAGATCCTGAATGGAAGTCAGACCGCGGCCACCGACTACTTCAAAGGTAAAACCACTGACAAACTGACCGCCGCATTCCGTCCGGAAGTGGAGAAAGCGATGAACGACGTCGGCGTGACCAGGCGATACAAGGAACTGGTCGGCCATTTCAAAGCGATTCCGATTACCAAGAGTGACCTGATCGACATCGATCGCTACGTGGTGGGAAAAAGCCTCGATGGCCTCTTCGTCATGCTGGCCGAGGAGGAACGGAACATCCGGACGAATCCTGCCGCCAGAGTGACCGATCTCCTGAAGGAAGTCTTCGCAAAGGCCGGCTCCTCGTAACTCCCCTTCACGGCCCTCACACTGCTCCTAGCAATCTGCGAAAAAACTATCCGCCGTGGCGAGTGAACTGCCGAGAAGTCACAGACCGCACTTTGCATGGACCAACCGGTTGAATGGGTCCTGGCGATCGGAGAACCCCATTCAGCCATTCCAGCCTCAGAGAATATTCTTCGGTACGCTGAGGGGCTGAACGAGGCAAGCAAGCCCCCGGGAAGAGGCGCGTCTCTGCGCGCATGGGTTGGGTGCGTGGGAAGGGGGAGGCTTCAGCATCCCGCTAGATTTCTGGACGCATTTCCACTTCTAGGAGCTTGATCTTCCGGTGGAGATGGCTCCGTTCGATTTTCAAATCCTCAGCGGTGCGAGAAATGTTCCAATGATGTTCACGCAACTTTCGTGCGATATAGTCCTTTTCAAACGCATTGCGGGCGTCCCTGAGCGAATCATACGACTGCGTGAAGAGGGGATTGGCCGCGGGAGCGGCAGTCTGGGACGCCGCCCCAACCGGACGCGCCTGCAACGAGAGGCCCGCTTGCGCCGCCTCGATGACAGGTCCCGGCACCATGATCATCAATCGTTCGATCAGGTTCCGCAATTCTCGAATATTCCCCGGCCAGTCATATTGTTGAAACACCGCCATCGCCTCCGGCGAGACTTCTTTCATGCGCAACCCCTGCTCGTCCGCGTGAACCTTCATGAAGTGGCGAATGAGCAGCGGGATATCTTCCCGGCGCTCCCTGAGCGGCGGCACGATGATCGGCACCACGTTGAGCCGGTAGAAGAGATCTTCGCGAAACGTGCCCTTCTCGATTTCCTTGAGCAAGTCCTTATTGGACGCGGCTAAGACCCGAACGTCCACCTTGAGCAACTTCGTCCCACCGACACGCGTGAATTGCTGCTCCTGTAACGCCCGCAAGACCTTTGCCTGGGTATTCAGGCTCATGTCGGCGATTTCGTCCAGAAACAGCGTGCCTCCGTCCGCCTGCTCGAACTGCCCTCGTTTCATCGAGGTTGCACCGGTGAAGGACCCCTTTTCGTGTCCGAACAGTTCACTCTCGATCAAGGTCTCCGGGATGGCCGCACAGTTCACCGCCACAAACGGCCGACCGGCCCGCGCGCTCTGCAGATGGATCGCCCGCGCGACAAGTTCCTTCCCCGTCCCGTTCTCCCCTCCGATCAACACGCGGCTATTAGTCGGTCCGGCCGTCTCAATCAACTGCCGCAACTGTTGCATCGCAGGCGCCTGTCCCACCAACTCAAACTTCCGCTGGACTGTGGTCCGGAGTGTCCGATTCTCTTGTTCCAAACGGTGTTGATCCAAGGCATGTTTGACGCGCAGGGTGACATTCTCGAGCGACAAGGGCTTTTCAATATAGTCATAGGCCCCCAGCTTGATCGCCTTCACCGCCGTTTCGATCGAGCCGTGCCCGGACATCATCATCACTTGTGCCGTCGGCACCAGCTCCCGAACCCGGCGCAAGGTTTCCATGCCATCCATCTCCGGCATCCAGATATCGAGGAGCATGAGATCGGGCGGATCCGTGGTATAGACGCGCAATGCCTCCACGCCGTTCTTGGCCACCGCCACCTCATACCCCTCATCCCGCAGAATACTGCTTAAGGATGTGAGAATCGCCTCTTCGTCATCTACAATTAAGATTGATGCGGACATGAATCCCTCGTAAAACGTAACACGTCAACCGTTCCTAAGAAGCCGCTCGTTTTTCCCGATTGACCATCGACGAGTGACGATTGACCTCTGCGCTAGACCGGCAACTCGAACGTGAACACAGCCCCATTCGGATGATTCTGGCCTGCATAAATCTGCCCGTCGTGATCGGTAATGATGCGCCGCACGATCGCCAACCCCAGCCCCGTTCCCGTCTTCTTCCGCGTAAAGTATGGCACAAATAGCTTTTCCTGGTCTTCAGGCGCAATACCCGCGCCCTCATCTGCCACACTGACGACGGCCCGCCGACGTTTCGTATCATACTTGGTCGAGAGCCACACCCGCCCCTTCTGATGCATCGCCTGAATCGCATTGTCCAACAGATTGACCATCACCCGTTTGAGCTGCTCCCGGTCGAAATTGAGCGGCGGGAGGTCTTCGTCCAACTCCACGATCAGTTCCACATCCTTGTGCGCCCCTCGATAAAGCGTCGTGACTTCGTTGATCACATCGTGGAGCGACTGATGCGCCATCTGCGGAGTCGGCAGCCGGGCAAACTTCGAAAATTCGTCGACCATATGCTTGAGACTCGTCACTTCGTTGACGATCACGTTGGTAGCCTCGTCAAAGATCATCTCGAAATCAGGCGACTTCTCGAAAAACTTCTTCCGCAAACGTTGGGCGGACAATTGGATGGGCGTCAGCGGGTTCTTAATCTCGTGGGCCACCCGCCGCGCCACCTCCTGCCAGGCCGCCACTTTTTGCGCCTTGATCAACTCCGTGAGATCTTCAAACACCAGCACAATACCGAGATCCTTGTTCGCTTCATCCTTCATGCGGGAACCGTGAAGCCCGATGGTCAAGAATCTGCCCTCGATCTCCATCGGGCCCTCAAAAGTCAGCGTATCGCGCTGATCGGCCAGCATCCGATCGTAGACCGTCTGGAACAGATCGAGGCTGAACTCTTTGAATACCTCATTGGCCGGTCTGCCACGGAATCGATCCGCCGCAAGCCCAAGGATCCGTTCACCGGACGGATTGAAATTCGTGATCACCCCGTTCTTGTCGATCGAGAGCAGACCGGCGGCGATCGTCTCGACCACCGTCTCGATGTAGGCACGGCGGCGATCGAGTTCGAGATTGCTGTGGCGCAACGAGATATTGGCCTCTTCGATCTTGGACTTACTCCCCTGCAAATCCGCCGTCATGCGATTGAACGAATCGATTAATGTACCGATTTCATCGGTCGCGTTGGCGTCGATCCGAACGGAGAGATCCCCTTGGGCAATGGCCTCCGTCGCTTCAGCCAACCGTTGAATCGGCACCGTGATACTTCGCGCGACATAAAATCCGAACCAGGTCGCCCCGAATAAAATGAGCACCGTGATGACGGCGACGAAGAGATATGCCCCGGCTTTGATCGGATTTTTCATGGCCTTGGTCTGCTTATATTCGTCATACTGATGGCCGATCCCCTCCATTTTGGCCAGCAACGATTCCGGGACGAAGGCCTCCACCACCACCACGCCGCCGATCTCGCCGCCACGCCCGCTCGCTGCAATGGGGGCCGCTGCCCGCACCAGGCGCCCGGTTTGAGCCTCTTGTACGGCACTCACTTCCTGCTTCCCGTTGATCACTTGGAGGACCAGCTGGCCGATCGGTAGATCGAGAGCGGATGAGGGCACGTCGAGATCCAGCGCCTTGGTGAGCGTTTCCATTTTGGCCGAGAAGACTTCAATCCCTGCCACGCCGAACTCCGCCCGCTTGCGAGCCATCGCAGCCACCAGCAGATCGCGTTGCTCCGCCAGCAGCATATCCTCCCGATAGATTTCATGGCTGATGGCTCTGGCACTGTTCACGGCCAGGGTAATGTGGCCTGCATGCTGCATTCGCGCCACGTCATAGGAGTCCCGCATCACCTGTTCGATCTGATCGCTGAACCATACATCGACGGCCTTATTCACCAACCCGCTCGCGACCAACGCAAGGAGCACCGTCGGAATGAGCGAAAAACCGATGAAGGCCGCCACCAACTTTGTTCGAAATCCCGATCCAAATAGCCGATGCCGCCGCTCGAAGTAGGCCTTGATGAGGTTGCGGGAGAGCAGCAGCAGGAGGACCACAAACCCGATCAGATCGAGGTTGAGCAGGAGGAGCACAAAGGCGTAGCTGGTCGTCGGCAGAAAGGAATCCGTTTCCTCGCCACCGGGAATCACGACCTGGGAATAGTAAAAAGTCAGCGCCAGACAGGGCAGCAGCAGAATGAGGACGATCCAGACCGGCCGCAGATGCAGCTTCCGGCGTTCAGGCTCCGGAGTAGGCCCGAATGACCGTGAAGACCGGCCGGGTCCGGAAATAGACGGCGCGACCCCGGTCACGGCACCACTGTCCGTCTTTGTCCGGGGAAGGGAGTCTGTGTCCTTCTTGATGTCATTCACATCCGGCATCCCCGATTGTCGGCGCCACGACGTATAAGAGATAGTACACTCACTATCATCGAATCAGGGGAGCGTCTCACCATGTCGCATGAACCACGGTGACTGACAGACACGTCTGGGGTCGACAGGCGGCAGGGGGTACTACTATTTGGCAGCCAAACTCACGTACTTCATCCGAAGGGCGTAGAGCATATCCCGCAGCACCGCTTGTTCTTCCGTCGTGAGATTGCCTGCGGTCTTGTCTTCCAAGACCGAGAGCAAGTCGATAATGTCTTTCGCTTGCGGTAGATTCGCCGGCATCGGAGGCTGCTGGGGATCCAGCTGCTCCCCCATCAACATCAGCGAGGAGCTGCCCAAAGAAATGACGAAGGATGAAAAAGTGACGGGAACTCCCGAGCCCTGGGACGGATCAGAAGGTGCAGCTTGCTGGTGGGGCTGTGCCCCTGACGCGGCATCCACAGTGGCGGATGGACGGTCGGGTCCACTCCCGCCCCGTCGATCACGAACGACAAATCCTTCTTCCTTTTCTGCGGCCACAGGCCTTTCCCCCGCACCAGATGCAGCGGGAGTACCCTACCATAGGCCCTAGAGAGGCGCAAGCTGCGCCGGCCGATTGAAGCCTGGCGAGAACCGCGTATAATGGGCGCCCAATTCTGCGTAGCGAAAAGGACGGCGATGTCTGAACGATTTCATAAACTGGTCAACTTGATGGCCGCCTTGCGCGCGCCGAACGGATGCCCCTGGGACCGCAAGCAAACGCATGAGTCGCTGAAACCTTATCTTCTCGAAGAAACCTACGAAGTATTAGAAATTCTCGACCGACAGGACCGCGCTAAACTCCCGGAAGAACTGGGCGACGTGCTGCTACAAGTGCTCTTTCACAGTCAGATCGCTTCAGAGGCCGGCAGCTTTACCATCGAGGACGTGCTTGAGCAACTGGCCGACAAACTGATTCGCCGGCACCCCCACGTATTTGGGAATGGGGCGGCAGACCCGATCCCGACGAATGCCGACCAGGTGGTTGCGCGATGGGAAGATATCAAGCGCACGGAACGGCAAGAGTCCGGCCGACCAAACTCGGTGCTCGACGGCGTACCGCAGACGCTGCCGGCCCTCCTGAGGGCCTACCAGGTTCAAGCACGGGCCTCGCGCGTCGGCTTCGATTGGACCCATGACGCCACAGGCCTTGATCAGGTCCTCGGTAAGATTGAAGAAGAAATCCAAGAACTCCGCGTCGCGCTCCGGGCCCCCGCATCGAACCAGACAGTGCCCGACGCCGAGGCCTCGACAGTCCGACAAGCGCAGATCGTCGCGGAGTTCGGCGACGTAATGTTTTCACTCGTGAATCTCGCCCGATTCATCAAGGTAAACCCTGAAGACGCCCTGCGCCAAGCCGCCAACCGGTTCGTTGAACGGTTTCAATTCATCGAAACCCAGGCAACCGCGTCGGGCCGTACGGTTGGGGAACTCTCGTTTGCAGACATGAATCGACTGTGGGACGAAGCCAAGCGGCAGAGTCCTCCCACCCTCACCGAGGAACGCCGTCATGAGCGATGAGCCACACCCCTACGAAGAAGGCAAGCGTGCCGGAGTCCACCCCCTCATCGTGATCTTCGGCATTCTGTTCGGGCTCTGGCTCTTCGTGGCCCTCATCGTGCCCAGCTCAAAGAACAAACAAGTCGCCGGGACGGAAGGGCCAACCGGACCGACCATCGAAGATCCCGAAGCGGCGCCGGTGCTCTTCAAAGTCCACGCAACGGTCTCGGACATGAATGCAATCAGTCTCACCGTCCCCCCGGAAGCAACCGATAGCCAAGTCGCCGGACTCTTGAAGCGGTTTAGAAAGGACCGGCTCGCCGGCACCTTGACCGATCTCCTGCCCGCCACAACGGCCGGCCACAAACTGGGGGACCATGCGGTCGCCGACATCTACATTGTGTCCGACCCCAAGTACGCACAGGCCGACGTGATTCGCACCCTGACACGCGGTGCACATGCCCCGGGCGACCTATATCCCCAAGCCGTTCCCTTTGAAGTGGCGATGGAGCAAATCCGCGGACACTATCGAATCGATCTCAACAACACCGGCAATCCCGACAGCGCCTCCCTCGGCTTTGCCGACGAGTCCGGTGTGCATTCGAAGCAGTATCGGAAAATCTTTTAGCAGGATGCTGATAAAGTCCGCCAGAACGGAGAAGGCTGAGGGTTAGGCTAAGGTTCAGGCAAAGAGGAACACGTCAAGTCTTCGCTCAACCTTGACCTCGACCTCAGCCTTCACGGACGGCACTGCCCGGCTACAGTCCAACCCGCGTTTTGATTTCTGCCCTCAACGTCTCCTGTTGTTCTGCCGCCCAGGCATCGAGTCGTGCGAACTTATGAGCCAGTGGCCCGGTGAATGGAGCCACCATGGTGTCGCGACGTTCTGCCAACATGCCGTCAGCCTCGGCGATGCGAAGTTTTTCGTCGGCGATGTGGCGCGACAAGAATTTCGAAATCATGAGTTGCTGACCCGGTGTCCCTGCCACAGCCCCAAAAATCTTGCCACGGAGCACGTCCAGCTCCTCCGGAATCGCGACCTTGACGCGCACGGCCTGGGCAGTCAGCCAGGACGGCCGTTGGATCGAATAATCATAAGAAAATACCTGCTCGCGAGGTTCGCGGAACGGTCCAGTCACATTTGCAATCTGTATCCGGGCATCCATCGTTACCCCTCATTTCTCATTACAATCGTTCTCCAGACAGATAGCGCACGACCCGCTCGGCCGCAACCGCTCCGTCACGGATACAGTCCGGAATCCCGACGCCTCGATAACCGGCACCGGTGAGAATCAGTCCCCCATAGCGACTGAGGGCCGCCTCAATCTGGTTCAGCCGTTCGAGATGTCCGAGCGTATACTGCGGCATGGCCTTCATCCAGCGATTTACTTCCACAAACTCCGGCTCCGCCTTCACGCCGCACATACTGGCCAATTCTGCTCTGACCCGCGCCACCAAGGCCTGGTCATCCAATTGAAGAATCGCTTCTCGCCCGACTCCGCCGACGTAACAACGCACCAGCAGTTGATCCGGCGGAGCCCGGTAAGGCCACTTGAGCGATGTCCAGGTCGCCGCAATGAGATCGCGTCCTTCTGCCCGCGGGACGACAAAACCGAACCCTTCAGCCTCGCCGGACACCGCCGCACGCGGATAGGCCATCGCGATCGTCGCCGTGGAAGCATAAGGAATCATCTCCAGCAACCCGCCGGCAATGGGCGTAAGCGGACGAACCAGCTCCGCCGACACATAAGCCGGGGTTGCCAACACGAGGCTGTCCACGGACAGGGCCGAGCCGTCATTGAGAATGACATCATACCTCCAACGACCGGGCCGATGGGATCGCACGCGCAGGGCGTCAACGGCACATCCTCCCCTGAGGGTGACGCCTTGGTCCTCCAATCGCTGGACAAGAGCGGAGACCAGATCCGACAACCCGTTCTTGAGACTCACGAACATTGTGCGCTTCGAGCCGGAGAGCGTGGCGGAGGGACCGGCCTTCCGGGCCGTCATCATCCCGCGAATCACACTTCCGTACTGTTGTTCCAGCTCAACAAACCTGGGGAAGGTCGCCTGCACACTCATCTGCTCCGCGTCCCCCGCATAGATACCGGCCATCAAGGGCTCAAGCATCCGCTCGAAGGCCTGCCGTCCAACGCGCCGCCGGAAGAAAGCCGCCAGTGATTCATCCCCCGGCGACCGCTTCGCCGGCACGGCCAGATCTAGCCCCATCCGCGCAAGCCCTGCCCAGCTCAAGAGTCCACTCCGGAGAAAGGGCCCCAACTGACTGGGAACAATGACGACCAATCCTTCCGGAAGTTCGTGCAAACGACCACGCGAGAAGACACAGGCCCTTTTGCCGGTCTCGTTGGTGTTGATGAGCTGATCAGTCAGCCCCAATTTGTCACAGAGTTCGAGGGCTGCCGCTTTCTGAGACAGAAAGGAATCAGGTCCCGCCTCCGTCACGAGATCGCCGACCCGATGGGTGACAATCTTGCCGCCCCAGACGGGAGCAGCATCGACCACCGTAGAGCGGATCGGGATACCGGCAGCCGCCGCCCGCTCGTGAAGGGCATAGGCAGTCGAGAGGCCTGAGATCCCTCCACCGATGACGGCGACTGTACGAAGATCGTTCACGAGAAACTGCAGAGAGATGATTCGTGTGCCCTGAGCACAGAGGCCAGCGTATCGATGAGGGCGGGCGAGTCGTTCAACATCGCGATTCGCTCGAGTTGGAGGCCCCGACTAGCCGCAAACTGTTTCAATTCGATATCGATATCGTAGAGCGTTTCCACATGGTCACAGAGAAAGCCGATCGGCGCAACCAACACCTGTCGGTGCCCGTCGCGCGCCAGCTCTTCCACTACCGACTCCACGGTCGGCCCCAGCCATTTTTCTTCCGATCGGCCCTGGCTTTGGTAGGCAAAGCGCGTGGGCCTGCCGCCCAACAGCGCCGTCACCGCCGCAACTGTTCCTTTCACCTCGTCGGGGTAGGGATCCTTCATCGCGACGATTCGTTCCGGAAGGCTGTGGGCCGTAAAGAGAACCGGCACCGTCGCCCGCGCGTCGGCAGGAAACTTCAGCAGCGCCTGCCGGATGTTCTCGACGATCGCCGCAATCAGTCCTGGATGCCGATGCCAACTGCCGACGTAACTCACCGGGCAGCTACTCTGCAGCACAGACCGTGCCTCTTCAACTTTCTTCCGATAGGCCCCGGTGCTCAGAGAGGACTGTTGGGGGGCCAGACAGAGACCGATGATGTGTTCGGGAGCGTCGCCGAGCAATTCGGCATAGGTCTCCTTGATAAACGGATGCCAATGCCGCAACCCGACGTAGACCCGATACCGCTCGCCACCGACCTTATTCAGCCGCTGCTCGAGCTTCTTCGCCACATCCTTGGCGATCCCGACCGCCGGAGACTTCCCGCCCGTGGCCCGATACCGATCCCGAATCTCTTCGACGAGTTCAGGCGGCGCGGGACGCCCTCCCCGCACATCGAGCAGAAACGGCTCCACATTCTCCAGCTTATCCGGCCCACCCATCGCCATCAAGAGCACGGCAATGGGCCTCTGCGATCCCGACATATGTTCACCAGAACAAATAGCTTATGGCCACACAAGCGATGAAACCTACTGCATCTACTTCCCACCATCAGCCATGCGCCATACGCTCTTGGCGTTATCGTTGACTAAGCTTGTGAACCATGTCGATGGTCGCGGCCACATGTTCGACCGGCGTCGTCGGCAAAATCCCATGGCCCAGATTAAAGATATGCCCAGGACGTCCGCCCGCCCGACGCAGAATATCTTCCACCCGACGTTCAATTTCATGCAACGGCGCAAACAACGCTAAGGGATCGAGATTCCCCTGTACCGCCACGTCATAGCCCACAGTCGCCCAGGCCTCATCGAGATGGATGCGCCAGTCGACCCCGATGACATCCCCGCCCGCTTCTCGCATCTGGCGAAGCATCGCCGAGGTGCCCGTGCCGAAATGAATCATCGGCACGCCTTCCCGCTTCAGCCCCTCAAAAATCAATTGGACATGCGGCAGCACATATTCGACGTAGTCGCCGACCGAGAGGCACCCCACCCAACTGTCGAACAATTGAATCGCCTGCGCGCCGGCCTTGATCTGCCGCCGCAGATAGCCGGTGATCACCCGCGCAAACTTGTCCATGAGTTGGTGCCAGGCCTTCGGCTCGCAATACATCAATTGCTTGGTAAGGAGATAATTCCGCGAACTTCCTCCCTCGATCGCATAGCTTGCGAGCGTGAACGGCGCCCCGGCAAATCCGATCAGCGGCACCCGCCCGTTCAAGGCGCGTCGAGCCTGCCTGATGGCTTCCTCCACATACTCGAGTTCACCCCCTTCAATGACGTTGAGTCGATCGACATCCGCCTGCTCTCGCACCGGATTATGGATCACCGGCCCCTCGCCTTCCGCAAACTCCAAGCTGAGGCCCATTGGTTCAAGCGGCAACAGGATGTCGGCAAAAATGATGGCGGCATCGAGCGGAAAGCGATCGATCGGCTGGAGCGTGACCTGCGCTGCCAACTCGGGCGTCTTACATAACTCGAGCATCGAATGTCTTGCACGAAGAGATCGATATTCGGCCATATAACGGCCCGCCTGGCGCATGAACCACACCGGCGTACAATCGACCGGCTCACGCCGGCAGGCTTTGAGGAAGCGATCATTCATCATTTTGGCATTCTAGAGACGAGGCGCGAGGGTGTCAATTCGCAATGGGACGGACGCCGCATCGAAGTGCGATTGTGAAAATGGAGTGTGTGTAAACAGTAGACAGCCCCTCTGATTTCAGTAGAATAAACAGAGAGAACCAGGTGCGCAAGGACTCCGTTTCACTTTTCGGATGGTTGTGTGTATAATGTTTCGTTATTGCACGGCTGGCTTGCCAAAGCATTGTCTTTGCGATCCAGTATCTGCGGCCTGCCTTACGTGTTATTTTCCAAGCGCCGCGATGTCACTCAGCCTTACCGGGACACCGGTGCCTTGCACCACGCCCCAGTAATGCGCCGCCCCCTGACCTGGAGGTAAGCGAATGCCTGACGTACCAGTCCTACAGACAACCAAAGCCCAGGACCTCTGGCTCACCGTGCTCCGCTGGTTCGACTCCTGGGCCGGGCTTGAAAAGATGAAGGTCGAGGGACCTCCAAAGATGGACTGGATTCGTTGCATCCCGCTCATCGCCGTGCACGTCATGTGTCTCGGGATTATCTGGGTGGGATGGAGTTGGACAGCAGTCGCCGTCGCGACGGCCTTTTATTTTGTACGGATGTTCGCCATCACCGGCTGGTACCACCGCTACTTCTCTCACCGGACCTTCAAGACGTCCCGTGCATGCCAGTTTGCCTTTGCCGTTTTGGGAGGCTCCTGCGCCCAGCGCGGTCCCCTCTGGTGGGCCGGGCACCATCGCCATCATCACATCGCATCGGACACGCCGGATGACGTCCATTCCCCTCTTCAGGGAGGATTCCTCTGGTCACACATGGGCTGGTTCACATCGCAAACGCACTTTGCCCCTCGCTTAAAGAACATTGCAGATTTCGCGAAGTTCCCCGAACTCCGCTTCCTGGACCGTTTTGACATCCTCGTCCCCACCCTCGCCGGATTCGGGATGTTCGGACTGGGAATGTTGCTCGAAGCCTATGCGCCAGGCCTCGGCACGAATGGTCCGCAGATGTTGATCTGGGGCTTCTTTGTGTCGACGGTGGCCCTCATCCACGGCACCTGCACCATCAACTCCCTCTCACATGTCTACGGCTCTCAGCGGTACGAAACAGGAGACACCAGCCGCAACAATTTCTTTCTTGCGCTGATTACCATGGGAGAAGGATGGCACAACAACCACCACTACTATCCCGCCTCCACCCGGCAAGGTTTCTATTGGTGGGAAATCGACATGACCTACTATTGCCTGAGGCTGATGGAAGGGCTGGGGTTGGTGTGGGATATCAAGGATGTGCCGTTCTACGTGCGCGAAGGGAAGAGCAAGCAGGACGCGATCGCGGTATAGAAAGCTGGACTAGCCGCGCGAGATAGGCCGAACGAGGCGGGAACCCAATCTGTCCACGTCGCGCTTTCCGGCATCTCTCGCGCTTCACGCGTCCTATATCCTACTACACCCAGTCAGTGGGCTCCCGAGTCGGTCGCTCATTTATCCGCCCAGCGAGCGCCTCGCGAATCGTTCGACTCACCTGATCAATCTCTCCCACCTCCGATGCGGGAACGATCCAGGCATCTGCCGGTTCCAGTTCGATGCGATAGTGATTCTTCCTCGTCGAGAACCATTCGATATACGGATGAGGAGCGAGGTTCGGATGAGGGTCGAACGAGATCAAGTTCACATCCCCGATCTGCGGGTTTTCCATGTCACCAATCACCTGGCCGGCGAGATCCTCGTCCTCAAACCGACGATTTCGAAACTGAATGACCTGCCCCGCGATATCGGCTTTGAAGTTTCCCCGTAAATACACATCGACCGGACCGACCACCGCAAACACGATCCGCCCCACGATCGTCCCGTCAACGCGATTATCCAGGAACCCTTCCTGCACCCAGCGTCCATTGCCAAATTTTTGTGCCATCCGACTCCCTGTGACGAGTTAGCCCGCATTATTCATGGCGGTTCCTCGCGACACCGCCCGAGAGGGCGTTCCTCGTGAAGTGTATCTCGTATTTCGCATGCGACGGCACAGACACACCCATTCCGCTCCGCGCTTCACGCTTCACGAGCGATGAAGTACGTAGCAGCGGATCGGCGATTACAGCAGAAGCGTTCATGAATGTTGCGGCTAGGCCGGCTGGACCGTTCCAACCGCGTGCGATGACGACTGAGGGCCGCTCCCAAAGGCACCCATCACCACCGCCAACAATATGAGTGCACTTCCAACCCACCCCTGGAGATCCAATGTTTCTCCGAGAAAGTACCAGGAGAGCCAGGCCGCGTAGGCCGGTTCTGACGCAAAGATCAATGCCACCTGTTGCGCGGGCAAAATGCGCTGCACCCACATTTGAATGGCAAATGCTCCGGTCGCAAGTCCTCCGGTCACTCCGAGCCCGACAAGCAACAACGCCGTAGGCGCAAAAGCCTGAGCCGGTGCCTGTTCAACCAGAAGGGTGGGAAGCAAGAGGACGACCATCGCCATCATTTGCCAGGCAAACAAGGACGGTGCATCGACCTCGCGGGTAAACCGTTCTAGACAGGCGATATGTGCGGCAAACGCGATCGCACAGCCGAGCGTCAAGAGATCGCCAAGATTCCCGGATGCGCTGGGCTTCACCAACAGCCAGAGCCCCATCGTGGCGATCCCGGTGGCCAACCATACGCGCCGGTCGAATCGACGCAAGATCAACGGCACGACGACAACATAGAGCGCCGTGATGAAGGCGGAATTCGATGCGGTAGTATAGTGAAGCCCGACCGTTTGAAGAATGTATCCAAGAAACAGCCAACAGGTGGCGATCGCACTCGCGCGCAAGACCGCCGGCTCGCGGTGCAAGCGAAGTCTCCACAGCAAAAACCCGCCCCCGACCAGCAAGGTTCCCAGGAGAAATCGGAGAAACAGAAACGACAGTGGTGGAATCTGCTCCAACACCGCTTTGGTGGCGGGGAACGTCGCCCCCCAGATGAACGTTGTCAGGAGTAGTGCGAATCGTGGCATGGAATCAAGTGATGAGCGCTCAGTGATGAGTGATGAGTTGCCTGGATTCGGTCATCTGAACCAATCCATCCACTCCCATCATGCGTCCCTCATCACTGTGTAGCAGGCTGAGGAAAAACTACTTTGGCACGCTAGAGCTTCGATAGTTCGCATGTGCGCCCAACGGGAGAACGCCCCCGCAGGATGCTCAAAAAACCAGACTTCTCACCCCCCCAACCCCGGCGTATATCTCACCCTCCCGCCCTGAGTCTGCCAAGACAACCACTTCACTCTGGGACGCGCCTGGTCTCAAGCAAGGCCGCAGCTCCGCGGCCGACACTCGTTTCACGATTCAAGGGAGCGAGGCGAGAACGAAGCCGGCGGACTTTTTCGGCACCCTGCTAGGCTTTGCACAGCGGACAACGGCGCTGTTCTGTAGTCCCGGCCTGCTCCATCGCCGCTAACGCTCGCTCCTTGTCCGGGTAATCGAACCACCCGCCTTCCCAGAAATCGCTTGAAGAACCGATCGACGAAGACGGGACCTCAGCACAGCGATCCTTATGGAGCGTGACCCGATCGATAGAACGCGCGATATGAATCCAATAGATCATAGTGACAGCGCCTCATAGACGGACCGCGGCACGGCCATTTTCCCGCGATTCCTGGCTCGGCCGCACTCACAACCAGCGGTCAGATTCCGATTCAATCTACGATGGAGTCTCGTCGACGATCGAGACAACTTACGGCAGGAGTTGCCACTCATCCTTCTCAATGAAGACCTTTACGCCGGTCTCAAGCTTCTTAATATCATCCTTGTCAAAAAGCCTCATGTACCGCTCGATCCGATCCGGATCGTCGATCCGTTCTTCTTGCATCATTCCACCAACACTCTTGTACTTCCGAATCAACAGGGGCATCGAAATCCTCCTCCTAAACCACTAGAAGTCATATCATCAAGGTGTGTACAATAAGGCAAAGCTCAACGGCCGGTCAAGAGCGCATTGTCGCTTTGTCCGGTGTTCATCTAGCTTGAAGGGTGGGAACCATGCCGATCTACGAATATCGTTGTGGACAATGCGAGAAGCAGTTTGACGTCACCCAATCCGTCCATGTCAGACCGGAAGACACCGTGTGTCCTCACTGTAATGCCCAAAGCGCCACGCGGTTAATGTCCGCCTGTACGACAAAAATTAAGGGGACCCACAAAACCGGCTTTGCCGAAATGAAAGCCTACAGCATGCTGGACGAGCGGATGGACAAGTTCTCAAAACTCCCGCCGATAATGGGGAAGCGCATCGACCCCGATGCTGGCCCACCTCCCGATCCTTCTCCCGGCGGCATAACGGGGAACTGAACCAGACCATGGGCCGGGATGTGAACGCACGTCATTCGCTTGCCACTATTCACTCAACCCCCATGGAGATCGTATGATTGCGAGACTCGTGCTCTCGCTAGGCCTCAGCCTTCTGTTCGGCTGGGGAATGGCCTTCGTTGCCCTTGCAGAAGTCGCCGGAAATCTCACTATCGCCGGCAATGGTCCGGAGCAGACAACCATCGAGTCTCTCGCCCGCGCATTTGAAAAAGCCAACCCTCGAGCCTATCTCGATGTCGTCTGGGATGCCAATTCGAAACCACTCGAGATGGTCAAATCAGGCCAGGCCCACATTGCCGTCACAGGAACTGAAGCACCTGAACTCATGGCCACAGCCATCGCGTGGGACGGGATCGGCGTGCTCGTACACCTTTCCAATTTCACCAAAGAAGTCACAAAGCAACAGGTCGCTGACATTTTCTCCGGTAAGGTTACGATATGGTCGGAACTCGGTGGTCCAGAAACGAAAATTTTGGTCATCGACCGGCCTCGCAACCAAAACATCCGCGATGCCTTTGAAAAGCAGCTCGGCATTACCGGCAAGATCGCCGGTAACATCAAGGTGATTGGCCCCGATGAACAGGTTGTCAAGACGGTCGTGGGAACACTCCCTCCTCTGTCTGCGGTCGCCTACCTGTCCCTGAGCCAGGGATTGTCCGTCGTCTCAGGCGGCGTCGCGGTCAGACTCTTGCCCATCGACAAGGTCGAACCGGAGGTCCCCACCGTCAAAGACGGCCGCTATCCGTTCCGACGCCCCGTCCTTCTCTTGTCCAAGAAGGAGCCGCATCCCCTGGCAGAGGCATTCACCCAGTTCGTCCTGTCCCCGGCCGGTCAACAACTCATTGCCGAGACCTACATTCCAATCAAAGAGAAATAATCGTGCGTCGTTGTTATTGAAGGAGGTACCTATGCGGACGTGGCGATCATCAGTCATCATGTTACTGGGACTCATCGGAGCCATGGTGTCCCCTATAACCGGATCCTTCGCTGAAGAGCCAGGCGCAATGGTGGATGGCGCAGGATTCACCCTATATGGTACCGAATCGATCAAGGGGTCCGATGCAGCGAAAGTCGACCGGGACCCCGTGTGCGACCGGAGCAAGCGTCCCCGGATCGCCAAAGTGGAGCCGGACGAAGCCAAGCCTGGCGACAAAGTCGTCATCTCCGGCGAGAATTTCGGTACAAAAGACTGTTTTCATACTGTGACCTTCAGCGCGGCATCAAAAGCGCCCGTGGACTTCAAATTCATGAATGACTCCACGATTGAAGCAACTGTGCCGGACGCGAAAGCGGGAATGTCGTTCATCATCATCGTCGCAGGCGGCGGAAGTGCCCAGTCAAAGCCGGTCTTGATCAAGTCCAAATAGGCTCGCTCCCCGGGAAAGCCAACAGGATTTCCCGGGGTTGCCACCTCTTGCGTCCCCTGGAACCGCCCCCTTCTACCCCCTTCTTCCCTCGACAGGACTCTTGATCTTATGCTAGTTTACGCGCTCATTTTGGCCTGATAGCTCTCGCAGAATCGCGAACGATCTGAGGACACAGGGATAGGTATGTTCAAAAAAATTCTGGTGGCCAATCGCGGCGAAATCGCCATGCGGATTATCCGCGCCTGCCGCGAACTGAACATCGCCACCGCAGCCATTTATTCCGAAGCCGATTCGACCGGGATCTACGTCAAGAAGGCAGACGAGGCCTACATAGTCGGTCCGGGACCGGTCAAAGGTTTCCTGGACAGCCAACAGATCGTCGACCTGGCCCAACGGATCGGCGCCGATGCCATCCATCCAGGCTATGGATTTCTCTCAGAAAACTCGCAATTTGCGCAACTGTGCCAAACCTCCGGCATTGCCTTCATCGGTCCGTCACCACATGCCATCGACTTGATGGGGAGCAAGGTCAAAGCCCGTGAGCTGGCCAAACGAGTCGGCGTTCCGATCGTCCCCGGGACAGAGGGTGGCATCACAGACGTCAAGGACGCCCTGTCGTTCGCAAAAGACGCCGGCTATCCCGTCATGATTAAAGCCAGCGCAGGCGGAGGAGGCCGCGGCCTCCGGGTGGTGCGGTCGGATGCCGAACTTCGCGAAAACATGGCAGTCGCATCACGAGAGGCCCAGGCTGCGTTCGGCGACGGCAGCATCTTCATCGAGAAGTATATCGAGCGACCGCATCACATCGAATTCCAGATACTGGCAGACCGGCACGGCAACATCATCCACCTGGGCGAGCGTGATTGCTCCATTCAGCGCCGGCATCAAAAGCTCATCGAGATCGCTCCATCCTTGGTTCTGACACCACGTCTTCGTGCCGAAATGGGTGACGCGGCCATCACCATCGCAAAGGCTGTCGATTATGACAATGCCGGCACCGTCGAGTTCCTCCTCGATCAGGACAGCCGCTATTACTTCATCGAGATGAACCCCCGCCTCCAAGTCGAACATACGGTGACGGAGCAGATCACGGCCATCGACATCGTGCGCAATCAGATCGCCATCGCGGCCGGCAATCCGCTCGACATCACGCAGCAGGAGGTCACACTCCAAGGCCATGCCATCCAGTGCCGCATCAACGCGGAAGACCCGAAGAACAACTTCCGGCCTTGCACCGGCACCGTCACAGCCTATCTCTCGCCGGGCGGGATCGGCGTGCGAATCGACGGAGCGGTCTACAAGGACTATACGGTACCGCCCTACTATGACGCCCTCCTGGCCAAACTCACCGTACGTGGCCGTACGTGGGAAGAAACCGTCAGCCGCATGAGACGGTCGCTCGAAGAGTATGTCCTGCGCGGGGTGAAGACGACGATCCCCTTCATGAAGGAGATCATGCAGGAGCAGGATTTTATGGCAGGACATTTCGACACCTCCTACTTGGAGACGCATCCTGACCTGTTCAACTACGACGAGTTTGAGCAGCCGGAGGATCTGGTGCTGGCACTCTCCGCCGCCATCGCCGCCTACGAAGGGCTGTGAGCAAACAGCCGCCTATCAACCCCGGTGATCCGATGACGAGCTGACGAATAGATCAGGACATCATGGCGACACGACGACCCTCACGAACAAAGACCCCCAAAAAGCGGACAGCCGGACCAGCCGTCCGGACGTCAAAGACACGTGCCAAGAGCGGCCAGGAGCTGACGATCCAACCGGCAGCGGGCAAGCCCATCCTGATCACCGATGTCGCCTTGCGCGACGGCCATCAGTCGCTCTTGGCCACGCGCATGCGGACGGAGGACATGCTGCCCATCGCCCAGAAGCTCGACGCCGTCGGCTATTGGTCGCTCGAGGTCTGGGGTGGCGCCACCTTCGACACGTGCCTGCGCTTCCTCAAAGAGGATCCCTGGGAACGGCTCCGCACCCTGCGTGCAGCCATGCCCAATACCAAGCTTCAAATGCTGCTCCGCGGGCAGAACCTGGTCGGATATCGGCACTATGCCGACGATGTGTTGGAACGGTTCATCGAACGGTCTGCCGCCAATGGCATCGACGTCTTTCGCATCTTCGATGCACTGAACGATATCCGCAACGTCGAACGGGCCATGCGAGAAGTGAAAGCCTGCGGCAAACATGTCGAAGCCGCCATCAGCTATACCGTCAGTCCCGTCCATAGTGTGGACCGTTTTGTCGACATGGCGAAAAAGCTTGAGGATTTGGGAACCGACACGCTCTGCATCAAAGACATGGCCGGGCTCTTGGCGCCGCTCGATGCCTATCACCTCATCCGTCGTATCAAAGCAGCGGTGAAGGTCCCGATCCATTTGCATTCACACTACACCTCGGGGATGGCCTCGATGACCTCCCTCATGGCGATCCTGGGCGGTCTGGACATGCTGGATACGTCCATCTCGCCGTTGGCCGGCGGCACCTCGCACCCAGCGACGGAGACCATGGTGGCCTCACTGCGAAACACCCCGTATGACACGGGGCTGGACCTCGCCTCGTTCCTCCCGATCACCGAACACTTCCGCACGGTTCGCCGAAAGTATCGCCAGTTCGAAAGCGAGTTCACCGGGGTCGATGCCGAGATCCTCACCTCGCAGATTCCCGGCGGCATGCTCTCGAATCTCGCCGCGCAACTGACCGAGCAGAATGCGATCGATCGGATGAAAGAAGTCCTGGATGAAGTGCCGCGCGTCCGAAAGGAAATGGGCTATCCCCCGCTCGTCACTCCGACGAGTCAGATCGTGGGGACCCAAGCCACGCTCAACGTCCTGACGGGCGAACGGTACAAAGTCATCACCACGGAAACCAAGAACTACTTCCTCGGACTCTACGGGCGGGCGCCTGGACCTGTCGATCACGACATCATGGGCCGGGCGATCGGAGACGACCAGCCGATCAAGGCGCGGCCAGCCGATCGGTTGGAGCCCGAACTCGAGGCCATCAGAAAAGATCTGCCGGCCTCGGCCGAAACGATGGAAGATCAGCTTTCGTTCACGCTGTTCCCCGCCATCGCGCGAGACTTCTTTGAGGCGCGCGAGAAGGGGGACCTGATGCTGGAGCCCCTCGAAAGCTTCTTGCCCAGTGGACCGGCTGCAGCCACCGAACTCCATTTGGCCCCCGCCGAATTCAACGTCACGGTCCACGGCGAGACCTACCATGTGAAGGTGTCCGGCTCAGGACGGAAGGTCGACGGCCGCAAACCATATTACATCCGGGTCAACGACAAACTCGAAGAAGTCTCGTTGGAACCGATCCAGGAGATCCTGGCCGGCGTGCCGGAAGCCCCTGACGCTGACACCGGTGCCAAGCCCAAACGGCCGAGGCCGTCCAAACCAGGAGACGTGGCCCCCCCGATGCCGGGTCGCGTCGTCAAAGTGCTCGTCGTGATCGGTGCCGTGGTCAAAGCTAGTGACCCCCTCCTGATCATCGAAGCCATGAAGATGGAAGGTCAGGTCCCGGCGCCGATCGACGGAAAAGTCACCGCCATCCTGGTCGCCGAAGGCGACAACGTGAAGACGGATGAAACAGTCATCCAGTTGGAATAGCTCCCTTCACAACAGCCCGGCGCCTCCACTTCTCTGCTTTCGTGCCTGGCTGCTCACCTCACTCGTAGGCCTGTCGCTCATGCTCACTGCTTGCACGGCACATTCTTCCTTGCCTCCGTGGTTCGATGCCCTTGGGCGAATCCCAATCAAGACCGTCACAGTCCTCGATCAGCGCATGGCGTACCTCGACGTCGGAGAGGGCCCCCCCGTCATTCTCCTGCACGGATTCGGAGGCTCGATGTGGCAGTGGGAACATCAACAGACGGCGCTGTCCGCCCATTTCCGCGTAATCACCCCCGACCTGGTCGGAGCAGGTCTCTCCGACAAACCGGATATCGAATACCGGCCCGATCAACTGCTGGAATTTCTTGTGGGCTTCATGGACGCGCTCCAGATCCCTCAGGCCAGCGTGGCGGGCAACAGCATGGGCGCAGGACTCGCCATCGGTCTCGCCCTCGACCACCCTTCACGCGTTTCACAGCTCATCCTCATCGGCGGGCTCCCTGCCCATGTGATGGAGCACCTGGCGAGCCCTACGCTTCGTCGCGCCTTGACGACCAGCGCCCCGTCCTGGCTCGTCTCATTCGGCAATTCGCTCTTCGGAGGCCTCGTGCTCAAGTCCACTCTGCGTGAGTTCGTATACGATCCGTCCCTGTTGACCCAAGCCGTACTGGACCGATCCAACCGCAATCGCCGACAGCCCGGGCTGTTCAAGGCTCTGCTGACCATCGGGACCAACCTCCCGCTGTGGGAACAGAACTACGCTCCGCGCATCGGAACGATCACCCACCGCACCCTGATTGTGTGGGGCGAGGAAGACCGCGTGTTTCCCCTCCCGGCCGGCGACATGCTTCATCGAACCATAGACGGTTCGACCTTCGTCCGCATCCCCAAGGCGGGACACATCCCGCAGTGGGAACGACCGGAGCTGGTCAACAAGGAACTCATCACCTTTCTGCGCCCCTAACAGGATACTGAAACGGTCCGCCAGCATCGGTCTCAACACCCGTGAAGCGTATCTCGTGAAACGTCGTTCGTTTCCTGGTTCGGGCGTTTCACGCCTCACGTTTCACGAATGACAAGGACGGCCTATTTCAGCATCCTACGAGGATGTTATCCTTTCATCTCAAACATGAAGGCCATGAAGGTCTGCTCTACGGAGTAGTTTCTTCGTAAATTGCTAACAAACCAAGGACAGACCACGGTATTCTTGATAAAGTAGTGACTGTCGCCTCACCAAGGAGAGCATTATGAAAGCAGCGCATCGAATGATCGTCGGAACCACAGTCTGCGTGACGCTTGGGTTCACCGGATGCGGAAGCACCGGCAACTCCAGCGGCACCAGTTTTCTCTACAAGAACCTCACGGTCGCAGAGGGCAGCGCCCTGGCTGGTGAAGGCCATACGGTCCTCTTCAAGGGAAGCGCCCTGGCCCTCTCAGGAACCGGCATTAGAGTCGGCGAACCCCTGCGGGAGGTGAAGCTCACACAGACAGACCTGTCGCTGATCAACATTACCGACACAAAGGGCAAGGGCAAGGTCCGGATCATCAGCGTCGTGCCGTCGCTCGACACCAAAGTGTGCGAACAGCAGACCCATTATCTGAGCGAGAAGAACAAAGGCCTCGACAAGATGGTCGAACTGGTGACCGTGAGCATCGACACCCCCTTTGCACAAAAACGATTCGCGGAAGAAGCCCATATTACGAATGTGACCTTCCTTTCGGACTATCGAGGGGCCGACTTCGGAAAAACCTACGGACTCTTCCTCAAGGCCCCCCACATCCTGGCTCGTACCGTCATGGTCATCGACTCCCACAACACCGTGCGGTATCTGCAAATCACTCCCGAACTGGCCCAGCTGCCGGACCTGGATGAGGCCTTCGCCGTGGCCAAGTCACTGATCACCACAAGCTGACATCCGCACGGTCGAGGGTGAGGCGAAGAAGTAGGGGAGTCCCGCACTCCCCCCTCACCCTCGGCTTGAACCTCAGCCTTCCCTCGCAAGGAACTCATGGCGCTGTATGACATGTTGGTCATTGGAACCGGGCCCGCCGGCCAGAAGGCTGCCGTCCAGGCCGCCAAGCTGGGCAAAAAAGTCGGCATCATCGAGCGCAAACAAGTCGTCGGCGGCGTCTGTACCAACACCGGCACCATCCCCAGCAAATCCCTCCGTGAAGCTGTGCTCTACCTCTCGGGGTTCCGCCAACGCACCCTGTACGGGACCGAATATCGCCTGAAAGAAACGATCACGATCGAAGATCTCGTCTTTCGCGCCAACCACATCATCAACAACGAAATCCAGATCGTGCAGAACCAGATGGCCCGCAACCGCATCGACCTGATCTTCGGAGAAGCCCGCTTCCTCGATCCTCACCGGCTCCTCGTTCAACAAGCCGACACGTCGACTGAACATGGTGCCCACGTGATCGTCCTCGCGGTGGGGACAGAGCCGGCCCGACCGGCCGACATTCCCTTCGATGATCACACCATCATCGATACCGACGGCCTCCTCACCCTCACACACCTTCCGACGTCGATGGTCATTGTCGGCGGCGGCGTCATCGGCACAGAGTACGCGTCGATCTTGGCCACGATGGGTGTGCCGGTTATTCTGATCGACAAGCGACCTCGGTTGCTGGAATTTGTCGACGCCCAGATCATCGATGCTCTGCAACAGCAAATGACAGACATCGGCGTCACGCTTTACCACGAAGAAGAAGTAGTCGAGATCCGAAAAGAGTCCGATGGACAGATCACGGTCTCGCTGACGCACCGGCCACCGATCACCACCACGACGCTCATGTATGCCATCGGCCGCATCGGTGCCACGAAGGGCTTGAACCTGGAGGCCGTCGGCATCACGCCGGATACGCGAGGCCGGGTGATCGTCAACGACCATTTCCAAACATCAGTCCCCCATATCTACGCCGCCGGCGACGTCATCGGCTTTCCCGCCTTGGCCTCCACCTCCATGCAGCAAGGACGCCATGCCGCCTGCCACGCCTTTGGCCATTCCGACCGCACCGACACGGACCTCTTGCCCTACGGCATCTATGCCATTCCGGAAATCTCCATGGTGGGGCGGAGAGAGGAGGATCTGGTCAAGGCAGGGACTCCCTATGCGGTCGGTATCGCACACTATCGGGAAATCGCCCGCGGACAGCTCATCGGCGATGACACCGGCATGCTGAAGCTGCTCTTTCATCGCCAGACCCATGCGCTTCTGGGAGTCCATGCCATTGGAGAAGGCGCGACTGAACTGATCCACATCGGGCAAGCTGTGATGGCGTACCAGGGAAAGATCGATTACTTCATCGACACGGTCTTCAACTACCCGACCCTGGCGGAATGCTATAAAGTCGCCGCGCTGGACGGCATCAATCGTTTACCGAGGCCCTGGCCCTAGCCGGCACAAGAGTCGTGGTACGGGTAGCGTCTCTCGCAAGAAACAATCACAACCTTCGATCTCAAAGAGGACACGATGTCGTTTTCCGACCATCTGCGTAAGCTGGCCCAACCGATTTGGAGCGCACAACTCACCCATCCCTTCGTCGTAGCCTTGGGCAGGGGGACCCTGCCGGAACGCAAGTTCAAGTACTACATCCTGCAAGACGCAAGGTTTCTCGGCGACCTCGCCCGGGTGTTTTCTGCCGGAGCGCTGCGAGCGCCGGATTCGGAATCGGCCCTGCGCCTGACGAAGCTCGCCGAAGAAACCATCGTCGTCGAACGCAGCCTCCACGAAGGGTACGGGTCACGCTGGAAGATGAGCGCCAAACAGATGTCCTCCGTGCCCATGGCGCCGACGAACTACGCCTACACCAGGCACATGCTCACCGTCGCCCACACGGGCTCGGCAGCGGAAATCACCGTCGTCGCGCTCCCCTGCGCCTGGATCTACTGCGTCGTCGGGCAGCATCTTTTGAAAAACGGCCCGCCCAAGAAGAACCATCCCTATCGGGACTGGCTCATGCTCTATGCCTCACCTGAGTTTGCCAAGGTGCAGGAATGGATGCGCAAGAAAGTGGACCAGTGGGCCAAGACCGCAGGTAAAGCAGAAAAGCGGCGGATGGAAGAAGCTTTCGTGATCAGCTCGCGGTATGAGTGGATGTTCTGGGAGATGGCGTGGAACGAGGAAAAGTGGCCGGTCTAAGAGGCGGGGCTGCAGGTGGGGGCCCCTGTGCTCGCAGAACGCGCACGATGAAACAGTGCTCGTCCGATGCGCGCATGATGGGGCATCCCACCCACAGACTCTTTGAATCCACGGCCACCGGGATGGTGGGAGAAAGGGACGGCCCTGGTTGGACGCGCGCAGTCGGTGACCGTCTCGTCCCTCGCCCTAAAGTCGCGACTGGCCACTTAGAGAAAATGAGATAGCCGGTGGGAGAAAAAACATACACCAGAGCGTTAGGAAGTGACACGCGGAAACGGCACTTCCACAAGACCGAACGGGGCAAAGTAATAAAATTCGCGGTCCAGCTTGAGGTGAAGGTCGATGACACCTGGCAACCCGTGATCCGTTATGATTGCGCCCATGACTTTTCTCACATAGACCGGTACAATATCCACGGCGAGCAAGAAGAAGAAGCGCTTCAACTTTCATATGCCGAAAGCCTGACCTTGGCGGACGACGATATCGACCTGAACTGGGAAACGTACAAAACGAGATTCTTGGAGGGTCAGTTTCCATGAATATTCATGAAAAGCGAAACAGCCTGCTAGGGATGGAGTTCGATCGGTACCTCCGTGAGCATCCGGAGTTTTCTGACAAAATTCCCAATAATGCCCAGGTGATCCTCCTCCTCGAAGGGGACGAGGGGTTCAATAAGTGGAGTGCCAGGATCGGCAAAGAGCAAGCCGCTCAGGATCAGTCCCTTCTCTACGTGACCATCAAGAAGCTCGCCCCGGCCCATTCGCGCATTGAGGAACTCAGCCTCACGGCAGGATAACCTCCTTGCCCCGCAAGCGGCCAGGGACACAGGTGGGAGTCATCCGCAAACAAGCTCAGTGGTCTTGCTATAACTTCCAGCTAAGAAGAGCAGACTGGCATGGCTAACGAGGAAAATGATGTCCTTATTAATCTGACTACGCTATTGGTTCATACATCAACGGGATGTGCTGATTATTTTGAAAAGAATTGTGGCCGCACACTGGATTCTGAAAAATTTGGCCAAGTTGTTCGTGAATTCATCTTCTTATTTATGCACCTCATAGACAGGTACAGTTTTGAAATGTATGGCGATCAAAAGCGAGACAGAATAACTGACTCCTTAGTTTATTATCTTGATCAGCTGCTCCATGAAGATCATGGCAAGTTCAAAGCTACTGACCACATCGGCTCTGGCATAACCATGTCCAAAGGGATCGATACCGAATCTCTCAGCAACAGGAATATCGAATATGCAATGTTT
>JAGXAR010000037.1 GCA_018971525.1 Nitrospirota bacterium
CGCTGGCCAAGGGGGATTACGCGGACTGTTAGCCTTTCGCCCGCATGAGTCGTCACGGTTCGCCGGAAAAGCGTACTGTTGCCAAGCGAGACGGGCACTCGGAAAGCGCGGACAGGATGCTCATAAAGTCCGTCCAACAAGGCCGCAGTACGTGAAGTAGGCTGAGGTCGAGGTCAAGGTTGAGTGAAGATTCGACTTGCTTTATCTCAGCCTCAACCTGAGCTTTAACCTTCCGATCGCGTTGGCGGACTTTTTCAGCATCCTGCCAGACAAGAAGGAGTGCGTCATGACACATCAAGGTCAAGTTCTCACAGCGGTACGTGCATCATTCGAGCGGGAGCCGCGAATTAACTTGCACAAGTATCCCGTTCGCATGGACTTCAGCGACGGCGTGCTCACCCTGGAGGGTGAGGCGGAGCATGTGGCAGCGAAGAAATTGTCCCTGGAACTCGCGATTGCTGTTTCCGGAGTCACAGGCATCGTGGATCGACTGCACGTGATGCCTTCCACCCACATGGGCGATGGAGCGATCCTGGACGCCGTGCGTGATGCGTTGCTCCATGCGCCAGGCCTGCAGAACTGTACGATTCAGGTGAAACGCAAAGGCACCTGGGAAACCGTCAGGGAGGCGACCGTGACGCCGCATGGGGTGATTCAACTGTCCGTCACAGACGGGGTCGTGCTCCTGGATGATCATGTCACCAGCCTCATTCAGAAGCGGCTGGCCGGTGTGCTGGCCTGGTGGGTCCCAGGGAGTCGAGATGTCGTCAATGGCATGGAGGTCGTTCCGCTGCAGGAAGATTCCGATGAGGAAATTGCCAAAGCGGTGCGCCTCGTGTTGGAAAAGGATCCCTTCGTCAACGTCGAGCGCATCCGTGTCACGGTGAAGAAGGCAGTGGTTACGCTGGAAGGAGATGCGCCCTCTGTGCCGCAGAAGGAGATGGCCGAGTTCGATGCCTGGTATGTCTTCGGGGTTGATAAGGTCCACAATCGCTTGGAGGTCCGTCCGTGAGAGGCGTGAGGCAGCAGAACGTCGCCGACGGACTTGTTCAGCATCCTGTGAGAGGCGACGAGGTGAGATCTTGCCACGTGGGGGGCAACTATGTCTGCTGAAGTGTTTGCACTGATGCTCGCGGCTGTCGTGATCGCGGTGCTCTTCTGGATCTTCTGGCGAAAGGGGAAGTCCGATTAGTCGGAAGGCTCCGTCAGAATTGATCCGATTGCCCCTCCTTGCCGCAGCAACATTCGAGCACTGTGGAAATCTCCCTCAACTGATCTTTTCGATTTACTCTTGCGTGTCGCTCGCATTTCAACTTTCTTCGAAGGTTCAGCGGGTTACGTTTCTCTCTTTGAAAACGACTTGGGCACTCGTCTTGCTCAAGCACCAGGGGAGACCACTTTCGTTGCCGGAGGGGAGACGATGATGATTCAGGCCGGTGAGTTTGCTCTGTTCCGGGACCGCCACGATGCCGGCCAACAGCTGGCTCAGAAGCTTCTTCATTACAAGGAAGCGGAGAAGACGATCGTCATCGCGTTGCCGCGCGGCGGGGTTGTGGTGGGCTACGATATCAGCCTGGCGCTGCGACTTCCTTTGGATGTGTTCATCACGCGCAAGTTGGGAGCTCCCTCGAATCCCGAACTCGCAATGGGCGCCCTGGCCGAAACCGGCTACCGGCATATGAACGAGGATGTAATCCGGGAGTATCACGTGAGCAAGGCCGAAGTGGAGGAGGAGATTCTCTGTCAGGAGAGCGAAATCCGTCGGAGAATTGAGCGGTATCGGGCGGGAGGGGCACTTCCTTCGTTGAAAGGGCACAACGTCATCCTGGTAGACGATGGTATTGCGACAGGGGCGACGTTCTATGCGTCGCTGGGTGCCCTGCTCAAGGCGGAAGCGGCAAGGATCGTTGCTGCGGTGCCGGTCGCGCCGCCACGAGTAATGGCCGAACTGAAGATGCTTGTCGATGAAGTGGTAGTCCTGCATACGTCCGAGTGGTTCTTCGGGATCGGCCAGTTCTATGAACAGTTTCCTCAGGTTGAGGATGAGGAGGTGGTCACGTGCCTGGAGAAGGTCCGCAGAATGCTTACACCAAAGGGGAAACTTCCGGCATGAAGATCCTCTGTGCCATCGATGGTTCCCGCCACTCCCAGTGGGCTCTCGACTGGCTGCCGCAGGTCTGCAGTCCAGAAGACTGTTCACTGCTGCTGGTCCATGCGGTCGATATGACGCAGTTTAAATCCCTGTCGAGGCTGGATCGGAAAACTCGCTCGGCATTGGTGAACCTGCTGGAGTGTTCGCTCGAAGGCGCGGCGCGGGTGCTGGAATGGGCGGAGTTGAAAGCTTCCACCTCGTGGGGGCCGGTCCGGGCCAAACTTCTGCGCGGAAGTCCGGCGAAGGCGGTCGCCCGCCTCGCCGAGCGGGAGCAGGCTGATCTCCTCGTCATCGGGTCACGAGGGGTGACCGAGTTTCAACCGATGCTCTTAGGCAGTGTCTCGAGGAAGCTGCTCATGCAGGCTCCCTGTCCTGTCCTTGTCGTCAAGAAGCCGGCAAACACGCTCAAGCGAGTCGTGCTTGGCGCGGATGGCTCCATAGAGTCGTGGGAAGCTGTCGCATGGCTGAGACGGTTACCTGAGCACATTCGTCCATCTGTGACGGTTGCCAGCGTGATTCCTCCTCTCCCTATGGAAGGCCTTCGTGTCCCCTCTCGGACCCTTGCGGTGGGCGACCAGGTCAAGGAAGTGCTCAGACGCGAGGCCCAAAAACTCGCCGTCCAAGTGGCAGGAACGTTGAGGAAAGCCGGATTCGACGCGAAAGGCATTGTGCTGTCCGGCCCTCCAGGGGCTGAGCTCGTCACAGCCGCCGCGCGCGAGCGGGCCAACCTCATCGTCGTCGGATCTCGCAGTGGACGCAGCGCTCACGAATATTTCATGGGGAGCGTGGCCGACACGGTCGTGAAACATGCTCCCTGTTCTGTGCTGGTGCACAGGAGTTAACAAACCGATGGCCTTTGAACTCACAAGTTCGGCATTCAAATCCGGTGATCCCATCCCGCGCCGGTATACCTGTGAAGGTGAGGATCTGTCGCCTCCGCTCCATTGGAGTGTGCCGCCGGCCGCTACGAAAAGCCTCGTCATCATTGCGGACGATCCTGACGCGCCGGTCGGCACGTGGGTGCACTGGGTCCTCTACAATGTGCCTTTGGACCTCCGCGGGCTTTCAGAGGGTGTTCCTTCCAAAGATCAATTGCCCAACGAGGCTCTGCAAGGCCTGAACGACTTCAAACGGGTCGGTTATGGAGGGCCCTGTCCTCCGCCGGGCAAGCCCCATCGTTACTACTTCACGCTTTATGCGTTGGATGTCGGGTTGAATCTGAAGCCCCGCGCGACCAAGGCACAGGTGTTGGACGCGTGCAAGGGACATATCCTGGCAGAGGCGCAGCTCATGGGACGGTTCGGGCGCTAGCAGGATGCTGAAAAAGTCCGCCAGCGCTATCGGAAGGTTAAGGCTGAGATAAAGCAAGTCGAACATTCGCCCAACCTTGACCTCGACCTCAGCCTACTTCGCATGCTGCGGCCTTGCTATACGGATTTTTTGAGCATCCTGCGGCGATGTTGTCCTCTTGCCCCGGTCGTGCATGCCATCGACCTCTTGCTGTGCTGAAATGGTTTTTCCGCAGCATGCTAATGCCTGTGCATCACGTCCGGCTGAGGGGATAGGCCTGCCATGCAGATCGCACTGACCGGGGATGTCATGCTGGGTCGGCTGGTGGATCAGTATGTGATCCAGAATCAGTCGATCGGACCGGACAAGATCTGGAGCGATGTGTTGCCGCTGATGCTCAAGGCTGATCGACGGCTGATCAATTTGGAGTGTGTGATCAGCGGCCGGGGGCGTGAGTGGCAGCCCGACTCCAAAGCTTTTCATTTCCGTGCCCATCCCCGTGCGATCGAATTTCTGCGCGCCGCCAAGATTGACTGCGTCACCTTGGCCAACAATCACGTTTTGGATTACGGAACGGATGCATTGGTCGAGTGTCTTGCACTGCTCGACCAGGCCGGTATCAAGCGAACGGGCGCCGGTTCCTCATTGGTGGAGGCGCTCACACCGGCTATCGTGGACTTGCCGCAAGGCAGGCTCGGAGTCGTCTCCCTCACGGACAACCAGCCGGAATGGGAAGCGGGGGAGAAGAACCCAGGCACGCACTACATTGCCTATGATGCGAAGGGCTTGGTCGAACCCTACCGGTCGAGATTTGCTCAGGTCTTGAAACAGGTCCGCAGTCAGGCTGATCTCGTGGTTGTCAGCGCGCACGTCGGTCCCAACTGGGGCCCCCCCTCGGCGGCCATGCGGATGCTTGCTCATCAGATCATCGATCTCGGAGTCGATCTCTACTGGGGCCACTCCAACCACACACCGCAAGGCATCGAACTCTACCAGGGCAAGGCCATCCTCTACTCAGCCGGTGATTTCCTCGACGACTACGCGGTCGATTCAGCCGAGCGCAACGATCTCTCCTTCTTGTTTCTACTGGAACTCGAACGGGGCCGCATCGCGCGTATCTTTCTACATCCCGTGTGCATCGAAGACCTGTATGTCCGGCTGGCAAAGAACAACGAGGTGGAATTTCTCAGCAGGACCATGCAGGCCAAATGCAAGGCCTTCGGAACCACGATGGAGGTGGAGGGACAGGTGGGGACCATCAACGTGAAGTAGCCGGCACCGCTCTTACGCGTGCCGCTTATGAATCGGGATGTGGCTCCTGTCGGGATCTTCGATGACGGCCATCCGACAGCCAGGCGTATCGGAGGCTTCTGCCGGACTCTGGACGGGTCTGGTTGTGCATTGGCCGCAACCATGCCGCCCACACGCGTTGTGAGTCGTTAACTGCCCGCGCGGGCTAGCGCAAGTCAGTTCCGTTTGAGGAACTTCGACGCACGTACCTGCTACTGGTGTGGCGCATGTCCTTCAGGCAGACTGGAAGAGAGGGCAGCGGTGATGGATCTGCGATCTGACAGAGGCTGGAGATTGGATCTTGGTGCGAGGCCCATCGGTTCATCGGTCGTTCAGTTTCGAGTGTGGGCCCCGCGTGCGAAGACCGTCTCAGTCCATGTGTGCGATCCGAGTCGCAATCCGGTTCCGATGGACCTGCGAGAGTACGGCTACTTCGAGGTCACGGTCGAGGACGTTCGAGCGGGCGACCGCTACCATTATATATTGGACGGCGAAAAGGTCCGGCCTGATCCGGCTTCCCGCTCCCAGCCGGACGGCGTCCATCAGGCTTCTGCCGTGGTCGATCCCGATGCGTTCGGCTGGACGGATCGGGGATGGAGAGGACTCCCGCTCAAAGACCTGATCATCTATGAACTGCATACCGGGACGTTTACAGAGACCGGGACGTTCGACACGATCATTCCTCACCTGGACTATCTCAAACATGAGGTGGGGATTACGGCGATCGAACTCATGCCGGTCGCCCAGTTTCCCGGTACACGCAATTGGGGCTATGACGGGACATATCTCTACGCGCCCCATTCCACCTATGGTGGGCCGCAGGGACTGAAGACACTCGTCGATGCCTGCCACGCCGCCGGGCTCGCCGTCATTCTGGATGTCGTCTACAACCATCTTGGTCCCGAAGGAAATTATCTGGCCGACTTCGGTCCCTATTTCACCGATCGCTACCGGACGCCCTGGGGCGCTGCGGTGAACTACGACGGACCCGACAGCGATGAGGTCCGACACTTCATCGTCGGCAACGCGCTCTATTGGGTGACCGAGTACCATATCGACGGGCTTCGATTGGATGCGATCCACGGGATCTATGATTTCAGCGCCAACCACATCCTTCGGGAACTCGCCGAGGCCGTGCACGGTCAAGCCGCCCGACTCGAGAGACAGATCTTCGTCATCGCTGAAAGCGCCCTCAACGATGCCCGGATGATCACTGCTCCCGCGCAAGGCGGATACGGACTCGACGGACAGTGGAATGACGACTTCCACCATGCGCTCAGGACGGTGCTGACCAAGGAGCGGGCCGGGTACTATCAGGATTACGAAGGGCTCGGACACCTGGCCACGGCCATGAAGGACGGGTTCGTCTATTCAGGTCAGTATTCACGGTACCACCGGCGTCGCCACGGGAATCCGTCGAAACATTGTGCTCCCTCTCAATTCGTCGTCTTCTCGCAAAACCACGATCAGGTGGGGAATCGGGCGTTCGGTGATCGACTGAGCAGCCGGATTCCCTTTGAGGCCCTCAAGGTCGCGGCCGCGGCCGTCCTGCTGTCTCCCAACATTCCGTTGCTATTTATGGGTGAGGAGTATGGCGAAACTGCGCCGTTCCTGTACTTCATCGACCATGGCGATCCGGCGCTGGTCGAGGCAGTGCGCAGGGGACGAAGGGCGGAGTTCGCATCGTTCGCCTGGAGGGAGGATATTCCGGATCCCCAGGACCCGGCCACGTTCGAACGGTCACGCATCCAACTCGGCAGCCCGAGGGATCCCCGTCAGGCCGCGATGCTGAGGTGGACCAGAAGGTTGATCGATCTCCGGACGGACATTCCCTCGTTGGGCGCCGGCGGCGAGACGCCGGGACACCAGGTTTGGGTTTACGAGAGAGAGAACGTGTTAGTAGTCCATCGCTGGGCAAAACAAGGGCCGGTAGCCTTGCTGGTCTTGGGTTTCAACAGCGAGACAACCTCGGTTATGCTAAGGGAGCCGGGGGGAAGGTGGAGTCTCCGGTTGGACTCGTGTGCACGAGATTTCGGGGGAACCGGTCAGGAGCCTATGTCGCGAGACCTTGCCATCACGGCGGAGGGTGTATCCATATCGATCCCGGCTCACACCGTCGCGCTGTATCTGCGGGTGGATTGATCGCAGGGGAAGATTCGCAACCGGGCCGATTCACGAGGCGGAGAAATCATGGTGAGTCTGCTCAAGAGGAGAACCCTCACCGGTTTGAAACGGGAGCGTAGTGAATCTCATGGTTGAAGCGTCCGCAAACGGGCCCCGTGTGCCGGTCGCCACGTACCGGCTGCAGTTCAACCGGTTCTTTCCGTTCAAGGCGGCGACAGGGATCGTTCCCTACCTGCGCGCCTTGGGCGTGACCGACTGTTACACCTCGCCCTATCTCAAAGCGATTCCGGGCAGCATGCACGGCTATGATGTCGTCGATCCCACCGCGCTCAACCCGGAGCTTGGAACCGAGATAGATTATCGCGAGTTCATCCGGACACTCCAAGCCCATGACATGGGTCATATCCTCGATGTGGTGCCGAACCACATGGGCATCGCACAATCGGCCAACGCATGGTGGCTGGATGTGATGGAGAACGGCTCCAGTTCCCGCTTTGCTCGCATGTTCGATATCGACTGGCATCCGGTCAAACGAGAACTGGAAAACAAGGTTCTGCTGCCGGTTCTCGGCGATCTCTACGGAACAGTCCTGGAGAATCAGGAGATCACGCTGGCGTATGAGGAGGGGCGGTTCTTCATCCGGCATTACGACCACCGTCTGCCGATCAACCCCGAGTCATCGGTGATGGTTCTTGGTTATCGCCTCGACGAACTCATCGCCCAGGCCGGCGCCTCTTCCGCGCCGGTTCAGGAATGGCAAAGCATTATCACGGCACTCAGGAACCTTCCATCCCGCACGGAAACCGATCCCCAGCGTGTGGAGGAGCGCCATCGGGAGAAAGAAATCATCCGGCAGCGGTTGGCCACGTTGGTGCGGGATAGCCCGACCATCGCAGGCTTTCTCGACGACAATGTCCGGCTCTTCAACGGCGTAAAGGGCGATCCGCGCAGTTTCGACCTGCTGGATGCTCTGCTCGACGACCAGGTGTACCGGTTGGCCTATTGGCGGGTGGCCGCGGAAGAAGTCAATTACCGGCGGTTCTTCGACATCAACGAGCTGGCTGCGATCCGCATGGAAGACGAGGAGGTCATGAAGGCGTCGCACGCCCTCGTGTTCCGGCTCGTGAAAGAAGGGTGTGTCACCGGTTTGCGCATCGATCACGTGGACGGATTGTCCGACCCCGGCGGCTATCTCCGCCAATGGCAGGCCTGGGCCCAATGCGAGCTGCTCCGGCCGCTGTTTCTTGTCGTCGAGAAGATCCTTGGCCAGGATGAACAGTTGCCCGAGACCTGGCCAGTCTCCGGCACGACGGGCTACGACTTCTTGAACCTGCTCAACGGACTCTTCGTGGATGCGGCGCACGAGCGGATGCTGGATGAGTTCTATGCCCGGTTCATCGGACGACGCATCTCGTTTGAAGAATTGGCCTATGAGTCGAGGAAATTGATCATGCAGGCTTCCATGGCCAGCGAAATCAACGTCCTCGGGCACCAGTTGAATCTCCTTTCCGAGCACGACCGCCGATCGCGCGATTTCACGCTGAACAGCCTCACGAACGCGATTCGCGAGATCATCGCCTGTTTTCCTATTTACCGGACCTATGTCACAGACGGTCCCGAGCCGCTGCTGGACCGTGACCGTACCTATATCCGTCTGGCCGTGGCGAGGGCCAAGCGAAGAAACCCGGCGCTTAGCGGGCTGGTGTTCGACTTTGTCCGGTCGCTGCTGCTGAAGGAATGGGATGAACGGACCCAGCCGGATCGTCGGGACCAGCTCCGGTTCGTGATGAAGTTCCAGCAGATGACCAGTCCCGTGACCGCGAAGGGGCTCGAAGACACGGCCTTTTACATCTACAACCGGCTGGTGTCGCTCAATGAGGTCGGAGGGGACCCCCGTCAATTCGGCGTGCCGCTTGCGATTTTCCACAAGCACATGCGGGAGCGTCAGGCCTACTGGCCGTCCTCTCTCTCGGCCACGTCCACGCACGACACCAAACGGGGCGAGGATGCGCGGGCGCGCATCAACGTGCTTTCAGAAATTCCGCGAGAGTGGAAGGCGCACGCGACCCGTTGGGCGAAATTCAACAAGAAACACACGGTCGACGTCGAGGGGCAACTCGTCCCAGATCGAAACGAAGAGTATCTGCTGTACCAGGCGCTCGTCGGAATCTGGCCCCTCATGTCGCTCGACGACACGCAATACCGCGCGTTGTGCGACCGGATCCAAGAGTACATGAGCAAGGCGTTGAGAGAAGCCAAGGTCCATACCAGTTGGGTCAATCCAGACCAGGCGTACGAAGGGGCGGTGCGGCAATTCGTCGAGTCGATCCTCGATCGGAGCAAGCCCAATCCCTTTCTTGACGACTTCCAGTCATTTCAAGAGCGGATCGCCAATGCGGGCATGTGGAATTCACTCGCTCAGGTCCTGCTGAAGATTACGGCTCCCGGTATTCCCGATTTTTACCAGGGCTCCGAACTGTGGGATCTCAGCCTCGTGGATCCGGATAACCGCCGCCCGGTCGACTACGAGATACGGGCGTCCATGCTGGCTGACCTACAACACGCTCGCGCGGAGTGCGGGCCGGATGCTCAACGGTTCGTTCGTGCCCTCTTCGATCAACGCACGGATGGGAGAATCAAACTGTACACGACCATGATGGGCCTGACCTATCGAGCGGCCAACCGGGTGCTCTTTCAAAACGGGGAGTACATCCCCCTCGATTGTCAGGGAAGCAAGCAAGACCATGTCTGCGCCTTCGCTCGCCTTCACGGAGAACAGGCGGCCGTCACCGTCGTGCCGCGGCTCGTGGCTTCACTGACCGATGATCCGAAGCGACCGCCGGTCGGATCGGGCATATGGGGGGACACCTGGGTGATCGTACCGTCCTGGCGGGCCGGCTCTCCGTACCGCAATCTCTTCACCGGAGCGACGTTGGCGTCTCAGACTGCGGGGGAGCGCCAGATGTTGCCGGTGGCGGAAGTGTTGAAGGAATATCCTGTCGCCCTGCTGGAGCGCCTGACATGACAGATCGAGACAAATGAGCTTCCACACCTTTCCGCTTCGTCAGTTGCATGGAACTCCGGGAGGTATTAGGGAAGGAGGCGATGGACGAACAACGTCTGCTGGAACCCGTCGAAGAGGTACCAGGGGACAGCATCCACTACCACACCCACAGTTACTACCTCCGGCATCCCTATACCCAGGTGCTGTTCCCAAATGACTTTGCGACGTGGGTCACCACTATGCTCAGGATCGATTGCTCGACGAGCGTCTGGCCAATGAGCAGGAGTGGCAGTTCCTCACACGAACCATGCAGGCCAAATGCAAGGCCTTTGGAGCCACGATGGAGGTGGGGGGACAGGTGGGGATGATCAGTGTGAAGTAACCGGTATGATCGCTCACTGGTGCCGCTTGTGGATTGTGATGTGATTCCCGTCCGGATCCTCGATGACTGCCATCCGGCAGACAGGCGTATCGAAGGCTTCCGTGGCGAACGCCACGGCCCGCTCCTTCATTTTGTGGACAAACGCATCGAGGTCTGACACCTCAAACGCCACCACCGCTCCTTTTGCCCCGGGGGTATGGCCCATCTCTGTCGTGGTGATGGCGAAGGTCGAACCGCCAAGGTCATATTCCACCCACACATCTTGGTAGTGGTGGCTCGCATGCAAGCCAAGGACATGTTCATAGAAGGCTCTCGCCCGTTCCATATTCGAGACCGGATAAACGGTAAAAGCGATTGAAGTAATCATGGAGAAATTCCTTGGCCGGCGATGCGGCGCTTGTTTCAATCCTCGCGCCGCCGGCGAGCACGAGCGAGTTGCCTATCACACTTGTGTCACGTGGTTTCTGGCTGCATGTTCGAGCACCTGCTGGATGTGCACGTCCACCTGTCTAAGTACAGAGGGGGAGACGGCATAGCCGTCGCTCTCATAGGTGAGAATGGGCATGCCTTGCTGGAGGCTGAGCGGTTTGAGAATGGCCTCTGAAATCCGGTAGGGGAGGCAGTTGAACGGCCCGATGACGAGCATACCGTCGTACCCCTCACGGGCTGCTTCGAGTCCCTTGCCCACCGTCGGGAGGAGTTCGCCATAAATTGCGGGCGAGACATGCTCGGCGCCCTTTTCGAAAATGGACGAGACCGCGTTGGGTTCGGCCACCAGCAGACCGGTTTCGCGAAAAAGCCCTCGGTAATACTCCTCCTCGCGCTGCAAGGTCTGGTAGCTCATCCACTGCTGAATATACTCTTTCCCTTCCGGCTGAAACATCCTCGTGCAGGCCTTGGCCAGGGCCAGGCCGCCCGGCTTCATGCCCCAGGTATTGGCAGTGTCTGCCAGGGGATGATACGCGACATAGAGAAACAGCTCGCTCAGATCGACCGGTTTGAGGATGATGCCTCGTTCGGCATAGAGGTCGCGCACGCCATCCATGAAAAACGAACTGAAGCGGGTGAAGAAATCGCCGGCCACGACGACGCGTGGGCAGGTGCGCGGATCTCTGGTGCGAGGCAGCTGCGCCAGGCGCTCGACGAATGACGGCAGGGCGGCATGGAACTCGTCGAGTGAGCGAGCCCCCCCGGCGAACTCTTCCCATTCATCCCGCAGTTGATCGAGCGCGCCCTGATGCCCGACGACGCGGAGCACATGATCGATCTCCACCAGAATGTCCGCGAGGATGATCGTCGGCGACAGATGCTGCGCCAGGACATTTTTATCGAAGCCGAGGAAGTCGTTATCCGGTTGCGGATTGAAAAGGAACAGATCGGTCAGCCGTTGCTCGGTGAGGAACCGTTCAAAATACCCCATGTAGGCGTCACTGACACAGGGCGCGCCGCCCTGGAGCATGTAGAATCCCGCGATTTCTCCGGGCTGGCGATGCTCATGGATCTGGAGCAGTTGGCCGATGCAGATCGGCAAGGGGAGGCACTCGCGGCCGGAGGTGTGCTGCAGTCCCTTGTCGAGCTGGGTTCGATCCAGCGGAGTGACGGCGCCAGGGTGAAGCCCGAGCCAGCCTGCTCCCATACCAAAGGCTCTGGTGTGGTAGGGGGAAAAGTTGGGAAAGTAGACCTTAACTCGTGGGTCCGTGAGCGGCACGGACTCGCCGTTTGATCGGAGGACGCGTCCGCCCGGAACGACCCGGCACCGGGCAAAGGGGCTGGTGCCGATGGTGTGCACGTCACGGTAATTATGGATGATGTCCAAGAAGGCCTCCAGCCTGGTTTGGACTCCGGCATCGGCGGTGTGGGCGTCGATCTCGAGGACCAGGTAGGGTTTCGATCCCAGCTCTGACGCGAGCATGGAGTGGGTGAACGCGTCGATAGTGCAACTGAAATTGCTGACGCTCAGCAGGAACAAGTTGGGATGTCGCTTCGCGATGCCGACGGCATTCAAGATCTGGTTCGCAAAGTGCCAGGAGGTGGGTCCCTCTCCCGATGACAGCAGACAGTCGGCCGGGATGACGGAAACTCCCATGCTGGAGAGTTTCTTGCCCACGGATTGCGACGCCTCCGGGGTGAAAGCGTTGTAACTGTGGCCGGCGAGTAGGATGGCCGGCTTGCCCGCCGCGATCGCTTCATCAAGCGCCTGCTTCCCGAGATCACCGAGCCTGCGTTCTGCGTCTGTCTGCGCCTGCACGGCGGCTGCCCAGGCGCTGGTGGCCGGCTCGCGCCCGACACCCAGCTCCGCCACTGCCATGTCGACCATGGCGGAGCAGGTCTCGTAGCCGTTGATGAACTCCAGCACGGGGGAGAGTAACCGGCGATCGGGAAAGGCCTTGGCCAGGAAATAGGGTCCGGCTTGCGTGATCGGACAGAGGTACGAGTCTTTGCATTGGTTCGGATGGGGCATGCGCACGACGTGGGGCATGAAGATCAGGCCCACGTCTTTCTTGACCAGGTCCAAGACGGCGCCGTGCGCAATCTGCGCAGGGAAGCAGAATCCCGATTGCGAACTCAGATCCCCCCGAGGGTCCACATCCGAGAGCACGACCTCCATGCCCATACGAGAAAAGAAGGTGGAGTAGAGCGGAAACAGCGAGTGTGTCGTCAGAGCTCTGGGAATGCCGATGCGGGTACCGGTTGCCACCGTTGTGCCGTTGGAACGGCCGAGGGACTCCCGCACGAAGGCTTTTGCACTTTCATAGGCTGGTCCCACGCCCCAGTGGGTGCGTTCCACTCGCTCGTGCTTCGGAGTGGTGGCGGGCGGAGCGGGGGTGACTTGAAAGAGCACCTCGGCGCGCTTTTCGACCAGGTCTTGAGCCGCTGCGGTCCGGGCTTTTCGCTTCCACACATTCTCGTAGAGGCTGCAGCGGCCCCCGAAAGGAAACCGGCGTCCTGCGACCTCGAACCGGTCGACGCTGCAGTACATCTTGCAGGCGCCACATGTGAAGCGGCCGACGAGCTTCATCTCCGGTGCGCCGAGGGTGAGCAGATCGACGCTGTGGCCCAGCGCCGCGCCGGATCGTTTCAATGCGAGGAGCCCGACCCCCAGCGCGCCGAGCAATTCCGGGCTGGGCGGGATCACGACCTGGCGGCCGACGCTGTGGGCGAACGCGTACCCGACGGCACGGTTCAGTGCGACGCCGCCTTGCAGAAAGATTTTCTTCCCCACGTAGCGCGGTCCCTTGACTCGATTCAGATAATTGCCGGCAATGGCATAGACCAGTCCGGCGATGATGTTGTCGCGGGGGTGGCCCTGTTGCTGGGCGAGACGAATATCGGAATTGATGAAGGCCGCGCAGGTCGCTTTGAAGTGCACCGGGGACGGAGCGGCCAGCGCCAGGTCTGCAATGTCCGAGACGGTGATGCCGAGATCGCTTTGGGCGCTCTCTTCCAGGAAGGAGCCTGTGCCTGCCGAACAGGCGTTATTCATCGCATAGTCGATGGGCACGCCGTTGCGCAGATAAATGTACTTGGAGTCCTGCCCGCCGATTTCGAAGATCGTGTCCACATCCGGGTCGAAATGTGTCGCGCCTGCTGCATGGGCCGAGATCTCGTTATAGACATGTTCGGTGCCGAGGTAGGCGCCGGCGAGTTCCCGGGCCGAGCCTGTCGTGCCGATTAACCCGATCGGGCAATTGCCCACCTGTTCGATGAGCGCCTGGAGACATTCACGGGTGGCTCCCACGGGATTCCCCTTGGTGCGCCCGTAATATGAGGCCACCACGGCATGCGTCGAGGGGTCGAGCAAAATGGCTTTAGTGGTTGTCGATCCTGCATCCACTCCCAGAACCAACGGTCCCTCGGGAGGAGCCTGACGGGGCGGGGCTGCGATCACTTGTACGCGCTCGCCATACAGATGGAGCGGCGGGAGACGGCCGAGGCCAGGCTGTGCCGCAATCTTCGGGGACATCTCGCTGGGGGAGTCCCGGACGAGCAGGGCGGTGCCCCAGGCTTCGAACCATGGACTCTCCGGCAGCACCACAAACTCCGTGGCCGGGAGCTTGGCACGCAACGATGCCAGCATGGCCTCATTGCGGGTCACGCCGCCGATCAATAGTACTCGCTTCAGATCGCGCGTGCCCTTCTCCAGCAACGCAATGACCTTGTTGGACATGCTGTCGTGCAGCGTATGAAGAATATCCTCCGGCGTGGCCTCGTTGCGGTTCAGTTTGTGGGTGATGTCTGATTTGCAGTGCACCGAGCAGCGTGACGCCAGCGGGACGACCTTGCCGCTGAAGGAGCGCTGAATCGCTTCCTCCATGCCCAGCCCCATCCGGCCGATCTGCTGGACGAAAAACTCGCCGCTGCCCGCTGCACATTTGTTGTGGGAGACGACATTGGTGATCCTGCCGTCCATGAGGAGGTAGACGAGGAAAGATTCGCCGCCGAGCGATGCGACTGCGTCAAACGTGCCGTCTGTCTCGCGAAGCGCCCGCTGAACCGCAGCCACTTCGGAAATATGCCCGAGCTGACCGGACACACCAAAATACTCCGCATCGGCGAACTCCGGGCGGGCGAGCACCTCGTCGAGTATCTCGAGCGGCCGGCCTTGATGGGCCAGCACTATGGCGCTCCTGGCGTCACCCCGGAGTGCTGCCACCTTCACCGTGAGGGCGCCGATATTCACGCCTACGAACGACATACGAGGTCCTCCTGGAACCGGAATTGAGGGAATGACCCCCTTGCTCACCCATCGCGGGAACGAGGAAGCTTATCTTGTCCCTGGTTCGGAGGCATAGCGTATCAGTATTGACTGTTCCGATCCTAATCGATCTTGACCGTGATGGCCTTCTTCTTGGCCTCTTCGGTCTTGGGCATGCGGACCTCGAGCACTCCGTTCTTAAAGGACGCCTTCACCTGATCGGCCTTCACGTCACAGGGCAGGTTTACTGCCCGTGTAAATGCGCCGAACGCCCGTTCGCAACGATAGTAGTCGTCTTCTTTGACCTCTTCTTCTCGTTTCTTCTCTCCCTTGATCATGAGCGTCGAGTCGGTGACCTGGACGCTGATGTCCTCCTTCGCAAGGCCCGGGATCTCCGCCTTGATGACGACCTGGTCCTTGTCTTCATAGACGTCCACCGCCGGCATTCGCATCATCATGCCCGTTTCGGCCGGCCACCACCGCTCCGGCCGCAGGAGGCTCGGGAATGGCCGTCGCCAGAAATCCTCGACCATCCGGTCGAACCATCGCTCCATTTCATAGGCGCGCGGCATGATCTCGGCGGGTTTCCGAGTGGCCAATGCCTTGCTTTCTTTCTCCTTCGTCTCTGGTGCCATGAGGGAAGCCTCCTTGTTGGTTGTGGGTCGAAAAAAGGACAGCGCACCACTGCGCCATGAGTTTGGCTGAAACCAGCAACATGCTGGTAGTCCTGTCACACCGGCGGGATCTGACTGAGAATCTCCCGCTCCGCATCGAGCCAATCATCGAGCGCAGACCCATGGCGGTACCCTCGCTCGCTGTAGAGCTCATAGGCCCGCTTTGCGATCAGGACCTGCAGGTCCTCGCAGGGCGAGAGCGGCGTGGCGTGAGGCGTCTGCGCCGGCGGCTTTTGGGGCTGCGGCTGGGGGGCCTGTGCTGTGCGCTCCCGCTTTGTCGAACGAATGCTGACCGACCTCATATCTGTCTCCTTTCTGGGATTACACACTCATGGGCAGTCCGCCCTCCGCGACAATCATCGGGAGGGGGGATGAATGGACGATCGAGAGAGTCCATTGGAAAGACGAGAGCCCCTTCCACATATTTGAGACTGGATAGGCGATGAAGGCGATGAATACGATCAAGGTGATCATAATATGGACCTTTCCTTATACTCTCGTCAGGAAGAAGATAAGCAATGACCGTGCCTCTTGTCGATTATCGAAGAGGAGGTAGAGAGCCTTGAGATGTTGGGGGTTTTATCATTGAGTGATGATGACATTGGGATCTCATTGTGGCCTTACTCCTCAGTCCATCGAGGGCCAATGGGGAAATCCGCTCCGTTTTGAAGCAACGGAGCAACCCAATGTGTTTACAAGGGTCAAAGCACTGCTGCTCATGCCAAATAGGCCGCGACGATTCCGGAGAGGACAATCCCATCAAACGTCCCGGCACCTCCGATACTGGCGATTCCGGTCTCAAGGGCCTCAATGTCACGGAGGTGGAGCAGATCGGCGCCGATGAGGGGACCCAGCACTCCCGCGACAAAGGCGGCTTGCGGCGCCTGTTCGGGAGCCAGCCACAAGGCGCTCATTGCTGCGACCGCGGCAGGCACCAGTCCCGGCAAGGCAATGCCGACCCCTGAGACCGGCTGCGCGAGTCGATAGCAGACTGCCGTATTGACTGCGACCGCGATGGCAAGCCAGGGGAGAGATTGCGGATAGTCGAACAAGAGATGGGCGATCTCATAGAGGGCCAGGCCAGCAGGAATCAGGCAGCCACCCACGTTGACAGCGATGACCGTTTCTTGCCGGGTACGCTGTAACCATGGCCACCGGCCGGTCAAACCCAGGATCGCCAGTGGATCCTCGACCAGTGCATCCTTCCTGGCAATGCGCTTGAGAGGAATATTGATTCCACTGCCCAGGATGATGCCCATGACCAGGAGGATCGCGGTTGAGGGCTCTAGCCGAAGCTTCATCAACGCCGTCGTGAACAGTTGCCCGAACACGAGCGGGAGGAGAGCGAGGAGAATCAGGAAGAGGATCAACGGAAGGCAGCCCACTCTCATGAGGTCCTCAGTTCGTGGAGGCGCGTGAGCATCTGCGTCCAATGGGTGCCAGGCCAGTAGATCTGTCCGCAGCTCGGGCATTGCACGAACCGGGGATGCAAGCTCGCGACATACTCCGGGACCGTGGGCGCGGCTTTCTGATGGGGGATTACTGTTAGGATCTTGTTGCAGGAGGCACAACGGCTTGGGGTTCCATCACTGAGGTCGAACGTAATGTGTAGTTCAGACTGGAGTTGTCGGAGCTGGTCCTGCAGATGATCGCTGGCAATGAGCGTCTGGCGATCTCGAAGGACTTTGCGTTGCACGAGGTAGCTATCCCTGGTGAGGAGCCAACGATGTTCTGCCAAGACTCGCGCGATGAGCGCCTCATCGGAAATGACCTTTTCATATGAGGTGTCGTATCCAAGCATCCGGAGCCAGCGGGCTAGCCTGCCGAGCATGGCATCGGCGAAGAAGGCCGGCGAACGAACGATTGGTGAATTGAGAGACTCCATCCTTCATTTTATCCTGCATGAGCAGCGGATATCAGCGAGCATCAAAACCTGTTACAAGGAGATCTTCCCATGACGAGCAATTGGCTTATTCGTCCTGTGATCGTCACCTATCTTCTGAGCGCCATTGTTCTGCTGGGCGGCTGTTCTCCTCCTCTCCCGAAGACCTGGCTATCGCCACCCGGTGGCACGATGTATGATAGTCATGTGTCGAGTGACAGGTGGCATCAAACGACGGCCTCCCCCTTGACGACCAGGCGCTAGGACTGAAGAAGCAGTCGGTGTGAGTTGGATAATCAGAGCCTCTTGAAAGAAGCCACGATGAGTGCAACAAGCGGATTTCCCACCAAGTACTGGCACAAACTGGATGACGGCCGCATCCAGTGCGACCTCTGTCCAAGGTTCTGCAAGCTCCAAGAGGGGCAGCAGGGCCTGTGTTTCGTGCGCGAACGCCGGCAGGATCAGGTCGTCCTGACCACGTATGGGCGATCCAGCGGCTTCTGCGTCGACCCGATTGAGAAAAAGCCGTTGAATCATTTTCTTCCCGGCACGCCGGTCCTGTCATTCGGGACGGCAGGATGTAACCTGGCCTGCAAGTTCTGTCAGAACTGGGACATGAGCAAGTCCCGCGACATGGACACCTTGGCCGACGAAGCGTCGCCTGAGACGATCGCCCGGGCTGCGTCGGAACTCGGTTGTCGGAGTGTGGCCTACACCTATAATGATCCTGTTATCTTCCATGAATACGCGATTGATGTGGCGCAAGCCTGCCGTGAACGCGGCATCAAGTCCGTCGCGGTGACGGCGGGCTATGTCTGCGACGAACCACGGGTCGAATTCTACCGGCACATGGATGCCGCCAACGTGGATCTCAAGGCCTTCACCGAGCGGTTCTATCACGAGGTCACCGGGTCACATCTGCAGCCCGTGCTGGAGACGCTCATCTATCTCAAACACCAGACCAAGGTCTGGCTCGAGATCACGACCCTGCTCATCCCGGGAGAAAACGATTCCGAGCAGGAAATCGAGGCGCTGACTCAGTGGGTGGTCGAGCAGCTCGGGCCGGACGTGCCAATCCACTTCACAGCCTTTCATCCTGATTGGAAGATGCGCGGGTCCCCGCACACGCCGTCTGCCAGCCTGACCATGGCCCGCCGTATCGCGATGAAGAACGGCGTCCGCTATGCCTATACCGGCAACATCTCCGACCGGGAAGGCGGGAGCACCTATTGTCATGAGTGCGGGCAGATACTCATCGGCCGGGACTGGTATGAACTGAGCGAGTGGAATCTGACGAGGGATGGGAACTGTCGCTTCTGCGAGACTCCTTGTGCCGGAGTCTTCGAGGCCCAGCCTGGACGATGGGGCGCACGGCGGCGACCGGTGCTGCTCAAGCAGTTCAGCTAAGGAAGGTCTGAATAATTCTTTCTTCCCTGCGTCGGCTGTGGTAGGAGACGGCCATCCACCTCTATCCAGGAGACACCGGCATGTCCCAGCTGACCTTCGCCACCGCCACCGGCTTTGAACGTTTCCGGAAACCGACCCGTCGAGATCTCTTTCTGGCCGAGATGCAGCACGTCGTGCCGTGGGCGGACTTGTGTGCGGTGATCGAGCCGGTGTATCCGAAGCCCGAGGGCGCGGGGCGCCGTCCGGTGGGGCTGGAACGGATGCGGCGCATCTATTTTCTCCAGCAGTGGTTCAACCTGTCCGATCCCGCCGTGGAGGAGACCTTGTACGACTCGCGGGCCATGCGCACGTTCGTGGGGATTGATCTCGGCACGGAACCTGTGCCAGATGAGACCACCGTCTGCCGGTTCCGGCACCTGCTGGAAACCCATCAGCTGGGCCCCACGCTCTTTGAGACCGTCAACGCCCACCTGCGCGCCCAGGGCCTCACGGTCTCGACGGGCACCATCGTGGATGCCACTATCATTCACGCACCGAGTTCCACCAAGAATGCGGATCAGGCACGGGATCCCGAGATGCACCAAACAGCCAAAGGCCGCCAGTGGTACTTCGGGATGAAGGCGCATCTGGGCGTGGACAGCCGGACCAAGTTGATTCATACCGTCCGGGCCACTGCCGCCAACGTCGCCGACAGCATTGTACTGCCGCAGCTGCTGCATGGGCAGGAGACACGGGTGTAGGGGGACCAGGCCTACCGGGGCCAGACGGCGGTGATTCAGCAGTGTGTGTCCCAGGCCCGCGATTTCACCCAGCGCCGCTGCCGGTGGCGGGGCCAGGTGGATCGGGTAGAGCAGGAGAAGAACCGGCGCAAGTCCAAGGTACGGGCGAAGGTAGAGCATGTCATCGGCGTCATCAAATGCGTCTTCGGCTTCACGAAGGTCCGCTACCGCGGCTTGGCCAAAAACACGCACCGGTTGGTGGTGACCTGTGCGCTGGCGAATCTCTTCCTGATGCGCCGCCGGTTGGCGGCAGCCGTAGCGTAGGCTGGGGCGCGACCGGCAGGTGAGCCGGATGCTGGCGCGCGCTGCCTGCCAGGAAAGCGGGAACGGGCTCGTGTGTGGGAGGATTCAAACACGCGGCGACGGATCTCTGCCTTGCAGCCTCAATTGTTCAGACGTTCCCTAAGCCTGACTCAGCCTGAAGCTATCGCAGTATCCCGCTCACGATCATCTCGACCGCTTGCTCAGGGGTCAGCCCTCGCGCCATCAAGGTTTCGAGTTCTTTCTTGTCCACACTGCCAATTGCCGCTTCGTGCGTGACCTTCGCCTCCGGATGAAAGACCCGCACGATGGGAATCGCGCTGGCCTTTGCCTGGCCCTGCACGATCTCCATACAATCGACATGACCGCGAGCGCCCTTGGCATAGGCTTCGGTGATGCCGGTGATTTCGGCTTGCGCCTGGCCCTCCAGCACGACACGGGTCTTGATGAGGCCGCGTGAGCGCTCTCCCCGCAGCATGACGGCTTCTTTCAAGGTGATGTGGTCGGTCTTGTGCGCGAAGATCTTCGCGCTGAGTTCGGCGATGCCCTCTTCCTTCACTTCGACGAGATAGTCAATGTCGAGGTTCCCAACTGAGCCGGAGAGTAACGAGAAGTCTGAAAAATAGCGGGCGCCTTTGCCGATCTTGATCGTCGCGTGAGGCAGGACCTGCATGCCGCCATGGGGGCCGTGGTAGTGGCCTTCTGTGTAGGTCAGCGACGCGCCCGGTCCAATCTCCATGACGGCCTGCATCCGATGTTCTGCCGCTTGCGCGAAGGGAAAGAGACAGTGGGAAAGTACCCGTGCGTGCGCCCCTTCGAGTATCTGTACGTCGATCTTGATCTGCTGCACCCCCGTGGGGTGGGCCAGGCCGAAACACATGTGGATCGGTTGAGCGATCTGCGCACCGGCCTCAACAACGAGCTTCCCGATGATTGCGTCCGGCGTTTCCTCCATGTCCACGCGGAGGCCGGGAACGGTCCGATGACTGAGGATGCGGTGCCCATGCGCCACGACATGCGCAATGCGCGTATCGTCGAGGATCGATGGCTCGGCTCCTACCATCGGTAGGGTCCGTCTCAGCACATCAAGTTCGGACATAGTTACAGACTTCCCCATCACAACGAACGCAGGTCCGCCCGCGGAAATGATCGACGGCTTCGCGTGGACCGCCGGAGAAAATGATGCGCCCGGCGCAAAGTTGCGAAGCCCGATCGGCAATGAGCGCGACCTCTTCCTGGTGCGTGATCAAGAGGACCGATCCACCGGCTGCTTTCAGGGCGCGAATGATGTCGATAATATGATTGATCGAGAGCATGTCGATACCCGCCGCCGGCTCATCGAGGATGGCGAGTTTTGGTTTCATGGACAAGACCGAGGCCAATTCGATTCGATGGCGTTCCCCTCCGCTCAATGCCTTATCCACTCGCCGATTCAGATAACGGTCCGGAGCGAGGCCGACTTGTCTCAGCGCCGGTTCTGAATCGCCGTCCGGTTTTCCCAGGGTCAGGTACTCACGAACCGTGACGCCTTCGAATCGGGCCGGCTCCTGCCAGGCGAGTGTAAGGCCTAACTTGGCGCGTTCGTGCATCTTGAGGGGAAGGAGATCGACGCCGGCAAAGAGAATTGCTCCGCCACTCGGTGCGTAGCCGTCGCAGCCCATGAGCACGTAAGCGAGGGTCGTCTTGCCGGAGCCATTGGCTCCGAGGAGGGCGTGAATTTCTCCGGGCTGGATCGCCAGGCCGAGCCGGTCGAGAATCGCATGGCGATCCACCTGGAAGGTCAGATTGCGGATATCTAAAAGGGGAGCGGCCATCGGTGCGCAGCGAATTCCCTTACGCTATTACGCGAGCCTTGACGGCTCGTAATGAAACGCCGCGACCTTGGGACGGACCAACGAGGCAAAGTCCCTGTACCGGAGCTTGATTGCGCCGACGTAGGTGCCGGCCTCAAAGACGATGGACTCGTCTTCCGTCAGTAGTTGATCGACGTACACCTCCACGCCATAAAGATTGCCGAACGGAGGCATTGCGCCGACCTGGCAATCGGGGAACAGATTCGCGATTTCCGCTTCCGTCGCCAATCGCACATCGCGGGCTTCAAGTACATCCCGCAATCGTTTCAGGTCCACCCGCCAGGTTGACGGGAGCACGCTCATCACAAAGTATGCATCAGCCTTCACCATCACGACTTTGGCGACGAGCTTGCCTGGCACATCAAGTGTCTGCGCCACGTCGTGGGCGGTATAGGCCTTCGGGTGGCTTACCACTTCATAGGGAATCTTGTTTGTGTCGAGGTAACTCTGGAGTCGTTTCAGGATCGGCATGGCAGCCTCCTCAAGCAAATACACGCCATCATGTGGATTGGGTGCTCGAAGAAGATGGTGAGCAAAGGGAGTGCCATCAAGTGACGGTTAATGGAGAACGAAGAAACATGAGGAAGAAGGCATAGTTAGCGCCTGTACATGACAGGCGCAGGGCGATGCTGAATCAGTCTCGTAGCAGAATGGGGCAACCTCGTGAGGCGGCTCTGTCCTGAAATGCGACGGTGCGTCCTTGTATTCATGGGTTCATGGATGCCGATCCCCTCGCGCAGGGAGCGCTTCTGGTGGGGGCAAAGGTCCACAGGAGTTCTCCGACTGTTGTAGCAGATTGAAACAGAGGAGCAAGGATCTTCCCAAGTGAAACAGTGAGCAATGTGTGAGCGGTCGGTGAGGAGCGTCGCTGACGTCGTGGCTCTTTGGTGAATATCGAGGATGTTCTTAAGAGGATCTTGTCAGACAAGCCTGCGTCGACAGGAACGGACAGGCATCGGGGTCGCAATCCTTTCAGAGTAACTGCCGAACGAGGCTGGGCAAGCGAATGGTGGCCGGACTTTGAGCAGCGTCCGCCTGAGGCAGAAGCGAGAGAGGGTCTGAATTCTAACCAGAGAAGGGTGCTATGAGACGTTGGGTATACACATGGCGTAGATTGATGGTTCCAATGGCAGTGGGAGCGATCGCGATTGCAGGCGTGGGGGTCGATATGCCCTCGATCGTTCAGCCGAGGATGAGATGAAGGTCCAGGTTATTTATGATTACAGACAAGGGATACGATGTGAAGGGCAATAGCACGCATGGTTCGTTAACCAAGATCGTGGTGTCGAAACTTCCCTTGAACATGAACTGCTGAATCGAAATCGATTCATAGTTGGATCTATTCAGGTACTATTCCTCGATAAGAATGAGCAAGCTGAGTTCCCCGGAATTGGCCGTTCGCGAGGCATTTTAAACTCCATCACTTGTAGAAATAAATAATGGTACGTTTTTTCCAAAACGTCCCTTACCTATTTATTGCAGCGGCACGTTGTATGCGTAAAACTACCAATAGTTTACTTGAGCGCAACACCCCTGGCTCGATCGAGCAGGGAGGATAAGAGTTCCACCAATCTCTAACCAGGAGGGATGAACCATGCGGTACATCGTTGGCAGTGCTGCCGCGGTAACGGTATTTGCTCTTGCGACCGTCGCGGGGGCGCAACTGGTTCAGAAAGGAATTGAGGTGAGACCGGTCAACGCGGAAGTGGTGATGAAGGATAAGGCGTTCCACATCACGCAAGGAGAGAGCACGAAGGGGATCATGCTCATAGCGGGTTCGCAAGCCAACATCCGCCTCCGGAACGAAGACACCGTGGCCCATGAGTTCGTATCCACGTTGCTCTACAATCTGCCGTTCCAAGTCATGGGCAGTGGGACGTTCGTGAAGGCACCGAAAGCGGCGGGCATTCGCGTCGACCCAGGGCAGACGGTTGTCTTGTCCTTCGAGGTCCCCTATGACAGTAAGGAGTTCCAAGATCTATACGAGGTCTTCTTTTGCAACATCCATGGGACGATGCACGGAGACAAGATGCGTGGAGAGATATTGGTCCTCGATCAACGGGGTGAGATTGGAGGAGGGTGACACGGACGATCACCGGGTCGCCAGAGTCTGATTGGGTGATTTGAGAGGACGGCCTTCGGGGGGCGAATCTGTTGACGGAGCGCCGTTCTCGATGCGGAGGCGTTATCTATGGCTCAGGGTTGGCCGTGCGTGACAGGGCCAGCGCGAGAGGGAAGGAGGGAGTCGAGGAGCGAGAGCGCGTGCCCCTCCCGATCTCTCGCGCTGCTCTTCAGGCCCATGGTCCTAGTGGTCGTGCTGTCCGGCTGGGCCTGGGCCCCCGTCCTCATCCAGGCTGCGGAGCTTGAGTATGAGCCCGACGTGATCCTGGTCATCAAGGAGAAGACCTTCCACATGGTCAAGGGGAAGGTCTTGGGGGAAGGTTCGCCGCACCTGGCCTTCTCCTTGTCCCCTGGTGAGGATATCACGCTGGAGCTGCGTAACGAGGATAGGTTGCCCCATGAGTTCGTCTCCCCCTTGTTCACGCTGGTGGAATTCCAGTTCTGGGGCAAAGCGACGCTGGTTTACACCTATACGGCCACTGGGATACGGGTCGAGCCAGGGGAGACGGTGGCCCTCCGCTTTGAGCTGCCGAAGGGCTTCTCTGGGAAGCAGTTCAAATTCTGGTGTAACGTCCACGGAAAGCTCCATGACGACGCCCTCCAAGGGGAAATCTTTGTTGTGAAGTCCAAGCAAGGGACATCCCAGTAACTGGGAAGGCGGTTTCTATGAAACCGATGGCCAAGTTCAAGTTGGCATTCTTGTTCGCCGCGACCGTGGCTGCCGTCGTGTCAGGGACAACCCTCATTTTCCCCGATGGCAAGCTCTGGGCACACGACGCGGGCTCCAGCATGCACCAAGACGCCCACTCGTCAGCCGTGGCACCGGCGGACGAGGTCGAGATCGTCCTCCGGGAGGGAGGGCAACCCCTCCTCCTCAAGGGGCAACAGACGCACGGACATGTCATCGGGCTGGTCGCGGGCCAGCCGACGGTCCTTGCGTTCCGCAACGAAGATACCATTGCCCGTGAGTTCGTGTCTCCCCTCTTCACCCGGGCTGATATCCATTTCGTGGGCCGGGCGACCGGGATTTTTCGAAAGGATGCAGTCGGGTTTCGCCTCAATCCTGGGTCCGCTCTGACCTTGCAGTTCGTGGCGCCCTACTCCGGTTTCCCGAAGATGTATGATCTCATCTGGTGTAGGGGTGACCATGACAAGGAGCCCGACACAGAGTTGCAAGAACTGCTGATCGTCATAACGGAGGAGCAGTAAGCCCCGCTTGTCGCAAGTCGACACGGCCTGCACGGAGGTGGCCATGCGCACGATAACGTGTGGAACTCTGACCTTGCTCGGCCTCTGCGCCCTCACGCTCGGAGCGGTGAGGGGAGAGATGGCGGGTGCTGGAGCGCAGGGGGGGATTCCACCAGAGGTGGTGGCCGGGTATGTCTACGCGATCGTTCAGGCGGATCGGACCCTGTATACGACCCACGTGGTGGAGCGCATGGAGGAGCTCGGGAAGGCCTTGGCTACGGAACAGTGGAAGAAGCAAGAGGCGTTGCCGCTCCCAGCGCAAATGCTGCTCATGGCGGGGGAGGAGATTAAAGGGCAAGGGACTGATTTGCGCATTCGGCTGGCCAGCTTGTGGCCGATTAACAAGGCGAATGGCCCCGCGGATGACTTTGAACGGGTCGGATTAGAGAGGGTGGCGAAGGAGCCCAAACGGCCCTATGCAGGCTTCATTACGCAAGAGGGAAAGCGCGTATTCAAAGCCATCTATGCGGATCGGGCTGTCACGAAAGCCTGTGTCGAGTGTCATAACGGCCATGGCCTCACCGGGAAGCCGGGCTTGAAGCTCTACGATGTGATGGGGGGGATCGTCATTTCATTCCCGTCCCCCTAAGCGAGCGTCATGGGTTCGCCTCTCCCATGCTGGCTGGCCATCCATATGGTTCGTGCCGAAGGCGACGGGGCTGCTTCCTATGGAAAGGGGATGGAGGGCTTCTAAATTATAGACCCTGGAAAGACGCTGGTGATCCGATTTCTCCTGGAGAGTAAGGGGGCTCACCTTCCATTGCGATCTGAATCCGCAAATGAAAGGTGAACTATTCCTGCGTGAGTTCCCCATTAAGTAAGGAGTGTGACAGATGAAGGGCGGTGTCCCTCCTTACGGCTCCCCAGATGCCGAAGTAATTCGGCTGGAGAGCCGGCGGTCGTCCGCAACCAGGGCTCGATGACCCATGGGATCAGGTCGCTGATGTTTAAGGAATGAGTTCTCAAGAAGAAACGCGACGGGGTGTAGATCAGAGCCCCGAAGAGCAAAGGATTCAGGGCCTATCATCTTGCGCCGGGGGAAAGGATGACCTTGACGCTCAAGAAGGAGTTCAGTCCAGATCCGGCGACCGGAATCAGCGAAACGAGCCAGGTCCCCTTCTGGTGTGGTATCCACACCCACATGAAGGGAGAATTCCTGGTTATTGAGATGAAGGGCGAAGTGGGTGGCGGCTGATTCCTCGTCGGATGAAGCGGTGCTGAACGACACGGGTCGTGCGATCCTGTGAGTCGCACGACCCGTTTTGCTGTCTGAATCGCGAGAATGTTGAATCCGTCAGGAAAGCCATGGCAAAGCATATTGTCATCATCCAAGGCCATCCCGATGCAGCCGTGCGGCACTATGGGCATGCGCTGGCTGACGAATATGCCAAAGGCGCGGAAGACGGAGGCCACGAGGTCAAGCGGATTGAGGTCGCCCGGCTTGATTTTCCACTCCTGCGAACGAAGGACGAGTTCGAAAAGGGCCTCCCGCCGGACTCGATCAAGCAGGCCCAGGAGACGATCGGGTGGGCGGACCATCTCGTCATTCTCTATCCCCTCTGGCTCGGGACTATGCCGGCTCTGCTTAAAGCGTTTTTCGAACAGGTCTTCCGTCCCGGCTTTGCGTTCGAGTATGGCGAATCTGGACGGACGCCGAAGAAACGCCTCACAGGAAAGTCGGCCCGCATCGTCGTGACCATGGGCATGCCGGCGTTCGCCTATCGCTGGTTCTTCCTTGCCCATGGTCTCAAGAGTCTGGAGCGCAACATCCTGGGTTTTTCAGGCATCGGCCCGATCAAGGCGAGCCTCATCGGTTCGATCGAGGGGATGAATGAGAGTCAGCGGGCGGCATGGCTGGATGAGATGAGGGGACTGGGGGATTTAGGAAAGTGAGGGAGGCTGATCAACGGTACGAAGTTCGGTTGCGCCATAATGCGTTGGTTCGTGATTCCCCGACCAACGTCTTTGTGGTCTGCCGAGTGCCCTTATAAAGCTGCGACGAAGCATCGCGATGCCGTTTCACCCGGCAGCGCGTCAGCCTCCTAATCGGCAGCGCCCTCTATGGCACGAGCCTCATCGCGTATCCGTTCCATCCGCCACGTGTTGGGGGGAGGAGAGAAGCGAAGCGAGCAAGCTTGGAGGGAGCATTTTGATTGTGTGCTCGCGCAACTCGCGGCCTCCTGCGCTTGAACGAAGAGCGGTTCCCTTGTAGAGTGAGCAATATGTTTGCACAGGGCGGGGGCGAACCGACTGCATCCCGCACGGCGTAAGGAGGCACCGCGATGGTTCGAAACAAGTGGCTGCTGTGGGGCCTATTCACCTGGTACCTGCTGTTGTCTGGCTGGACCGCTTACGGCCCGGTGGATCGAGAGTTCTGGGCCATCGCCAGCATCCTCCCTGCGTGTCTGGTGGTGGGATTGATCGCCATGCACCGGTGGCTGCCGTTGTCGCCACTCTCCTACGTCTTGATCACCGTCTTTCTGAGCCTTCATACCATCGGGGTCCATTACACCTATGCGCAGGTGCCGATCGGCGCGTGGATGGATCAGGCATTGCATCTCGGTCGCAATCACTTCGATCGCGTCGTGCACTTTAGTTTTGGCTTCCTCCTGGCCTATCCGATGGAGGAAGCCTTTCGGCTGCTGGCCCACGCGCGAGGCTGGGTGCTCTACTATCTGCCGGTCATGACCGTCTTGGGGTTGAGCGGCCTCTGGGAAATCATCGAGTTCTGGGTGGCGGACGCGGTACATCCCGAGCTGGGTATCACCTATCTCGGTTCTCAGGGAGATATCTGGGATGCCCAGAAGGACATAGCCGCAGCGTTCTATGGCGCGCTGCTGTGTGTGATGCTGCTCATGGTTGCGCGCAGCCTGCACAGGCCTCACACTGCGCTCCAGCCTCAGGACGTCGCCTCCGAATCCGCCTGACATGAGAGCGGGCGCCATGGACAGGAGTGGGGCGCGAGGGGGAAACCGGCTCCTGCTGCCGGGATTGCTGCTGTTCTATGGGCTCTTCTGGACTTGGTTGGCCATCGCGCCGGTCGACCGTCGCGATTGGCTGCTGGAAAATCTGCTATCCCTGACGCTCGTTGCAGTCCTAGTCCTGACCTACCGGCGGTTCCAGTTTTCCGTGACCTCCTACTGTCTGATCGGTCTGTTCATGACGCTCCACACCATCGGCGCCCACTATACCTATGCCGAGGTGCCGTTCGGATTTTGGCTCAAAGACCACCTCATCTTGAGTCGCAACCCCTTCGATCGCATCGCACATTTCGCCTACGGTGCTCTGTTGGTGTATCCTCTTCGTGAACTTCTCGTCCGCCTGGCCGGCGTGCGGGGATTCTGGGCCTCGTACCTGTCCGTCAGTGCCATCTTGGCCCAGAGCGGCCTCTTTGAAGTGGCGGAAGCGATGGTTGCGAGCATCGTGAGCCCGGAATTGGGGAGCACCTACCTCGGAACTCAAGGAGACGAGTGGGATGCACAGAAGGACATGGCTGCGGCATTGACCGGCGCGCTGTTCACGATGTCTGTCTCCTTCGCCTTGTCATGGTTTTCTATCCGAAATCGTAGTGCCATCTAGCACGACGGTCATTCCCTTCGCTCGGCAATCCGGTCCTGCTAGTTCTCCGTCTCCGTCATCCCCGCTGTCGCATTTCACCACGGTCCTCCATTGGTAACGTGGCAAAAGGCTCCTGGATCGTCTATTCTCTCCTCATAAAATCGCGAGTTTCCCGCGGCACATCTCGTGCTGCTTCTTTAGGGGAGTTTTATGACCATAAGGCCAAGAGCTTCCAGCAGAATGCTTAAAAAGTCTCTCTTCTCACCCGCCCAACCCCGGCGGCTACTTCACCCGCCCGCCCTGAGTCTGCCAAGACTGCCTCTTCGCCCAGGGACGCGCCCTTCACCGAACTTCGTACTCGCCGCGCTCGTGCCATCCGGGAAGCGTGAAGCCTCGCTCGTGAAGCGCGTCTCGCTGTTTGTGCGTGATCTGCGGGACTTGCGACAAGAGCGAGGCTGGTCGGAAGTCTTATCTGCGCGAGTCGCGCCTGTCGTGCCCGTCACACCCGTCCCGCATACGATCTACGAACGACGCGGGATCGTTCTCCTCGTCGCCTTGGTGTTCGCTGGATTGGTTGCCTGCGAGAGAACTCCCGAGCAAGCACCTGAGGCCGGCAAGGCCGTTGTGGCTGAGCGGTCTGGATTCCTGCGCCTCACGCCGGAAGAACTCGCGCGGACGGCGATCGAGGTTGCGCCGGTTGCCCGAGGGCAGTTGCGTGTATTGCGGGAGTTTCCCGCCACAGTTCAATCCAACGAAAATGAACTTGCCGAGGTGACCACGCTCATCAGGGGTCGGGTGGTGAGGGTCCATGTGGATGTCGGTCAAGACGTGAAGAAAGATACCTTGCTGGCGATGCTCCACAGTACGGATCTCGGCGTGGCGGAGGGGGCCTACCTGAAGGCTGCGGCAAAGTTGCACGAAGCAGATCTGGCATACGAACGGGCGAGGGATCTGTATCAGCACAAGGCCGTGAGCTTGGCGGAGTTGCAGCGCCGTGAAGCCGAAATGAAAACGGCGCGGGCCGAAGCGCGTGAAACGCAGGGTCGTCTGGAGCTGCTCGGCGTGACCCGGCAGGAGGTCGAGCGCTTGGATCGAGAACATACGATCAAAGCGGACGTCCCCTTGCGCGCGCCCTTCGACGGACGGGTCATTATGCGCAATATCACCCGGGGCGAGGTCGTCGAAACGCAGCAGAAATTATTTACCGTCGCGGATCTCTCCGACGTATGGGTGGTGGGCAACGTGCCGGAGAAGGACGTGCAGTATATTCGCAAGGAGCAAAGGGTGGATGTCATCGTGTCGGCCTATCCCCATGCCATTGTTCCGGGAACGATCACCTACATCGGAGATGTGCTCGATCCCGTCACCCGCACGATGCGCCTGCGGGTGACGGTGCCCAATCCCGATCGGCTGCTGAAGCCGGAAATGTTCGCCACGGTCCGTGTCTACTCGGCGCCGACTCCGGATGCCCTGACCGTGCCGATCGCGGCAGTCCAAAACGGGCCGGCGGGCAAGATGGTGTTTGTCCAGCGTGGGGCGAACGAATTTGAAGTGCGGATGGTCAAGTTGGGGGATGAGCAGGGAGAGGTGGTGACGGTGCTGGAGGGGGTGAGCGCCGGTGAGCAGGTCGTGACCAAGGGATCGTTCGTCCTCAAATCTGAAATGGAACGCCATAAGATCGAGCCGGCTCTATGATTGCCTCTCTTCTGGAATTCTCGCTGCGGCAACGGATTCTGATTCTTGGTCTGGCCTGTCTGTTGTCCATCGCCGGTGTCTTCGCCTTTCGCTCTATCCCGATCGACGCCTACCCCGACGTGACGAACATCCAGGTGCAGGTGCTGACCGACGCGCCGGGTCTCTCGCCGGTCGAAGTCGAACGATTCATCACCTATCCGCTTGAACTCCAGATGACCGGCTTGCCGGGCCTGGCGGAGATCCGATCTCTGTCAAAGTTCGCCCTGTCTCAGATCACGGTCGTGTTCAACGACGACGTCGATATCTACTTTGCCCGCCAGTTGGTGCTCGAACGAATCATGGCGGCGAAAGAACGTTTGCCCGAGGGGCTTGATCCAGTGATGGCCCCCGTGAGCACAGGGCTTGGTGAGGTCTATCAATATTATGTGGAAGGGCCCAATGCGGCGGCGACCGACCCGAAGATCGTCGAGGCCGAGCTGACGGATCAGCGCACGCTGCAAGACTGGGTCCTGCGCCCGCTGCTCAAGAGCGTGCCGGGCGTGATCGATGTGAACGGCATGGGCGGGTTCGTCAAACAGTATCAAGTTCTGGTCGATCCGGCCAAGCTCCGCAAGTTCGACCTGACGCTCCACGATATCTACGACGCGGTGGCGAAGAACAATGCCAATGCCGGCGGCAATGTGCTGGAGCGCCATGCGGAACGTGTGATCGTCCGCGGCCTGGGCCTGATCAAGACCGTGAGCGATATCGAGTCCATCATCGTGAAAGAGTCCGGCGGCACGCCGGTTTTCGTCAGGGATGTCGCGGAAGTCCGCATCGGCCACGCCGTCCGCCATGGGGCGGTGGTGCTCAACGGCGAGCGGGAGGTCGTGGCGGGCACCGTGCTTATGATTCGTGGGGGCAATGCGCGTCAGGTGGTTGAAGCGGTCAAGTCCAAGGTGGAAGACCTGCAGCAGAACCACATTCTCGCTACAGGCACGACGCTCCTGCCGTTCTACGATCGCATCGAGCTCGTTAACGCGGCCATCCACACCGTGCGGGATGCCTTGATCGAAGGCATCGTCCTGGTGGTCTTCGTCTTCTTTTTCTTCCTGGGCCACGTCCGCAGCGCCGTCGTCGTGACGGCCACCTTGATCGTCACCCCGTTGGTGACCTTCATCGTGATGGAACGGTTCGGGCTCTCGGCCAACTTGATGACGCTCGGCGGGCTGGCCATCGCCATCGGTGAGATCGCTGACGGATCGCTGGTCGTGGTGGAAAACGTCTATCGGCACCTGGCCCAGGACAATGGTCCGACGAAGAAGAGCAAAGTAGAGGTGATCTTCCACGCTACGAAAGAAGTGGGCCGGCCGATCCTCTTCGGCATTCTCATCATCAGTGTCGTCTTTCTGCCGCTCATGACGCTTCACGGGATGGAAGGGAAGATGTTCGCGCCGCTGGCCTATACCCTCGTGATTGCGCTGCTGATTTCCGTGGTGGTTACGCTCACGCTCTCGCCGGTCTTGGCGTCCGTGATGTTGCGCGGGGACCATCCGGAAGAAACGCGTCTCACACGCTGGATGAAGGAACGGTATCTGCCGGTGCTCACCTGGACGCTCAGGCATCGCAGCCTCGTGCTCGCCGGCTCGACGGTGCTCGTGCTCCTCAGCTTCACGCTTGTCCCGTTCATTGGAAGGGAGTTCATTCCCATCCTGGAGGAAGGAGCCCTCACGCCGCAGATCGTGCGTCTCCCCAGCGTCTCTTTGCCGGAGTCCATCGAGATGGAGAAGAAAGCCCACAAAGCCATGTTGGAACTCCCGGAGGTGACGCGTGCCGTCAGCAAGATCGGCCGTCCGGACATTGTCTCCGGGCCGGAGGAAATAAATGAGAGCGATCCCATCGTAACCCTGTCCCCGCGGAGCAGTTGGAAAACCGGCCAGACGCAAGCATCAATCACCGATGCCATGAGGCAGAAGCTGGCGGAGATCCCCGGTATTTCGGTCCTCATGAGCCAGCCGATTCAAGAGCGGGTGGATGATCTGATCTCCGGCATCAGGACGGAATGTGCCATCAAGCTATTCGGAGAAGATCTCGCTGTGTTGCACGACAAGGCGGAGGAGATTGCTTCTCTGATGCAGCAGATTAACGGGGTGAAAGATATCAAAGTTGAACAGATCGCCGGCCAGCCCTACCTCACGGTCGACATCGACCGGCAGAAGATTGCCCGCTTCGGCATCAACGTGGCCGATGTGGAAGAGATCATCACCACCGCCATCGGCGGCAAGGCAGCCACGCACGTCTATGAAGGAGAGCGGCGGTTTCAACTGATTCTGCGGTTCCCCGAAGCCTCTCGCAACAGCATCGGCACCATCGGGGAGATTCGGGTGAAGTCGGCTTCCGGCGCGCTGATCCCGATGAGCGAACTCGCCGCGATCGAGATGCGCGAAGGCCCGGCCCGCATCAGCCGTGAGCAGGTCCATCGCCGCATTTATGTCGGGTTCAACGTCGCGGGCCGCGATATCGGGAGCGTCGTCGATGAAGGCCGCCAGAAGCTGGCGTCGTCGCTGCAGTTACCGGAGGGCTATACGGTGACGTGGGGCGGAGCCTTCGAGAACATGGAGCGGGCCAATGCGAGGCTCTTACTGGTGGTGCCGATCACGCTGGGCCTCGTGTTCTTTCTGCTCTTCTGGGCCTTCCACTCGCTCCGCTACGCGACGCTGATCATTATGAATCTCCCCTTCGCCTTGATCGGGGGCGTCGTATCTCTCTGGCTGAGCGGGCAGTACCTGAGCGTGCCGGCTTCGATCGGCTTTATCGAACTATTCGGTTTGGCGGTCGGGAACGGGATCGTGCTGGTCTCCTATATCAATCAGTTGCGCAATGAAGGCACGCAGATGGATCAGGCGATCGTCAAGGGTTGCGTCCTCCGGCTTCGCCCGGTCGTCATGACGATGATGACGACGCTGCTGGGCCTGCTGCCCCTCGCGCTCGCGCAGGGGATCGGGGCGGAGGTGCAGCGGCCGCTTGCAACGGTCGTGATCGGCGGGCTCTTCACCTCGACCGCCCTCACGTTGGTCGTCCTGCCGGCCTTGTATCGATGGTTCGCAGAAAGAGAAGCGGGAAAGGAGTATGCGCCGGAGTGGGTGTAGGAGTGGAACGACACCCGTGGTGGTCCTGTGCTCCCGGAGCGCGCACGATCAGAATGTGCTCGCTCGACGGCCGCAGTAGGACCACCACGAGTGCCATTCCACAATGGGAATAGCGAGCAAGCTTGGAGGGAGTATTAGATATTCGTCGTTCGACGCGCGCAGTGGGAGATCAAGCAGGCCACCCTCCCGTGAAGAGAAAGCGAGCGAGCTTGGAAGAACCATTGATAGTAGTCAGCCGAGCAGAAACAAGGAAAGCCGGGGCAGCCAGGGGAGGACGGCGATGCCGATGCAAATGGAGAGGGCCACGATGGAGGCGACCAGGTCTTCGTCTAGATGCGCTTCCGTGGCGAAGACCACAGCGTTGACCGCTGAAGGCATCGCGGAGACCAGTATCACGATCGCCCGTTCCATGCCGGTCAATTCCAGGAGGATCACGGCCGCGAGGCCGAGGAGGAGCCCGCCGCCCATCCGCACCACGACACCCAGCAGGGCCAAGGGCGCGTTGCGGCCCAGGGCGACAAAGCTGATCGAGAGCCCCAGCACCAAACTGGCGAGGGGCGTCGTCGTAAGATGAATGGGCGTGAGCAGGTGATGCAGCCAGGAGGGCAGACTGAGGCCTGCAAGTTTCAGCGCGAGGATGCCGCAGAGGGCCCACAGCGGCGGAGCGGACAAGAATTGGAGCATGGCTGGTCGCGCCGAGGGAGAGCCGTCTCCATGCCACACTGCAAGGCCATATACCACCGTGAAAGCCAGCAGGCTTTGGCCCACGTCAAAGAGCACCGCATGGCCTAAGCCCTCTTCTCCAAAGGTGGCAAGGACGACCGGATAGGAGAAGTACACGGAGTTGATGAGACCGGTGGCGACGAGGAAACCGCCTTGCGTGGGGCGTGGCAGCTGCAGCAGCCGGGCAAGCAGCCAGGAACAGAGGAGCAGCGGAAGGGTGACCAGGCAGGCTGCAGCTGGCAGCTTCCACGCAGTGGGGCTGAACGTGATCGGATCGAGGGAGACAAGGATCGTGGCCGGCAGGCAGATTGAGAAGACCAGCGTGGCCAGCCGCTCTGCATGGGCTTTCGTGAGCACCCCGAAAGATCGGAGCAATGTTCCCATAGTGAAGATGGCGATAAAGGCTTGGAGCGCAGGGGGCATGGAGTGGAGAGTAGCAGAAACGTGCGAAGGAAGAGAGGGAAAGGGAGCCACCAGACCATCCTTCTTGCTCGCAGAACGCGCACGATGAAACTTTGCTCGTTCGATGCGCGCAGTGAAGGAGAGTCTGGCAACTCCCATGGGCGAGAAGGTGTGATGGTGCGGAGAAGGAAGCAGGAGACTATCGTTGGACACGCGCAGTGGGAGACCATCTAGCCCGCCCTCAAGGAGGAAGATGGATGAGCAGTGGTCGTTCGACGCGCGCAGTTGGAGGCCAAACGGGCCACCCGATATAAAATGAGGAAGAGGTCCGCTGGATGCATCGCTCATTCGGTAAAGTTCGCGTAGCCAGAAGGCATCGTGGTCTATATTCAGGCCGTCAACCGAACCGGGGAGGCTTCCATGAAACCAAAAAAACAGGAAACAGAATTCTGGTCCAAAATGCTCGACCGTCGGCAGTTGTTGAAAACGCTCGGAGTGGCCGGGTCGGTCATGGCTCTCAGTGGTCCGCGAGGGCTGACTGAGGCCATGGGGCAAGTGTCCTCTGTCGAGGCTGGGGGACTGAGTGCGACAGCGAATGACGTGACCGGGGAGAT
>JAGXAR010000038.1 GCA_018971525.1 Nitrospirota bacterium
TCACCAGTGTCCCAGCACTGATTGCCGCGATCAGAGACTACCTGGACCATCACAACCAAAACCCTCGTGTGTTCGTCTGGACGGCGTCTGTGGAACGTATCCTGAGCAAAGTCGCCAAATGTAAAGAAGCGTTGGACGCACTACACTAGCTCCTTGAAACCTTGGAATACAGCTGTATCGTAGTCACCTCGAAGAAAGGCGGACCAGCAAGCCTGTACGATAGCGGGATGCAAGATTTTCCTGGGCAAAATCACAGCGTTTCGATACGCAGCCAGCCCTTCACGGTTCTTGATCTTTTTCCCTCGGCGCGTAATGAAATACCAACCGTTCGAGTTACCTGGCTGGGGTGCGATTAACCCTTCCTGAGCAAGCCATTGCCAACCTTCCATCAATGCGAATTCAATGTCCCGTCGCTGGCCCTCTGGATAGTTCCCGATAGTCGTAGCGTGTGTGAAACCCGACGGATGCAGTCTCGGTGGTTCATCTGGCCCGACCGAAGTTAACAGTTCGAGTGCAACGCCAGCGAGTTCTTCGACTTCCAGAGCTAAGACCGAACTGGGATCTGGAATTAGGTCAGCAAGTTTTGCAATCAAATATGCTCCCGAACAGTCAGTGTTTCATGCCCGATAGGTCGGACCCTAGCCAGAGGCCTCTAAAATGTCAATCTGTCCGATCAGAGAGCCATCCGTCCCAACGCTCTCTCACGAAAAAGCAGGTGGTCTAGATTGGTCCCTTGGTGCGCGCGTCAGACGAGCACAGCACCTTCGTGCGGGTTCCGCGAGCACAGAAGACTATCCAACCTGAATCTCGATTCTTAGCCACCTTTCCTAGGGGGTAGCCTGATCGTCCTTTACTGCGCGCATCGAGGGAGCATCAGGCATCTAATTGATCCCTCCAAGCTCGCTTGCTTTTCCTCTCCTGGAAGGGCACCCATGTTGGTCTACGTGCGGCCGTCGAACGAGGCCCTTCTGAGGGCGCGCGTTCCGGGAGCACAGGACCAACGTGGGTGTCCTTCCCATCCTTTTCATCGCGGGGCCCTGCGAGCAAGAAGGACGGTCTGGCTACTCCCTGCCCCTGGGCCGACACAGACGAATACGCGGCTGCCACTGCCTATCGTCAGCAGTTCCGCGCGCGTTATGAGCGGGAGGCACAGGCGCTGGCAACGCTGACCGGCTGGAACATCGGCGATATTCGCCGGACGATGAACATCGAGACGGCATCAGCCCCGATCGAGAAGAAGTGGTATCAGCGCTTGTGGAATAACTAACGAGATCGCAGAGGTGACGGGGGAGGAGGCTGGCCGACCCGGCCCCTCTTAGCAGCCGGCTGCGGTGCTAACGGCGTAGGCTCCACGGAACTTGAGGTGGAATTTCACGGGGTGTATAGTGCAGCCGATCAACGATGAAGGGAACCGTTCCCTTCCACACAGAGGAGGTCTCCCAATGCGACGGATCGATCTTTGGACTGGATTACTGACTTGCAGCACGGTGCTCATGCTGTTCGCGTCAGGCTGCACACTCAAGGGCACGACTAATGAGATTACGGATACCACCTCCAACGTCACAGCCTCGACGTCCGGTCGCACCTGGTTCACTGAAGACGGCCTCTTGCGTCCCGAACATAAGCTCACCGCCTTCATGGCCTTGAACCAGACGAATGTGGAACAGGACCTGGCCCGGGGACAGGGGGAATATGTCACATCGCTCGGTACCCTCTTGGGAGTCCCGAACGACCAGCAGTCAGCCTTTTACGCAAAGGCTCAGGGTGCGTTCGAGACGCTCATGACGTCCGATCACGAAGCCCGGCTTCAACAATTCCGGACGCTGGCTCGCTAGGAACCTGTCCGACGTTGCCGTTCGTGACGAGGCGAAGGAGGTGCGGCCAGATGCGAGGCCGCAGGCCTGGAAAAACCGGAGGCATATTCGCTGGAATACGTTGAGGATTTTTTCTGGCCGAGAACGACGCAGATGATCGCGGTTCGTTCGCCGCAGTAGAACGGTCGATATCGGACAGGCTCCCGGGAACTGAAGGAGGCTCGACACACCGATGCTGCCATTTCGCCGAATTTTTCATCCTACCGATTTCTCCGCCGAGGACTCGGCGGCATTCGCCCATGCCGTGAAGCTCACCTGCCTCGTGCAGGGAGAGCTGACGATGATGCACGTCGACCCCGCGATCGGGAGCCAAGACTTCGAGGAGTCCCCTCGCATCCGACCACTCCTCGCTCGCTGGGGAATCTTGCCGGAAGGCAGTTCGAAGGAAGATGTCGCGAAATTGGGCATCCAGATCAAACGCGTCCGCGCCGTCGCAGACAATGCCACGGACGCAATCCTCCGCCAGCTGACGGCGCACCCCACAGAGCTGTTAGTGTTGTCCACGCATCAGCGCGAAGGCTTCGCTCGGCTCACGCACCACGCGATCGCCGAGCCCTTGGTTCGCGGCACCCACGCCAGGACGCTCTTTGTCCCGGCCGGCGTCGAGGGGTTCGTCTCAGCGGAAACAGGCAACACGAATCTGACCCGGGTGTTAATCCCGATCGCCCATAAACCGCACCCGCAACCGGCCATCGATCTTGCCGCAGAGCTGGCGAGCACGCTGGGCAGCGAGAAAGTGTTATTCGAGCTGGTGCACCTTGGGAAGGAAGCCGATCCCCCAAAGTTCACCAACCCCGAGCGTCCCGGCTGGTCGTGGGAAACGCTCGTCGCCAAGGGCGATCCGGTCGAGTGGATCTTGGCTGCGGGAGCGGATTTCGACGTGGACCTGATCGTGATGATGACGGAAGGACATTCCAGCCTGTTCGACCTGCTTCGCGGAAGCACCACCGAACGGGTGATCCGTGGTGCGCGCAGCCCCTTGCTGGCTATTCCTGCCTGACCTGCTTGGCCTGCCCGCTCCATTCAGTCTGCTCAGGCAACCTATCCGCTGACTCCCGCCCCAGAACGGCTCGCACGAACGCCCCGTCACGAAACACCACGAAATTCGACGGCACTGCGGGCACGCGCGGGCCTGGCAAGATGACTCCTGCGAGATTCAATGGATCGCTGGCGGACAGTTTGATGTCGTGAGAAGCGGCACCCGACTCGTTCCCAGTTCTCATCGCCCGCAATGATTCGACGGCCTCCGGCAACGCGAACTGCTCGCCGGTGAAGCCGCCCACAAACCGCCCCCCACGGATCTCGCCTTGCAGCTCCATCCTCCGGTACTGCACCAGCAGATCGCGCCAGGACAATGCCAGCGACTCCCGCCCCAACAAATCGCGAAACACCACGCCGTATCGGCGCAACAACTGGCGAGCGACGGGCTCGATAGCCGCGTGCTGAGGACTGAATGTTGAGTGCTGAGTGGCGTGAGCCGATAGCGGATGGCTGATGGCGATTCGGAGCAATGACCACCGACCGGCCGAGTGTCGAGGCCGGCGAGACCGCTCCCGTCCTTCCGCCCGCCGACGGCGCGGGTCCATGAGCGCGCGCAAGTTGTCGAAACCGTCCGCCGTCGCCAATCCTGCCGCCACCAGCTCCCAGAGTCCGTCCTCGACTTCCGACGACAGACGGCCGGTGCTCCGGACGAGATCGGCAAAAAAACTTGCCCCGCCGTCGCGCAAGACCCGGGAAAGGTCGCGCGCGACATCGCTCAATCCAGCCGGCGGATCGGGCGTCTGCGTCCGCCCCTCATCGCCGAATGCGGCAAGCAACCAGCCTCCCTGTTCCCGTGGGAACAAGCTGATCGGCGCGACCGCCGTAGGGACAATCCGTCGGCCAGGAGTGCCGGCTGATTCCTGAGCCAACCGTGGATGAGGACTGAGCCGCCCCCAACTCACCGCGCCGCTCAGACAGAGCCGGTCGAGCCATTCCGGCTCATACTTCGCCAGCCTCGTCCTGAGGAGGTGCGGCTCCCAGGCCGAGGCTGCGGCTTCGAAGCCGGCCAACTGGGCAATGACATCCAAGAGACCGGCCTCTCCGTGGAGACGCGACCCGGAGGAGACATGTTGCCATTGAAATAAAAATCGCATGAACCCCGCCGCAGTCACCGGCTCAACTTCTTTTCGCAATCTGCCGATGGTCAGACGATGAATGCGCGCCAGCAGCCGGCGGTGGCACCACTCGATGCTATGAGGCGTGAGGGACGAGGCGTGAGGGGTAAATTGTCCTCGGAGAATTTGACCGGAATTTTCCAGGCGAAGCAGCGAGCCATGAATCGAGTCGGAAGGCAGATGCAGACGAGCAGCCAGCTCTTGAGACGTGATCGGCCCGATGCTTTCCATCCAGCCGAGCACGATGGCATCGATCGTCTTGTCATCGCCGCTCGCAAATACCGTTTCCACCTGTGCCTGATTCTCCGTCGCCACCCACCCTCTTGCTTCTTGCGCCTCGCCCCTCACCCCTAACCCCTCACTCGTCACGTTGAGTTCAACCGCGCGCCCCTCTTCGATCAAGCGCGGCAGATGGATCGCCCAGTCCTTGACCTCCTCGACCGGCAGCCAGAGCAATGTGAGCAAGGCATCGTGCAATTCATCAGGATCGCGCACGACGGGCCAGGACTCCCGCTGCACCTCCTCAATCGCTGCGGGGTCCAACGCCCCGACCTCGCCGGCCAACTGAGCCGGAAGCGTGCGTCGCATCTCCACCGCCCGCGCCCGCCGCTCTTCCAACGGCGCATCGTCGAGAAACGCATAGGGGTTGGCATTCAAGATCTCGTGCGAGAACGGAGAGGGCACCGGCGTATCGACCGCCACGCAGCGAATGGCTCCGGCTTCAATCTGCTTGAGGAGCGCGGTCAACCCCTCGAGATCCATCGCCTCCGTGAAACAGTCCCGCAAGGTCTCGTTCACGAGCGGATGATCCGGGACCTGGCGGGTCCGCTCGCCGACTATATTGTCCTGGCAGGCCATCGCATCAGGGAAAACGGCGCCAAGAAGATCCTCCGCCTTCATCCGTTGAATTTGCGGGGGAACCTTTTTGCCATTGGAGAAGCGCAGCAGGAGCAAGGCGCGACTGACATTCCAGCGCCAGCGCGTCATAAACATCGGCGCTTGGAGCACGGCTGGAAGCAAGACCTCGCGAAGCGTATGGCTGTGCAGGAACCCGAACACCGAATCGAGCGGAAAACTGTGCTTCTCTCCAAGCGAGATCACGATCCCGTTGTCAGTCGCCGCAGCCTGCAATTCGAAATCGAAAGTCACGCAGAACCGCTTCCGCAAGGCGAGACCCCAGGCCCGATTGATCCGGCCCCCGAAGGGCGTGTGCAAGACGAGCTGCATCCCGCCGCTTTCATCGAAGAACCGCTCCGCAACGATCGTCTGCTGCGTCGGCACCGTTCCAAGCACAGCCTTGCCTGCCAATACGTACTCGATGGCCTGTTGTGCTCCACGCTGATCTAACGCACACTCCTCCTTCAACCAGCTGATCGCTGATCGCTGATAGCCGCTGGCAGAATCGATAGCAGATACCCGATCGGCAATTGATTGCCGTAATGTTGCCACCTCCAAGGAGAGTTCCGCAGTCCGTGACGGCGCCTCGCCGCGCCAGAAGGGAATGTTGGGCGGTGCTCCGTGGGCGTCCTCCACCCGCACCTTGCCCATCTCTATGCCCTTGATGCGCCACGAGGTGTTGCCCAGCAACATGATGTCGCCGGCCAGACTCTCCACCGCGAAGTCTTCATCGACCGAACCCACGACCGTGCCTTCAGGCTCCGCGACCACGGCATAGTTCGCTGTGTCCGGGATGGCCCCGCCGGACGTGATCGCCGCAAGTCGCGCCCCTCTTCGGCCTTTAACACGACGATTGATCCGATCGTGGAACAGATAGGCCAAACCACGCCCGCGATTGGTCGCAATCCCGTCCGCCAACATTCTCAGCACCTGATCGAACTCCGAACGAACCAACGCTCGATAGGGATCGGCCCGTCGGCAGAGATCGAACAGATCGTCTTCCTGCCAGGTCTGAGTCGCCGCTGCTGCCACCAGCTGCTGCGCCAAAATATCGAGCGGAGCCTCCGGCACGGCAATGCGATCCAGGACTCCTGTTCGGATTGCCCGCATCAGCGCCGCACATTCGAGCAAGTCATCCCTCGTCATCGCAAAGAGACGGCCCTTGGGAATGGCCTTGATCCAGTGACCGGCCCGGCCAACCCGCTGCAGACAGGTGGCGATCGCGCGGGGCGAACCGATCTGACAGACTAGGTCCACGGTGCCGATATCGATGCCGAGTTCCAGCGAGGCCGTTGCGACGACGACGCGCGTCTTCCCGCTCTTGAGCCGCTCTTCGGCCGACAACCGAATCTGGCGCGAAAGGCTGCCGTGGTGCGCCGCAACGACGTCGGCGCCCAAATCCCCTAGTCGTTCTTCCAGGGAGTGCGACACTCGTTCGGCGAGGCGCCTCGTATTGACGAAGACCAGGGTCGAGCGATGCTGCCGAACCAGTTCGGCGACGCGGTCATAGACATCGGCCCAAATCGCGTTCGTGGCTACGGCGCTCAGTTCGTCCTTCGGTACTTCCACGGCCAGATCCATCTCACGCTTGTGCCCCACGTCGATGATCCGGCAAGGACTCGCGAGGGGTGAGGCGTCAGACGTGAGGGGTGCGAACAGGGACGTCTGTGCCGGCTGCCGATTTCCGACTAGGAATCGGGCAATGGTTTCGATCGGCCGTTGCGTCGCGGAGAGCCCGATGCGTTGAGGTTTCGTGAGCGTCAGCGCTTCCAATCGCTCCAGCGACAGAGCCAGGTGGGCGCCTCGTTTATTCGGCGCAATAGCGTGGATTTCATCGACGATGACAGTCCTGACTGTCTGAAGTAGTCGGCGGCTCTTCTCTGCCGTCAATAAAATATAGAGCGACTCCGGCGTCGTGACGAGGATATGGGGTGGCCGCTTGAGCATCTGCTGGCGCTCCGTCATCGGGGTGTCACCGGTGCGGACCACAACACGGAGTTCCGGCATCAAGAGCCCGGCAGACAACGCTGCGTTGCCGATTTCAGCAAGCGGCTGCTGTAGGTTTTTCTGGATATCGTTGCTGAGCGCTTTCAGGGGTGAGACGTAGAGCACCTGCGTGTGGTCATCGAGCTCACGCGCAAGGGCTTGTTTGAAGAGGTGATCGATGCAGGAAAGAAAAGCGGCGAACGTTTTGCCGGAACCAGTCGGCGCAGCAATTAGTACGTCAGCCCCCGATTGAATGGCCGGCCAAGCCTGAACCTGGACATCGGTGGGCTGGCCAACCTGTGTGGTAAACCAATCGGCGATGAGAGGATGAAATCGCGAGACGGGCATAGCACGTGATCGTACCACGCCGCCAGAGGAAGCTCCACCGGCTAGGGGAGTGCTCGGACATAGATGTCGGAGAACGCGGCTGAACCGGCAACCAAATTACTGGCTTGAGAGAAGAACGCGACGAAGCGACCGTCGCTGTTTGTCACAGGCGTATCGCTTACGCCATTACCGGCGACGTCGGTGCTCGTATTGTCTTGGGATACCAAATTCGTTTGATTTATCTGGCGATCGCGAGAGTAAACTTGTTGGCTAGCCACTGCCGGAATGCCCGGTGCCAATAAATTCGTCGATAGAGACGTAAACGCGACGAAGCGGCCATCCGAGCTGATCGATGGCGTGCGACTGACTCCGTTGCCCGGGTTGGGCACCACGTTGTTATCCGCGGAAACGAGGCTTGTCTGGTTTGCCGTCCGATTGCGCACATAAACCTGTCGGCCCGTGACAGAAGGTACCCCCGGAGCCAACAAGTTAGTCGCGAGAGAATCAAACGCCACGACGCTTCCATCACCATTAATGGATGGAGCGCTACTCACACCATTCCCCGGATTGGGGGCCGCGTTGTTGTCGGTGGACGCGAGACTCGTCTGATTAACCTGCCGGTCTCGAACATAGATCTGTTGACCGGCGACGGCGGGGATCCCGGGAGCCAGGAGATTCGTCGCCAAGGACACGAACGCGACAAAGCGCCCATCGGCGCTGACTGACGGGGCGCTGCTGAAGCCATTACCGGGATTGGATGTCACGTTGTTATCCACGGATACCAGACTTGTCAGGCCCGTCTGGCGGTCGCGCACATAGATCTGCTGCCCGGCTGGCACCGCCGAAGTCCCGGGCGCCAATAGATTGGTGGCTTGAGACACAAACGCAACGAAGCGCCCATCGGCGCTGACCGACGGGGCGCTGCTGAAGCCATTACCGGGATTGGACGTCACGTTGTTATCCACGGATACCAGACTTGTCAGGCCCGTCTGGCGGTCGCGCACATAGATCTGCTGTCCCGCTGGCACCGCCGGAGTCCCGGGCGCCAATAGATTGGTGGCTTGAGACACAAACGCAACGAAGCGCCCATCAGTATTCATGGTGGGTGCATTACTCACACCATTTCCATCAACAATCACAACGCTCGCGCTGTTGTCCCGAGACACAAGTTCGATCTGATTCGTTTGCCGGTTTTGGACGTACACTTGCGAACCGTTGACTCCCGTCACAAAATTTGTCGATTGCGACACGAAGGCCACGAGGCTTCCGTCACTGCTGCTGGAAGGAGCCGAACTGGCGCCGTTCCCCGCTGTACCATTGCTATCCACCGACACGCGATCCGTCCTCGTATGCACGGCAAACAACACTGAACCGGTCGCGGTCTTACCTGTGCTGTCTCTTACAGTGAATACCGCGGTCGAATTTCCCTCCGCCGTCGGGGTGCCGCTTACGACGCCCGTGCCTGGATTGAGGGACAAGCCGGCCGGCAAGAGGCCGCCAAACAACATCCAGGTCAACGGCGCGGTGCCACCAGTGGTGGCCAATGTTGCCGTATAGGCATTGCCGATGACTCCAAATGGAGCCGCGGTCGTCGTGATGGTAAACGTGACGCCGCCTCCGCTCCCACCGCTTGAACAGCCTAAGAGTCCGAACCCAAGGGCAAGGATCGACAACGCAGACACAATGGATTTCATACGGGGCATTCTCCTACCAATTCCTCTTTGGAGCAACAGTTGTGCCATCTTACGCAATTATGAAAACATGGGCCAACCTTACGGATGGGGGGTATTGAGTGACGCGACAGGTGACATCACCGCTCGTTGTGCTGGGTTCTGGCTACACAGGACGCATGCTGTACCGTATCGGAACCTCGCAGGGATGGACTGTCCATGCCACCAGCAGGAATCCCCTGAACAATCTCGCAGGCATTCCTTCGGAACAGCGCATGAGGTTCGATTTGGAACAGCCCTCGACCTGGCGCAACATTCCTGCGGGCGCCGATCTCCTCTGGTGTTTTCCCGCCACACCCCTAGAACAGGTACAGGCCTTCGCACGCACGCTCGACGGGCCGCCTCGACGCATTGTCGTTTTAGGAAGCACGTCAGCGTACGATGCACCGAGTCGATCGACCGAGTATCCTCCGCCCTGGGTTGACGAATCGGCCGCGATCGACCTGACCAAGCCGCGAGTGGAAGGGGAAGAGTACTTACGAAACGAACACGGCGCCATCGTGCTGCGCGTGGCAGGAATCTACGGACCTGGGCGGAACCCGCTGGATTGGATCAGGCAGGGCCGCGTCGGCCCCTCACGCAAATATGTGAACCTCATTCACGCGGAGGATTTGGCCTCCATTTGTCTGCTTGCGTTGAACAAAGGGAAGCCCGGCGAGGTGTACAACGTCAGCGATGGCCAACCTTACACCTGGAATGAGATCTGCATCACCGCTCAGCAGCGATGGGGCGTGACCGCGGCACCAGCAAATGAAGACCCCTCACCGGGAAAACGAATCAGCAACGCCAAACTTCGTTCTGAGCTGGATTATCGGTTTCGGCATTCCCATTTGTACGAAGCACTCGATCTCATTGAATCAACACGTCCACACTCGTAAGCAGGCTTGTCAAAACGGTCATCCAACAAGGCCGCAGGCGAGTCAAAACCGGAGGCGTACCCTCTGGGGTACGTTGAGGGCTTTGGAGAGCGGAGAACGACGTTGGGGGCCGTTTTCACAAGCCTGCTAGCGGAGGAGGGCCATCACGGCAAGACACACCAGCAGATTATTGATGGCATGGGCCAAGATACCAGGCAGCAGACTTCCTGTTTTTTCATACGTCCAGGCCCAGAGGACGCCACTCCACAGGACGCTGATGAAGCCGACCAATCCATAGCCATGTGCGATGGCGAAAATGCTCGCGCTGATCAGCGCCGCCGGCATGAAGCGGAACTTTCGGCGCAGGATGGCGAACAGGAGCCCACGAAACGCGAGTTCCTCAAATACGGGCGCAAAAATCACGTATTCGACTAAACTCATGGCCGTCAGGGAAGGCGAGGCCCAGACGAGATCTGCATCGAACCATTCGGTCCAGTGACTCGTCAGATGGAAAGGTTCCGACAACCGATCCATCACCCACTCGCCCCACAAACCAGCAGCCACCACTGCCAATACCGCGGCCATCAGACGGCCGACACGGGCCCATCCGATTTCCAACCCAAATCCTTCATCGAACGTCATGCCGGCCGGCCGGAAGAGATGACGATAGGCCAAGAGGAGTAACGGGAGATTCGTCAAGGGAATGGCCAACGCCCGGAGCGAGGCATTGTCAGGCGGCGCATAGATCAAAAACAGCGCCGTAAGCATTGCACCGATCGCGCCTCCGCGCAGCAACACCGCCGCGCCGACGCCGCCCGGCCACGGCGGCGGCACACCCGGTTCATGGAGCCGAACGAAACTGGAAGGCTCATTCCGTCTGAACCAGAGCAGCACGCACACCAAGGTGCCGACGGCCATCGCTCCGAGTTCAACGAGCGTCAAGCGATGCGACCAGACAAACCGGCGGTCGGCACGCACAGCCGCCTGGTCCTGAATCCTCGCCATGAGGGCGGCATCGTTGGCACGGCGTGCCAAACGTTCAGCCAGGCGATCATAAAACCAGCCGGCAGGCAACACTTCTGCCACCTCTGCTTGCCACAAAACATACCTATCAGCGTCATGAAGCGGTCCTTCACCATATGCGGCCATCAGTAGATCGCCGAACTGAGGAAGCGGGGCTTCTGCCCCTGCCCACTCATGCGCGGAGAGGAGCGCCTGCGAAACATGACCGGCCTCGGCTTGAAGAATCGCCAACTGAAGCGGCACCAACGGGTCTTCAGAGATCTCAGCCAGTTCTTGATACCATCCAATCTCCTGCGCTCGTTCAGTCTCGTTGTCGCCGGAGGTCCAGGCAAAGAGCTGCTGTTCCCACTGGGGCGCACGCTTGAGTCCTTCCTGCACATCCATGGTCCGACTGACCATCAGACTGAGCGCCCGCTCGGGTGACTCGATCCGATCCAGCCTGGTTGCCGATGCCGACAGCCAGACAACCGACGCCAGAGCCACCATGAGGAAGAGCGCAGACAACAGCGTGACCGAGGACGAGAACCGCCCGGAATAGATCCCGATTGGCGGCGGCGCGTCTGTGGCTCGCCACCAAGACTTGGACTGCTGTGGTTCGTTGAGAGAAACAGCGGCTGATTCCATCACCGTTGGACTATAACATGCTGTTTTTCAAGCTCGAAACCCCCTCGGAATGACTAATCGACAAGAGAGACCCGCTAGAATACCCATGGCAGAAGGCGACTGAACTCCGCTATACTGTGAGGATTTCTTCGCAGGCTTGGGGAAAACTAAATTAGGCCAGACGGCCGTTCGATGGTCCCCGCGTCTGAGGCGACAGGAGTAATCCTGTACAGGATGCTCAAAAAGGTCGTCCAGCAAGGCCGATGCAAGCGAGGCTGGCTGAGGTCGAGGTCCAGGTTGAGCGAAGATTCGACTTGCTGAATCTCAACCGCAACCTGAGCCTTAACATTCTAACGCTGGCGGACTTTTTCGGCATCCTGTTAGATCTGGAGTGATATGCCAGTTCAGAACTTTGTTCCCCCACGCCGGCTGCTCCTTGGCCCGGGGCCGAGCATGGTGCACCCGCGAGTCCTGCGCGCGCTCTCAACTCCTCTGCTCGGCCATTTGGACCCAGCATTTCTTGGGGTCATGAACGACATCCAGGCCCTGTTGCGCTTCGTCTTTCAGACCAAGAACCGTTTCACCATCGCGGTCTCCGGCACCGGCTCTGCCGGGATGGAAGCTTCGATCGTGAATATCGTTGAGCCGGGTAATGCGGTGATCGTCGGGGTCAATGGCGTGTTTGGCACGAGATGGGCCACCATCGTCGAACGCTGCGGCGGTAAAGCCATTCGCGTGGAAGCCCCGTGGGGACAGATCATAGAGCCTGAGGCCATTGAACTGGCATTGCGCCGATCCGGCCCGGTGAAAGCCCTGGCCATCGTGCATGCAGAAACTTCGACCGGCGCCTGGCAGCCGCTTGAGCCGATCGGCCGTCTTTGCCGCGACCATGACACGCTCTTCCTCGTCGATGCCGTGACCTCGCTGGGAGGCGCACCGGTCGAGATCGATCGTTGGGGCATCGATGTCTGCTATAGCGGCACGCAGAAATGTCTGAGCTGTCCGCCGGGCTTGTCTCCCTTCACCCTGAGCGAGCGCGCGCTGGCCGCCATCAGAGCCCGGCGCAGCCCCTGCCAGAGTTGGTACTTGGATATGGCCTTGATCGCGGACTACTGGGCCGAAGGCACCAGAGCCTATCACCACACGGCTCCGATCTCCATGCTCTATGCCCTGCGGGAAGCGTTGCGCCTCGTCGAAGAAGAGGGATTGCCTGCCCGCTTCGCTCGCCATCAGCTCAATTGCGAGGCCTTGATTGCGGGCTTGACCGAACTCGGGCTCCCGCCCCTTCCCCCGGCTGGATATCGACTCCCGATGTTGACCTGCGTCACGGTCCCCTCTCATATCCCTGAAGCAGAGATACGGACAAGCCTGCTCGCGACCTATGGCATTGAAATCGGCGGCGGGCTCGGCCCACTCAAGGGAAAGGTCTGGCGCATCGGCTTGATGGGTGAATCATCGACTGAAGCTCATGTCTTGACCCTGCTCAACGCGCTGGAAGAAATTTTTATCCGCGGAGGCTGGCTGTCCACTCCCGGGGTCTCGCTCCAGGCTGCAGCACGGGTCTATAACCGCACGGCATCCTGACGACAAAGGACATCAATTCCATGACTAACAAGCCATTACTCTGGGTGCTCGGTGGCGGAGCCTTTGCCTTCGTCGCTGTGGTCGCCTACTGGATCTTTGCCCTGACGTTGGCCAATCACATGAAGTCGGATCTCCTGCCACCGGACAAGGCCGCGTCCTACATCCATGCAGTCATCGAAGCCAACCGGACCAACTACACCGAAAACGTCGTCGACAAACTCCACAAGACTGGTCTTGCCGAGGCCGTCGAACATTGGCGAGACGAAAAGGGCGTCCCTCTTCCCGCACAGTTTCTCTTGGAGTCGGGACGCCTTGTCGCTCAAAAGGATCTCAAGTTCACGTTCCGGCTCGCCAGCATGACGCCTATCTACGTCTGGAATGGAGCGACAACAGATTTTGAGCGAAAAGGGCTCGAAGCCGTCGCCCAAGATCCGTCGAAACCCTTCGGGGGGTTCGTCAGGCTCGACGGAGGCCGCTACTATCAAACGGTCTATCCGGACCGTGCGGTGGCCCAGACCTGCGTGACCTGTCACAACGAACATCCCAACAGCCCGCGCCGCGACTTCAAAGTCGGCGATGTGATGGGCGGCATCATCATCACCATTCCCATCGATATACCATGATGAAGTCCGTTGCCATCCGCTCAGTCCGCGTCATCGACGGGACCGGTCGGACGATCGAACGGGCCACGGTTGTCATTCGCGGGACCACGATTGCCGCAGTCGGATCGGAACGAGACGTCTCCCTTCCACGTGGGGCGATCAAGATCGATGGCCGAGGCCTGACGCTATTACCGGGGTTGATCGACTGTCACGTGCATCTCTGCCTCGGTGCGGAACCGGATGTCGTCAACGCGATGGCCAAAGAGACGCCCTCGCTGACGCTGCTCAAATCGAGCCGAGCTGCGCACCAGACCTTGGAGGCAGGCGTCACCACCGTGCGCGACGTGGGCTCGCGAGACCATTCCATCTTTACCTTAAAACAGGCCATCGACAGCGGCCTCGTTCCCGGGCCCCGCATTGTCGGAGCGGGCCTGGCGATTTGCATGATCGGCGGCCACGCTCGATTTATCGGCCAGGAAGTGGAAGGAGTCCAACAAGTACGAGCCGTCGTGCGCGAACAAATCGCCGCCGGGGCCGGCGTCATTAAAGTCATCGCCTCAGGCGGTGTCCTCACGCCCGGCACCTCGCCGGACCAGGCTCAAATGACTGTGGAAGAACTTCAGGCCGCCGTGGAGGAAGCGCAGCGAGCCGGGCGGAAAGTCGCCGCCCACGCCCACGGATCGTCGGGGATGAAGAATGCTGTCCGAGCCGGAGTCCATTCGATCGAGCATGCTACGCTCATGGATGAAGAAGCAGCGACCATGATGAAACAGCATAGTGTCTTCATGGTGCCGACACTCTCTGCGCTGGCCACCACCGCCGCCTGCCGACTGGGGTGCGGTGTGCCGGACAGTGCTCGCCACAAGGCAAAAGCGATGACGAAACGTCATGCCGTGAGCTTCAAAAACGCCCTGCGGTACGGAATCCGGATTGCGATGGGCACGGATGCGGGGACACCCTTTAACTTTCACGGCCAGAACGCCCAGGAACTCGAGCGGATGGTCGCCTTCGGAATGAGCCCGATGCAGGCGATTCTCGCCTCAACCTCTGCTGCCGCACGCTTGATCGGGATTCAGGACCAGGTGGGAACCATCGAGAAGGGGAAAGTGGCTGATCTTCTGCTGTTCGAGGGAAATCCGCTTCGTCGCATTGACCTGCTCCGTGACCGCAGCCGGATTATCGGGGTGATGCAGGCGGGCAAATTTGTCGCAGGACCTCTTTCGAAGATGTGAAGCGTTACACCTGAGACGTGAAAGGATTTCCGAGCTGGACTCTGCACGTTTCACTTTTTACGTCTGCCGTGTTACGTCGCACTTCTAACGCCGCTCATAAAACAACTCCAGCGCGGCGGCAAAGCCCTTCAGCCGGCCTTTCCGGAACACCTCCTCGAGACGTCCACTTAGCGATCTGACACCTCCCACATCGCCTCGTTTGACCACGCCTTGGGACAGCATCATCTCCGTCGCCACTTCGACGAGTCGCTGTTTGCGCCCATCCATCTCAGAGGTGGTAAGCTCCTCCATGACCTCCGATGCCCGATCCTGGATTATCTTTTCCTTGAACGTGTCATACCCTTGATCCGCCACAGTCCGCTCACGAATCACGGCCAGTTCTGCCTTGATCCGCTTGACGTCTTTCATCAAGACCGCAAACACTTCTTTTCGCCCTTCCTCGAAGAGCTTCTTCTCCATCTCATCGAGAATGACGGCCGGATCAGCCGCTTCATCCCGTTCCGTTTCATCCCCCCAATTGAGTCGGTCATAGCTTCGACGTTTGTCCGGGTCACCGACGACTTCGTAAGCCGCGTTTATCTCACGGATCTTTGCTTCGGCATGACTGCTATCGGGATTGCGGTCAGGGTGGTGCTGAAATACCAGCTTCCGATAGGCCTTCTTGATCGCATCATCGGACGCGTCGCGCGAAATCCCCAACACCCGGTAGAAGTCGATTCTTGCCATGGCGGCAACTATACCATGCACCCTTCAGCAGTGCACCTTGACACCCCGATGCAAGCCTCTTAGCCTGGCGCGACCCTTAAAGGCATGAGGCACATGAGGCGCGGCGAGCGGAAAGAATCTTTGCCCCTGCCCCGAGTCCCTGGCTTCTTGTCTGGAACCAGGTGAGGCTGATGTTGTGGTAGCAAGATCTTGGTGGCACAGCATCACGCGATACCAGTGGCTCGTCCTTTTTATCGCATGGCTTGGCTGGGTATTCGATGCGATGGACGCGACGATCTATGCGATCGTCCTCCACCCGGCTCTGCATGACTTACTCCAGTCCCCCGGCGGGACTGTCTCTTCTGAGCAGATCGGCTGGTACGGGGGAATCATCTTCTCCATCTTTCTCATCGGCTGGGCTATCGGCGGGATTTTCTTCGGCGTGGTGGCGGACTATCTAGGTCGCGCAAAGACCCTCGTCATCACGATCCTCATCTATGCGGTCTTCACCGGACTCGCCGCGCTGTCCCAGGACTGGTGGCATCTGGCCATCTATCGCTTTCTGACCGCCCTGGGAATCGGCGGGGAATGGGCGGCCGGCGCGGCGCTTGTCGCTGAAACCTGGCCGGATGAGAAACGAGCGAAGGCCGCGGGCATTCTCCAGTCAGCCTGGGCGGTCGGGTTCTTCCTCGCTGCCTCCTTCAATTTACTGTTGGAGGGCTATAGCTGGCGGGTGATGTTTATAATCGGCGTACTCCCGGCCTTTGTGTCATTGCTGGTTCGCTGGCATGTGAAGGAGCCGGACCGTTGGGCAAAGGCCCACGACCGGAACGCAACGATCAGCCCCACACATGTGACCGACATCTTTCGTCCCCCCTTGAGACGGTCAACTATCGTAGGATCCGCGCTGGCGTTCGTCGCCGTCTTTGGATTGTGGGGGTCGACAAACTGGGCGCCCACCCTCATCCGCGAGTTACCAGATCTCAAGGGCTCAGATGCCGCGATCTTGTCGGCCTCTGTAAGTTACGGCATCATGGCACTCAACGGGGGAGCCCTCTTCGGCTATTTGGGGTTTGGCCCGCTGGCGGATCGCTTTGGACGGCGCGCAGTGTTTGCCTTCATGTGCCTCGGCAGCTTCGTCATGCTGCCGATCACCTATCTGCTGCCGACGACCTATGCCGGCGTCTTGATGTTGTTGCCGCTGCTGGGATTTTTCAACAACGGCATCTTCAGCGGGTTTCCGATCTATCTCCCAGAACTCTACCCCACCAGGCTGCGTGCCACCGGCGCCGGCTTCTGCTTCAATGCCGGGCGTGTGCTGGCGTCCGCTTCGCCGTTTCTCACCGGCTGGCTGGTGATGGAACTCGGCACTTTTGGGCGAGCCGCAAGCACTGTGGCATTGATTTATCTGGTAGGATTAGTGGTCTTAATCTTTGCACCTGAGACCAAGGGCAAACCTCTGCCGGAATAACCGCTTCCAAGTCGACCTCAAACACACCAGCCCTTGACATCCGACCAAAGGGGCTTATGTTCATACGATGATTAACACACGACAACCCAAAGCCCTGACCCACGATGAGAAGAAAGCCGCCGATGCGGCATTTTCAGGCCGCCCCTTCAATGATGCATGGTCTGATTCAGCCCGAGCGGTCTATGATGGTATCGTGAAGGCCTTGCCGCACGCGGACGCCGCGATTCCAACTCCTTCTCATGTCGAAGAACCCGCGGAGGCTCCTTCCGCGCAGAGCGAGCCTCTCCAGCCTCAAGAACCTCTCGCGGACGAGCACGCCGGGGGTCAAGACTTGGTGGAGGGGAGTGTAATATCTCCGGCCATTCGCGACCGGGAAGCGGCGATTCAGGCCGGGACCTTGATCGACGTGACACCGACCGCCCTGCAACTCGGCATCTCATTCCCTGTCACGATCACCCGACCGCTCTGGGAACTGGGAATTGTCACGAATCAATCACTCCCCGAAGAAGATCAAACCAGCCGGTTGCGCGACATTCTGATGGCCTTTCGTCTGCGTCTGGCCAGTCTGACGACGGTTTCGCCGTTGCTCGACTTTCCGGTTCTGCTACCCTTGCCCCCGAGCAGGGTGCCTCAGCCGGTGCCATTGTTTGCCCTCATTCAACCGGACCCCACGCACCAGGCGAACGTGACGCTCTTGCTCCCACATGAAGTGTCCCTGTCCATCACCTCGCTGAATTAGCTGACAGCACGGCTTGCTCATAGACCGAGTTGCTTCTGAGCATAGGCGCGTTCCTCCGCCTCGGTTGTCATCATTCCATCAATAGGCGCGCCCAATAATTTCCCCAAGATAATCTTGTGCTGCGATCCCGGTCTACATAGCCCGCATCGATGCCACGCTCACCGATCCTCTCACGGGAAAGCTCAGTAGTTATCTCGGTCCTGGAAAATCGACAGGGCACGTCGTGCGAGCTGGAAAAGAAGACGACCAGGGCCCGATCAACAGCGCGGTGCAATCCGCCTTGAACGACCTGTCCGGGAAAATCGAGGACGATCTGCGGCTACGCCAGTAGAGGGAAACCACTCGGGTCAACCTGGCTTTTGCGCCACACGATGGACGAATGCCCGCTCGTCTGACTCGGTTCTTACGCGGCCGTTTAGCCGCGCATCGAGCAAACGATCCAGAATCGTTTTGAACTGCGGCCCCGGCTCCAACCCGAGCCGTTTGAGATCTTCCCCCCTCAAGATGGTCGTCGCCAGACGATCGTGCTTGAGGAACCGAGAGAGTCGCCGCGTGAGTCGGTGTCCTCCTCCGACTTTCCGCATGGCCAACCCCTTTGCCACAAGCAACACCAGCGCGTCATCGGGTAAATCAGCCAGGAGGCGATAGACCTGTGCCGGCCGCATGTCTTTGGTTTGTTCCAGCACTTGGACCAGCCGATCCGTCCTTCGCCCGGCCCATTCGACGGCTTTGGATTGCAGAGAAGACAACTGCAGCCGCTGGGTCACCGACCGGAGAACGGCCGGACCCGCCTTCGAAAGAATCGCCATGAGATAGACGAGCGGCCGTTCGACCCCATGATCCGGGCACTGTTTCTTCCACCAGGCCAAGGCTCGAGGAAGCACAGCGACGATGCGCTCACCTTTATTCGTATACCGGAGGCGAGGATGCAAGAATCGCAAGAGTCTCAGGAAGGCAAGACGCTTGATCGGCTTCCGGGGGTCGCGCTCGCCCAATAACAAGAAGATCTCGTTGCAGAGACGCGGGCCTGAGAGTTGCTGAATAAGATTGGTGGCAGCAGCCTCTTCGAGCAAGCCTCGTGTCGACGGTTCTAGGGAAAAACCAAATCGCTGAGTGAAGCGTATCGCACGGAAGATGCGGGTCGGATCGTCAAAAAAACTTCCTCCGTGGAGCACGCGAATAGTCTTTGCCTTGAGATCGCGCTGCCCCCCATAGGGGTCATGCAGCTCCCCGAACGTGGCGGGATTCAGCTGGATCGCCATCGCATTGATCGTGAAGTCTCGACGATAGAGATCCTCCTGTAACGAAGCCGCTGCGACATCCGGCAACGCAGCGGGCTTTACATAGGACTCCCGGCGGGTCGAGGCAATATCTATCTTGAGACGGTTGGGCAGGACGAGTCGGGCCGTCGCAAACCGTTCAAACACCGCCAGCCCCGCCCCATACCGGTCGGCCACCAGCCGTGCGAAGGCGATGCCGTCACCTTCCAGCGTAAGATCGAGATCCCAATTCTCCCGCCTCAGCAACAGATCCCGTACCACGCCACCGACGAGATACAGAGACATACCCCGCTCGTCCGCAAGAATTCCAAGCTCATGAAGGAGGGATAGACGCTTTCGAGAGAGGCGACGCAGCAGATTACGACCAGACATCCGACCTTTCATGGGGTGTCATTGTAGCAACCTCGCTCCATATTCGAAACCGACCGAAACCCATTGCCGGCAGTGTATGCATCCGGTCACAAGACACCGCTGACGTCCCAGCTCGTTGACCAGGACATCAGTGCAATTGTACGACGTTGAAGCTACTCGCCCTGAATCGCCCAATCACACCGCTCGACTTACCGGTGCCGCGCACCCTGACGATCGTGCTTCTCCCGAGCGATGTGACGCGCCGCACGGTCCTGCGCATGTTCGATCCTGGCTCGCTCTTTGTTGGTCATCCTCCCGTCGGTCTTTACCTTGTTCTCCATCTTGTCGATCCAATCTTGCCGATGGTTCAGTCGGGCGGCTTCCCGCTCATTCAGTTGCCCGCTGGCACTACTTTGGTCGATCCGCCGCTCCTAGTTCGCCTGCCCCTGGTCAATCCTCGGCGTCTCACTCCTTTCGGCATAGACCATACCGGTCATCACCAGCACCATCGCGCTTACAGCGGCAAGCCTCTTCTCCATCGTGGTCTCCTTGATGTTTGGCCATTGCACTCACTCCCCCTGTCAACGCGAAGAAGAGGATCCGGCTGACAATATGGTGAGGGCCCAGAAATACGACGTCATTCAATTAGGTGCAATCCACAAGCGCAGCGCTGAGGTGCTTGGCAAATCTCCCGAAATAAATCGCGGGGTAACTGGGACAGATGGAATTCCACCTAAATGAAGATAATGAAACAGAAGAAGCTGCGCTAGATACTGATTTTCAGAAAGTCGCGGCATCGCTGATGGCCGACTGAGAGAGAAGGAAAACCGTGGCAAGTAAACCTGGAGGCCATCATGGGCAGATTTGCACAGGCCGTTGCCGTTTTTTCCCCATTTTCTCGTCCACGTAGGTGACCCACCTTAGCCAGGCCATCTAACAGGCAGATAATGCACAGGTTTCTCGATAAAGCCCTCAGGCATATGCCTTGCTGTTCCGACAATTCTGGATGAGCACGATGTCCAATTCCAAGGAGGTTCTCGATGGAAACAAACAGGAAGACACAGATTCTGCCGGTCTTAGTCGCCACCCTGGCTGTAATGGCTGTGGCAACGACACCAGCGCTGGCAAAGAGTCCCAAGAAATCGTCGTCTCATTCATCTGCCGCTGCGGCGGCCTCGTCAATCGGATCAATCCCTGCGGTTCAAGAGGCTCCGAAGGCGGGACAGCACGACAGCAAACCCGGTCCGGCCTGGAAAACCGTCGGCGGGACCGTGAAGAATGTCGAAGGCGACGTCTACACGGTTGAAGACTACGAAGGCAATCAAGTCAAGCTGCACGTCGGACAAGGGACGAAGCACATCAAGAAGAAAAAGGTCGGAGACACAGTCCGCGCTGAAATTACGCGAGGCGGCTTCGCGAATTCTATTCAATAACCCCCATTTTGAATCCGCGCACCCACCTCACGCGCGGTGGTGTCCATGAGCGGGCTGACCCTGAACAGGTCAGCCCGTCCATTATGAGCCACCCCGTGGCACCCTGTCACCGCAAGGACGCCGACACCGACTTCTGAAACACAATATCGCCATAGTAGGCCGTAGCCACATCCTTGGTATTGTCGGTATCCGTCATGATCGCCACACCATTGATCATCGGAGGCTCCTCCCCGAACGCGCGTTTATAATCCTCATAGATGTTCCGTTCCTCGTCGACCCAGGCTCCGACTTTTTGCGGTCCGCTCTCCACCACGATCATCTGCGCAAAATTCGTATAGGCATTCTCGACGATCGTGCCGATCCGCGTCTTCGTTTCCCAGATGTAATTGAGCGCCCCAATGGGAATCTCCCCAAAGATCGCACGTCCCGCCTTGTATTTGAGCTTCTTGGAGAAGCTGGTCTTCTCCGGGTCATATTCAAAGGTGACATAGAGCCGTGCGGGATAATCGTCTCCATCTTTTCGATTCACATCGCTACGTTTCAATAAATTTTCCACCCTCCAACGCCATCGAATGATCGGATACTCTTTGGGATCAATCCTGACCTCTTTCGTCAGACCGGAGGCTGACGCGTCGCTCATGGCCTTTACCACCACGCTCTCGCCATCCTTCACCAATTCATAGATGGTCTGCCTGGGTATCTTCTTGAACGTGAGCGGCTTCCACCCATCGGGCATCGCCTGCCCGACCGTCCCGCTCGAAAACTTCGCCACTTCGATCACCCCTGGAGCCTCCGCAACAAGTGACACAGGGCCAATCAAATGCAGCGCCAGCATGAGTACGCTCGCCGAAACCAGCATCAAACCACTTCCCTCCTTCAGGATGGGCCTGGTTCGCCTTCGACTGCGCGCATCGAACGAGCACCGTTTCATCGTGCGCGTTCTGCGGGCACTGAAGGCGACCACGCCCGTCCTCATCCCCTCCTCATCCACGCAAACAACTTCATCAGCAGGGCCTTCGTGCGCGGGGTAAAATGCGCCTTCCGCCAGAGATTCACCACCCGCTTATTCACTTCAGCCTGCGTCGGATATGGATGAATCGTACCGGCGATCGACTTGGCACCGCCCCCCGCTTTCATCAGCACGGAGAATTCGTTGATCATGTCCCCCGCATGAGCCGCCACGATCGTCGCGCCCAGGATCTTGTCGGAGCCTTTCTGGATATGCACTCGCGCGAACCCTTCGTCTTCGCCGTCGAGGATCGCACGATCCACTTCGTCAAGCTTGAACGTGTAGGTTTCCACTTCCAGCCCTTTGGCCTTCGCATCCGCTTCATACATTCCCACATGGGCAATCTCCGGCTCAGTAAAGGTGCACCAGGGCATGATCAGCGAATCTACGCTCGCATAGGCCAGACCGAACGGATGAGGAAAGAGCGCATTCTGAATCACGATCTGCGCCATCGCATCGGCGGCATGCGTAAACTTGTACTTGGAACAGATGTCACCCGCAGCAAAAATCCTGGGATTGGCCGTTTGGAGGCGGGCGTTTACCTTGACTCCGGTCTTGTCATAATCGACCCCGCCAGCCTCCAATCCCAGTCCGTCCACGTTCGGGGTACGCCCCACGCCGACTAGGATCTCATCGACCGTGACGTCATACCGTTGGCCATGCGACTCCGCGGTGAGCCGCTTTCCCCCGGCGGTCCTCTCCACCGTCACATCTTTGCCACAGCAGAGCAGCTGAACACCGTCGCGGAGCATGGACTCATGGACGATTTGGGCTGCGTCTCGGTCTTCGTTCGGCATGATGCCATGCTGGACTTCAATCAGATACACCTGGCTGCCGAAACGGGCGAACGATTGCGCCAGTTCGCATCCGATCGGCCCAGCTCCGATGACCGCCAGGCGAGGAGGCAATTCGGTCAGCGAAAAAATGGTCTCATTGGTGAGATAACCGACCTCCCGGAGCCCGGGCGTTGGCGGGACGGAAGCCCTCGCCCCGGTGCAGATCGCTGCCTTTGCAAACTTCAGGATCCGGTTGCCGGCTGGTCCTGCGACCTCCACGGTTTCGGTATCAACAAACCTGGCATGACCGATGTAGACATCGACACCGAGCGACTTGTACCGATGCGCGGAATCATTGTGGCTGATCCGCGCGCGCAGCTTCCGCATCCGGGCCATGACGGCGCCGAAGTCGAATCCCACACCAGGAGGAATGTGGAGCCCGAATTCTTCTGCATGTTTGAGATCGAACCAGGCCCGCGCCGCTCTGATCACGCCCTTGGACGGCACGCAACCGACGTTCAGACAGTCGCCGCCCATCAAGTGCCGCTCGATCAGGGCCACCTTCGCTCCGAGGCCTGCCGCAACGACCGCCGTGATAAGCCCCGCCGTCCCGGCTCCGATTACTACGATGTTGTAGCGGCCGGTCGGATCGGGATTCACCCAGGTGGAAGGATGGACGTTCTCGACGAGCATCCGGTTGTACTCGTCATTCGGGAGGACGAGACTCTCTACATGATGACTCATCACATCACTCCCCATTTTCTTCTACGCTTCACGTTTCACGTTTCTCAGGGCTTGCGGTCATGCGGGCTTGTTCGCGAACTTCTTATAGAGGATGGGCACCATCGCCAGCAGCCCGAGCAACGTGAAGGCCAGTAGCACATTCGGTGAGGCAATCTCTTGCAGCGAATTGATCGAACCGAGCTGCCGTCCGGCATACGCAAAGACGAAGCTTCCGGGAATGATTCCAATGGCAGTCGCCGTCACGTAGGTACCAAGGCTCACACGCGTGAGACCCGAGACCATGTTGACGAGAAAGAAGGGAAAGAGGGGGATCAAGCGCAAGGTCATCAAGTAATTGAAGGCGTTCCTCGAGAATCCCGCTTGGATCGGTCCGAGTCTGCTGCCGAATTTCTGCTCCACCCAATCTCGCAGGAGATAGCGCGCGGCCAGAAAGGCCAGCGTCGCGCCGGTCGTCGCGCCAATATTGACGAAGAGGGTCCCAAAGACGCTCCCGAAGAGAAACCCGCCGGCGAGAGTCAGGATCACCGCCCCGGGCAATGACAGCCCGGTAACGGCAATGTAGACCACAATAAACAACGCAACTGCCGAGACGTAGTTGGCCTCCGTAAAGGCCAGCAACTGATCGCGGTTGGACTTGAGTGCATCCAAAGACAGAAATCTGCCGAGATCGAAATAGAAGAACACCCCGACCCCGATCGCAATTCCCAGGATAATCGCAAGCTTAGTCCCGCTGGCTTGCTGGGATGGAGTCGTCGTGGAGACTTGGCTGGTCATAGCGGCTTCGTGGCGTATCATGAGGACTCCTCCCGTAGCTGTCAATGTGGCCTGCTACACAATCAGTCTGCGGACTCCCCCTTTCCTTACAAGCCGAGCGGCCAAAGGAAAGGTATTCCGTGCACATCATGCCATTGATGCTACGAGTAATCAGAGACTTTGGATCTGGACAACGGTGGTAGGCTGCTGTGGAGAAGTTGAGGTCGAGGCTTAGGTTGAGGACGGTTATTCATTCTCTTGCACTCTCAGCCTTAACCTGAACCTCAACCTTCCGAGAAAGCTAGAAGACTACTGTGGCTGGCGACTGTGCAGGTCGCGTTCCATATCGAGCCGGCCGAACGCCCGTTCAACGGGATCGATCTTCCCGTCCCGATTTCTGTCCAGCTCTTGAAAATGGTCGTGAGCCAGCTCAGCTGTCTGTGGATTCGGCACACCGGCTGTGCGGTAGTTCGGGCGAGGATCGTAGCGTTGAGGGTCTTCAAGCAGCCCGTGGTACATGAGATCCGTCCTTGGCTGCACCACGACTTTCGGCGCCGCCTTCTTGTGGACCTTCATGCGTCGATGGCTCTTCGCACTCGGCGACAAGGACTTGGTCGGTGCCTGCCGGGCCTGCTGCTGAACAGCGTCAGGTTGACGTTCTAGAACAGCAGGAGGGGTCCCGCTTTTCTTGACATATCTGCTCCCGGGCCTTTGATTTTGTTCTGGATTCGGTGTTGGAGGTGTAGTCACCATGAGAGCCGGAGCCGACTCCTTCGCTTTCTTCGTTGCAGCGGACGTCTCTCCATCTGCAACCACAGCAAAAACCAATAGGCAGACATAAGCCAGCATCAAGAAATTGAAACGCGCTAAATGCATACCCCTCCCACTCAAGAACTTGTACAAGTGTAGCAGGTTCGACGCGCGCATAGCCCCTGATTTCTCAATGCGTTAAGCTGCATCATGCTTGAGATGGTCGTGACGGAACCGGGGAAGCGCCTAGCGAGACGGTCCCTGGAGCGGAAAGGAAGGAGTGGTCTTTGTGCGCAGAATGGCCCTTCGTGAGGTGGCGATCATCACTCGCAAGAATGCTACTGCTTCACGGGAGACGAGATACCCTTCAAGGGCCTGCTGACGGTCTTAACGAATTGTCTGGCAATATTGCTCGAGCTGTTGGGCAAAGACGAGAAATTGATCTCCCCCTTGCTGACGATATTCTTCTTTCGGCACCCGCTCCTGACGTTCACGCCGGACCCGTTCGCAGGCCTTTTGTTCTGTCCGGTGGATTTGTGGCTGCAACCGAGCCTGCTCTTCCAGGGAGCGACCTGCCATACTTTCTTGCATTTGTTTCAAGGAGAGATAGTAATCATAGAGTGTCGGTTCCTCTGTCCGAGTCGGCGACGCTTCGGTATCCGCCGGCGGCGCTTCAGTCTCTGCTGCATACAGGGCGACCGGGCACAGCAAGGACACAAGCAGGACAAACCTTTCCATCAAACACCTCTTCATGTGAGTCGTATGCCATGTTGAGCCGGAATCTGGTCGATCAGGTTGAAGTTCGTCCGCACTGCGGCAATCGCTTCGCCGCGCTGTTCGATCGATCCCTCGCCGATCGGTCCCAGCCAATTGTCGGCCCTCTCCAGATAGGACACTTTATAGGGGTCGATGCCCATGATCCGACAACAGGTCGCATCGACCGCGGCAAGATTTCGACCCATCACCAAAACCCCTGCCTGCTTGGGATCACCCATGATCGGCCCATCACCCTGCATTCCAACAATGCCATCGACAATCGCAAAATGCGGTTTCAATGTCGCATTGATATCCAAAATCGAATTCTCGATCCCCGCATGGTGCAACACGTTCTTTGGCCATCCGTAGTAAATACCCGGCATCACCCCAAAGAGATTCTTCATCGAAAGCGTGGCTCCAGCCCAATGGTGCGTTTTCATCTTCGCGACGGACACGATCCAGTCCACTTCCTTGAAGAGGCAAGGAAACGTCAGCGTCCGCATCGAAGACTGGCGACCGGCATTCGGCAGCTCATACCCCGTAATGTAATTGAGATCGTGAAATCGGATGTGGTCTTCCGTCAGCACATCCGCCAAGCCGGACTCTTCATAGACCGCCAGCGTGTCTCGGCGATGGCCAGGTCCCTCGGCGACCATCACAGTCGCCGCTCCCAGCCGAAGAAACGCCTCGATCGCGCCACGCAGGACCAGCGGATGCGTGTTGATGTGGGGCGCTCCTGAAGCAGTTTCGACCAGGTTCGGCTTTAGTAAAATCCGCTTGCCCTTCAATTCCTCGGGATTGACACCCAGCTCTCGAATCCCTCTCGTAATCGCATCGGCAATATCCAACTGGTAATGGGCGACTTTGGCCACGAACGACTGGGCCTGTTGCGGCATCCGAGAATACCGCTTCGGAACCAGGAGCAATCCCGATCCAATCACAAGACCGGCCGCCCCTGCCAGAAGCACGTCGCGGCGCGTAAGGCCTCCAGCCGATTTGGAACCAACGTGATCTGACAAGGCACTCCTTATTGAGCGAGGACAGGGGGCGCCTGATTGCGACTCGAGTGCAAGAACAGGGCGCTCTTTGTGTCCGCCTCTCCTGCTAATGCGCCCAAGAATAGAAGACAGAGCGCCGACGTATCGTAGTCGCCGTAACGAGACTGATTCGCCAAACACCGTTCAACTAAAGCCGCACCGTTCGAAGGCCACAGATCCCACGCTGCGAGACCCAGCAAACTCCACCCGAGCGAGATCGGCGTACGTAACCGATCGACCTCGCCTTGAAGATAATCGATACTCTTGGCAACCTTCTCCTGACCAACCGCTCCAGCTAATCCGGTTAACGCAGCGCCTGTACTTTCCGCCATGGGATGGAGCTCCCTCCCAAACATAAGCGTGTTCCCATAATTCCATCCCCCATGGGGCAACTGACGGTCGAGCATCATCCGGATGGCTTCGCGGATACGATCATGCTGTCCATGCCCCGCAGCTCTCAGCGCAATCACCACCAGCGCAGTGGGCTCGACCCAGGAATGGGTGTCGGCCACCCAGGGCCATCCCCTTAAAAGAGTGTCGTGTGCAGCGGGCTCACCAAATTTCCGAGGGTTGTGAACTCCCGTCGTTTCAAGGACAAACTTGACGGCGCGGCTCTGAGCAGTTTGGCTTGCAGGAGAATCCTGCCAGGCGAGTATGGCTAACGCTGTGGGCCAGTACGATTCGGGATGTTCCCGCTGTACCCACACGCGACCGTCTTCAGCCTGCTCATGAATGAGACGCGCACGGTGTCTCTCAAGGATATCCTGCTCCCCTCCGGCCGCCCCGAAGGCAAGAATACCCCATGCAGTTGCATCGGTGCGGAACTGCCCGTCAGGCCGGTCGACGATGTCTCCCTCAGAAAGAAATCGGCGAGATAGCTCCGCACGAATCATTCGCTTGAGAGACAAGGACACCATAATAGGTTCTGCGTCATTGGCCATTCAATGCCGGGAACAATACCCGCACCATTTTGATGCAGGCCGGCCCAATCAGCACAATAAACATGCTCGGGAAAATAAAGAAAATGAGGGGCAACAACAACTTGACGGGCAATTTCGCGGCTAACTCTTCTGCCTTGAGTCGACGAGTGGTGCGCATTGAATCGGCATGCACCCGAAGAGCTTGACCGATACTGGTCCCAAACCGGTCCGTCTGAACGAGGAGTGCGACCAGATTTCTCACCTCTTCCAGGTCCGTGCGGTACGCGAGGTTCCTGAGCGCTTCTTGTCTCGACGAGCCGGTTCTTAGTTCCAATGCCAAGATGTTCAATTCATCACTCAATTCAGGATGGGTCCGCTTGACCTCTCCACCGACTCGGCCGATGGCCTGATCCAATCCCAGCCCTGCTTCCACGCAAACCACCATCAAGTCCAAGGCATCCGGAATAGCCCGCTGAAGCGCATCCTTGCGAGCGGCGATGGCCCTCCGCAACCAGAGCACTGGAGCATAATAGCCACAAGCGGCAACCAGGACATAGTAAAAGGTGAGTTTCGAGACACTCGGGAAGCCCAGCAACTTTGCGGGAATCATGGCCATCAAGCAGGCCATGAGAATGGCCAACAAGAGCTTGGCGCCGACGAAAAACACCGGGGCTTTCGCCGATCGATAGCCTGCGTTGATCAATTGGCGGCGAGTCGCATGAACTTCCTCGACATTCGACGGCTGGTTCATCCGGGCGAACCATTCCAGCAAACCACGCAACTGTGCCATGAACTGGTCAACCATTCCTGCAGGAGCCGCTTCAGATTCAAGTGTTGCACTGGTTCCTTCAACCCGCCGTCGCCAGGTCTGCAAGGCTTCTCTGGAATTGAAGTAGAAGAAGACAGCCGAACTCGCCAGCATGACCGCAAGAAATGTGACCAGCGCGACGATTAGAGGGATATCCATGCGTAGCTCCTTAGACCTTGATAGCAACCATGCGCTTCATGATGATCGCTCCTGTCACCATGAGGAAACTCCCAACCATAAGCATATTCTGTCCCATAGGGTCCGTGAATAACGTCGACATATAGTCAGGGTTCATCTTGTAAAGTAGGAGCCCGACAACTATAGGGAGGCCAAATAGAATAATTGCAGAGAACCGTCCTTCCGCCGACAAAGCTCTGACTCTCAGCTGCAATTCGAATCGCTTGCGGATCATTCCTGCCAGTGAATCGATAATCTCGGCCAAATTGCCGCCGGTTTCCCGCTGAACTAACACAGACGTGACAAAGAACCGCAAATCCACGCAATCCAGTCGATCTGTCATATTCTGGAGCGCCTGCGGGAGAGCGACGCCCATGGACACCTCATCGAAGACACGTCGAAACTCGATGCCGATGGGATCGGCCGCTTCATCTCCCACCAGCTTCAATCCGACTGAGAAGGCGTGGCCGGCGCGGAGCGCCCTCGACACCAGCTCAAGTGCCTCCGGCAGTTGACGCTCAAACATCGCCATCCGTTGGCTCTTCAGCCAATAGAGATAACCGGCAGGAAGAGCGCCGAGCACGACGGCAAAGAGAAGGGCGAGCAGCAAGGCCTGATGCATCGACAGGGCGAGCAATAGCGCGCCCAACGCTAAGAGCGGCATAGCCAGCACAAAGATGCCCAACGGAACCCGACAATCCGCCTGTCGGTGGAGCAGGCGGAGAGGTTGAAACCGACGTGCCTTGATCAAGAGATCGTTCAACCAAGGGATGTCGCTGAGCGACTCCTTTCGAACGATGTTCAATTGTCCTGTCGCCTCGGGAGCCGACCACTTTTGGACCCGTTCAACCGCACGGTCCGTCCCACGGGGAGCCATCATGCGATGCAGCGCCGCACAGCCTTGGAGAAACAAGAGGATCGTGCCGAAAATCCCTAGTGCGATCAGAACGGTCAGCATTCGTACACCTTTTGTGGATCAAAGAGATCAGGCGGAAGAGCCACGCCCTTCGCGGCCAGTCGATCGGCAAACTTCGGCCGCACACCGGTCGCCTTGAATCGACCTTTGACTTTCCGATTCTCATCGAGACCGGTCTGCTGGAAGGTGAAGAGTTCTTGTAGCGTGATCAGGTCGCCCTCCATGCCGACGACCTCTTGCAGACTGATCAACTTCCTCGTCCCGTCCGACAACCGCGCAATCTGAACAATCACGTCCAATGCGGATGACACATAGTGCCGCATCGCCTTCGCCGCCAAATTGAACCCTGCCATCGACACCAGGGTCTCAATCCTGGTCAGGGCATCTCGACAGGAGTTGGCATGGACCGTCGTCAAGGACCCGTCGTGACCGGTGTTCATGGCTTGGAGCATGTCCAAGCTCTCCGCTCCGCGCACCTCGCCCAGGATGATCCGGTCCGGGCGCATACGGAGAGCGTTCTTCACCAACTCACGCTGCGCGATTTCCCCTTTCCCCTCGATATTAGCAGGCCTTGTCTCCAGCCGGACCACATGATCCTGGCGCAATTGAAGTTCCGCGGCGTCTTCGATCGTGACAATCCGTTCGTTATTCGGAATGAATCCGGACAGCACATTCAACAGCGTGGTTTTTCCCGACCCTGTTCCACCTGAGATCAGTACGTTCAATCGTGCCTGTACAATCGCCTTCAGCAACTCACCGATCTCCGGCGTCAACGAACGCTTGTCGATCAGGTGATAGAGTTGCAACGGATCCTTGCTGAATTTTCTAATGGAGAGCGATGGCCCGTCGATCGCAAGCGGCGGGATGATGGCATTGACGCGCGATCCATCCGCGAGCCGGGCATCCACCATCGGCACCGACTCATCGATGCGCCGCCCGACGCGCGAGACGATCTTCTCGATGATTTTCTTTAAATGCGCATTGTCCTTGAACCGGACAGGCGTCAGTTCCAACCGCCCGGATCGCTCGACAAAGACCTGGTTGTACCCATTCACGAGTATGTCGTTGACAGTCTGATCCGCCAACAGCGGCTCCAACGGCCCCAACCCCAGCACCTCGTGGAGAATGTCCTGCGTGATTTGTGTCCGTTCACGTTGATTGAGCGGGACCGATTCCTGCTGCAAGAGCTGTTCGATCAGCTTGGACAGCTGGGCCGTCACAGCCTCTTGCGACATCGAGTTGACCGCATTGAGATCGAGCAACTCGATCACGCGCTGATGCAAGCGATCTTTCAACTCTTGATAGTGGGACGCGATCTCCGTCCCGTTTGTCTGCTTCGTTGCGAGCATCGTGCTTACCTACCTTCCTTCTTGCCCTGAAATCCTCGCCATGCGGACACCGTTCGACCAGCTTATACGGCCGACGGCTTCCCTTTCGTCTCAAGCCCGAAGCTCGGGAGATATCGCCCAAAGAACGACGCTGTCTTACTCGGCTCTTTCCCCACAGCCGTCCCCTTGACAGCTGCCTTGTCCCCGATGAGCTGATCGGTACCCCGCAAGTACCATTGTCCGATCGTCGTCCTCGACGCCATGATCGTGAGCGGCTTCCCGTGGTCGAGGGCCTCGCTGGCCGTGGGATAATCGTTCGGAATCAGTCCCGCCATGCGCAGGCCCAGCATGTCTTCAGTCTCGCTCAACAACTCTTTCTGATCGTTCACGTACCGATTGACGACCACCAGCACCTTGCCCGCTTGATACTGCCAGGCACCCAAGGCCTCCAGCAATCGCTTAGTGCGACGGATGGTGGGCAACGAGAGCGTCGTGACGACGATGATCTGATCGGAACAATCCAGCGCTTCCTTGACTGCCGACTCCAACACATGCCCGCAATCCACGAAGACATGCCGGTGCATCGATCGGAGGAGGCCGATCACGCGCATCGTGCTGCCTGTCGTCGGCGCGACCTCGTCGAACCCTTCATAGCCCGACGTGAGAAGGTGAAGTCCAGACGAATGTTGCGCCAAGCTGCTCCGGATGATTGTCTCATCCAGCCGCGAGATGTCCTTCGAGAGATGCTTCAGCCCTTGAGACGCATGGAGGTCCAAGAACAATCCGAGGTCCCCGCCGTGCAGATCGAGATCCACCAGCGCCGCCGACTCCCGTTGGCTCGCTTGCTGCACCGAAGTCGCAAGATTCGTAGCCACCGTGCTCGTCCCTACCCCGCCTCTCGCGCCGATGACGCTGACGACTCTGCCAGACTGCATCTCCGCGCCGGACACTCGTCCGTTGAATCGCTCCTCGAACCGCGCAAGGGCCGGTTCCACTTCTTGGCGCGTCAGGGGTTGAGGGAGAAACTCCTTCACCCCAAGCCGGAACGCTTCCAAGAGTATTTGCGGGTCCGTCCGCGAGGCCGTAAGAAAGACCTCGAGGTCCGGCGATGCGCTCAGCAGTTCACGGATATGACCGAACGTCTGCTGCGGCCGCAATTCGTCCAATTCGAGCAACAACATGTCCACCGCGCCGGTCCCCTGCCCTTTGGTGACCAGATAGTCCCGCCGACGCGAAAAGATCTCCTCAAAGGTCTGACGAGCTGCTTCATTTCGACAATCAATCGACACTGCAATCAATCGAGCCATGGGAGCCATTCTCCTCGGTGTTACGAGTTATTCGACAAGACCAGGTAAGGTGGTGAACACACCATATGCAGGCCCGCCACCCACCCCCCCTGATTGAAACAGGGGGCATGAGACATTCCCGACAATCGTCGCGCCTGGCTGGCCATGGACATTGGTGATCGCGATGTTGGCGTACCCGACGATCGGGATCGCTCCGCTCGGGTTGCAGGCATCGCCTTGATATACCGGCACCAAGGCATCCCATACTCCATTCGCATCCTTCCTGGCATTAAACAGATTCACCAACGCATTCCATGTTGGATTGCTTAAAGTTCCATTAGTGAACTGTAGGTCTGTCACACCAGCCGTGGTCGCTGGCGTCGTATAGGTACCAGCGATCATGCCATTGAGGATGTTTCTCATAGTAACGTCGTTGGATGGAGACTGAGTGAACGTGGTAAAGCCCGCGCAGGATTGCGGATTCCCATTGCTGGGATAGAGCATGATCGAGTCGCCGCAGCCATACTGACTAAAAAAGAGTTGCGAGATGGCGACTGGCAGATCCAACGCGCCCGGAGGAGTAGAGCCGATCGCGGTGAGTTCCGCCGTCGCAGCCGTGCTGACATTCACGCTGGTGATGCCGACCACGCTCGCCAGAAACGTGCTGATCGGACCATTGGCCGCGCCGTCTCGCCTGGTGATGACTCTCACAGCCCTCGGTTGGTTGACGGTCGGGGTCAACGTTCTGGTCGCCGAATCCCACAGACCAATCTGAACATCACCCGCATTCACCGTTACATTCACACCAGCCGCCGCATTCAGGACCGCGGTACTCTGCACCGCGGTGACAATCGTCCCCGCATCACCGCCAGAAAGCTGGTAGGTACCCATGGCAGCCGGCGTCATGCCTTCATACAGAACACCCAGCGCCCTCGCCCCGGCCAGTGCGCCGGCATCCGCTGCATCCTGCAGTTCGTTCCTCGCCACGAGGGCATGACCGATATCGATCGCGGCGGCAGCCATCGCTAACAGTACCGTCATCGTGACAGCCACCATCACCGCAGCGGCTCCACGCGAGTTGTTGAGGGGCTTCATCAGGTGTTGTGTGACTGCGTGGTCCATCGCATAGCTCCTTGAAGCGATCGTCGTGTTATTCATGGCGCATGATGGCTTGTCCTGTCAGAGGAAAGGGGCTGGGCAATCCCAGCAGGGTCGGGATATAGGGGATCAACCAGGGGTACCTATAGGTGGTCGCCACCGTTAGGGTGGCGGGATTGGCCCCTCCCGCTCCGGTCACTGTGATGGTTACATCCGCGGGATTAATCCCTGTCCCGGTCAGATACGTGGTGGCGATCGTGGTGATCTGTCCTGCCGTCGGCTTGGGGGAGACCTGGATGATCCCTGCCCGCGCCCCTTCCCTGCTGGCGTTGGTGATCAATTCGCGACTGTACATGATCATGCCGAACTCGATGGTGCCGAAGAGAATCGTCAAGAGCACCGGCAACAGGAGCGCAAATTCAGCCGCCACCGCACCACGCTCGTTCAACCTTCGCATTGGATACATCCCTTCGCTCGACTACTTCGTTAGCACGCCACTTGTCACGGCCGATTTGCTGAATTCCGCATCCGGCTTTTCGAAGTTTTTCCGATAGGCCTCCATCGCGGTCGCATTCACTTTCCCGTCTTGGCCCTCAACCGGATCGAGTTGTTCACCGGCCGTGGGATTCAGCACTTGCTTGGCCCGCATGTCCTGATAGGCAGTTCCCCAATTCGGGCTGAGCGTCGTAGGAGCACAGGCCCCGACCACCAGGCCCACACTCATCATCACCAAGATCCCATTCAATTTCATCATTGCGATCTCCTTCTCATCTCTGAGTCAGTCACATTGAACCTGTCTCATTTATGGGACGATATGCCCGACCTGTCCCTCCATCGCGCTGAGTTTCGTCACACGGTTGGAGAGAACTTCGGCGGCCGGCGATCTCTGCCCGGTCTTGCCCCCAAATCCGCCTTTTTCAGAAAAGCCCAAGAGATAGAACTCGAAATCATTCGGTTCCACATAGTAGTCGGTCGGCAATGTTTGCGCCGTCATGTCCAACGGCTTGACGAGATGCGGCGTCACGATAATAAGCAATTCCGATTCGTCCTTTTGGAACGAGCTACTCCTGAAGAGCGCGCCAATAATCGGCAACTCACCGAGCAATGGAAACTTTTTCACCGACTCACGAACGTTATCCCGCATCAACCCACCGATCGCGAAACTCTGCCCATCGGCCAGCTCGATGGTCGTCGTGGCCCGCCTCGTCGTGATCGCAGGAACCGTGAAACCTTGCGTTCTCAAGGCATTCGTAAAATCCAGCTCGGATACTTCCGGTGCTACGTTCAAGCTGATGTGCTTGCTGTTCATGATGTTGGGAGTGAACACCAAGCCGACCCCGAACTTCTTGAACTGGATCGTCACCAACCCAAAGGCCTGGGGCACAGGAATGGGAAACTCACCGCCAGCGAGAAAGGCGGCTTCCTGGCCGTTCAGAGCGACGAGCGTCGGCTTCGCCAACACCTTGACGAGATCCTCTTCTTTTAAGGCATCGACATAGCCTGTCCAGGAAAGCGAGCCGGTTCCGAATCCAAAGACCCCGCTGATCGACTGAGTGACCGTTTGATCGATCAGCGTCGCAGCAGGACCAACCTGCGTGAATTTGTTCAAATTCGTGAGATTCGCGAGGAGACTGATGCCGAAATTATCCGGGCCCATGTAGTTGAAGTTAATCCCAAGCCGACGAATGAGACTCCGATTCATTTCCGCGACGCGAACTTCGAGCATGACCTGTTGGACGCCCCCGACCTGCATCGAATTGATGACTTTCTTCGGTGCATAGGCTTCAGCGATACTCAGGGCGCGGGAGAGATCGTTGGCGCTTGAGGCCGTGCCGGAGAGTGTGATGTGATCGTGGCTGGAAGTGACAAGGATGCCCTTCTCCTCCGGCAACGTTTTGTGGAGATTCTCTTTCAGGCGGCTCAAGTCCGGGGAGATGACCACGTC
>JAGXAR010000117.1 GCA_018971525.1 Nitrospirota bacterium
CTCCACAATTAATGTGGTACGTTAGAGGAAGCGGGAGCCATACGATGACCATCCAAGCACAATTTCCAGACGAGCAGAGTGTCGAGGGTGCCTTCATCAGGCAGCCGGATGCCTTTAAGGACTGGGTGACCTCGAATGGTAGTTCCGGCTATCCTGCGGCGAGCGGCCGCTACCACCTCTATGTCTCCTGGGCCTGCCCCTGGGCTCATCGGACGATCATTGTGCGGAAACTCAAGAAGCTCGAAGACGTGATCGGCATGACTGTCGTGGACCCGATCCGCGACGAGCGGGGCTGGGCCTTTCGCGAAGGGCCTGGTCATTCGCTCGATCCCATCAATGGATTCCAGTTCCTCAGCCAGGCCTACAAGGCTACCGATCCGAACTATCGGGGACGGTTCACCGTCCCTGTGTTGTGGGACAGGGTGACGAAACGCATCGTCACCAATTCCGACGACGACCTCATGCGCATGTTCAACGGCGAATTCAATCGCTTCACCGAGAGCTCGATCGACCTGTATCAGGAAGGAATCAGGAAAGAAATCGACGACCTCAACACCTTCATCTACGAAAACGTGAACGACGGAGTCTATCGCGCGGGATTTGCCACCTCACAGCAGGCTTACGAACGAGCCGTGCGGCGCCTCTTCGAGGCCCTCGATCAACTCGAGGCCCGGCTTGCGCGCCAACGCTATCTCTTCGGCTCGCAATTCGTCGAAACCGATTGGCGTTTGTTCGTCACCCTCGTGCGCTTCGACGTCGTCTACCACGGCCATTTCAAGTGCAACCTCCGGCGGATCATCGACTACCCGAACCTCTTCGGCTACCTCAAAGACCTCTATCAGACCGACGGCATCGCCGACACCGTGAACTTCGACCACATCAAGCGGCATTACTACATCACCCACGACGACATCAATCCGACCCGTATCGTCCCCCTTGGTCCCGACCAGGATCTGACCACCCCCCATGGCCGTGAACGTCTCCGATAAAGAGCAGGCGGTTGAACTGGTTTCTCTTGTCTGTCTTGTCCCTCTGGTTGAACCAAATCAACCAGAGAGACCAGATAAACCATAGAAACCACTGCCGGCTCACCTCGTCGTAGCATTTCAGGACAGTCCTCCAAGGACCATTGCCCTATTCTGCTACGGAACATGCTTGTTGCCCCGCCGGCCTCTATCGTGATCCTGCTCTAACCACGCAACACATCACACATTTGTCTGTTCCGTCCTGCGTGAGGATGATGGCATTCCCCTTGCTCCTTTCACCCTTTGAGCGCCAGTGAGACCATGCAGGTCTCGCTCCTTACTCTCTACCCTCGGAGGCTGCCATGCCCGTCCTCAAAAGACTCCAAACCTATCTCGACAGCCGCAAGATCCCCTACGAAGTGGTCAGCCATGACGCGGCCTACAGCGCCCGAAGGGCGGCTGAAGCCCTCCATGTGCCCGGCGACCTGTTCGCCAAAGTGGTGATCGTCAAAGCCGACCAGCGGTTTGTGATGGCGGTCATTCCCTCCACCTGGCGGGTGGATTTTAAGCGACTCGAAGAGGCACTGGACTGTCGGCATGTGAGACTTGCGACGGAAGGCGAGTTCGCGGAGCTCTTTCCAGACTGCGAAGTGGGGACGATGCCCCCGTTCGGCAATCTCTACAACATGGCCGTCTATGTCGATCAACTGCTTACGCAAGATGAATACATCTTCTTCGACGCCGGGACCCATACAGGAGCCATGAAACTCCGCTATCGGGACTTCGCCGAACTGGTTCGCCCCACGCTGGCGCAGTTCCATCGCGAGCCCTCAACGCTCCAGTCCTAGGAACTCGCCGGAAGAACAGAGCGTACGGCACAGGCTGATGACCATGGTATCGGCCCGTAAAACAAGCACAAGATTGTCTATCCTCTGCTACAGGCCATGAGCAATCAGCTCTTCTTCCCCGACTTTCAGCTATCGGCTATTCGCTATCAGCTCTTGTGAAGCCGATACGTTCGTGGTAGGGTGGCAAGTGATCGCGTAAGACCTTCCATGCTCGGAGGCTGCAGTCCTCCAGCAGACAGAAGTCTGACGCGATCTTTTTTTGACCGCACGTCGCCGTCCTGCATCTGCTGAGCATTCCGTCCAAGGCGTAACCAACCATCGTGCTCATTGCCAGCCCGACATCGACGTGGGGTCGTTTGTTATAACTCAAAGAGGTGAATCGTTGTTTCAAGAATTATGGTCAACAGTCCGAGCACTCCTCCGTGACGCCGCAGGGAGTCTCTATCACATCGTCGTCGTCGGTCTGAGCGCGGGCATTGCGCTCTTGCTCCCGGCAGGCGCCAGACACTTTTTGTCCTTCTGGTCCCGCGTCGAACATGACAAGCTCTCGCTCATCGCCGTGGAAGTGACGGTGGCGATCCTCCTGATCGTCTGCCTCAACTACTTCCATCGCAGCATGCGGGACCGGGCCCTTGCGAATGTGGCGACGGGCGCCGGCCTCGTCTCGTTCTTTCCCCGCCGCACGCGTGGGGCACAACGGCACATGAATCGACTCAAAGAAGAGCAGGGCACAGGCCGAACCATATCCGTCATCGGATCAAGCGGCCACAGCACCTTTATCGATCAAGTGGGAGATCTGTCGTCGGTCCTCGACAAGTGCCTGGGAGCCAGAATCATGCTGGTGAATCCCTACAGCCAGGAAGCGAGCGCGCGCATCCAGGCGATCAACCATCCCGAGTTCACGCTGGAAACATTTCGGGAAGAAGTCCGGCAAAGTATCCAGCTCCTCAAGCGGCTGAAGGCCATGGGAAAGGCAGTCAAACTCAAGCTCTATTCGGATTCCCCGTTGATGAAATTGGTGATCCTCGGAGATTACCTCTGGCTCCAGCATTACCATGCCGACCTGGATGTCAAGACGATGCCTGAGTATGTCCTCCAACACAACAGCAAGGACCATGGCCTCTATACCCTCTATGCCCACTACTTCGTGCAGCGATGGGAGACTGCCGAGATTCCGGAATATGACCTCGACACGGACGAGCTGGTGTACCGGAGTAAAACCGGCATCGAGATCCGGAGAGAGCGGTTTGAGATTGAGACGGCGTCCTTAGAAGTCGGAGACCTGGTGGAATCACTCGAACTCACCGCCGAACCGGCCCAGCTCGGATTGAGCCGATCGGCCCGATCCGAGACCAGTAAGGGTGAGATGGGACTCCTCCCGAGCCTTGGCGATTAAAAGAGCGGATGATGGGGGCTGGATGTGAACGGGGCCGTGCTCGGCGCAGCGCCCGCATTCCCGAGAAAGCGCCAGGCTCCGTCCTCATAGACCAGATAGTGGACCTCGCGGAACCAGCTATCCAGCGTGATACGCGTGCCGCCCTTGGCCTCCGTGCCGTACAGCCCGCCGGTGCAGGTGATTTCCGCATGCAGTTGAGAGCCTGACCGGAACACCTTCACTTCCGAGAAGAGATGGGTGGACGACAGGTCGCGGTAATGGGTGAAGACTTCGCCCCAGATCCGGCGCACATCCGCTGATTTCAAGCCATGATAGTTGTAGCCCTTGGCGTAGAATTGCAGCAGCGGGTCCAGATCCTGTTTCCGCACGGCGGTTTCGGCACGGCCGAATGCCGCCAGAATCTCCTGCACGGTCGGATGTGAGACCACCGATGCATGATCCTGAATGGTCCGGCCATCGACCGTCAATGACACCTCCGGCAGAATCTGCACCACCGCATGGCTCTCCGGCGAAAGCGTCAGCCAGACGACCGCCGATACCGTCAAGAGGATACGCTGCACCGCTTGCCTGTCCATGGCATGATCTCCCAAATACAGGTGTGGCTCGCGCCGAGGATCACGCAGACCTGCGGGCCTCAGTCACTGAGCTGACCAGACCGCCCGCCGTTATCGTTCGAAGATGAGCATGAGGTAGGCCAAAAACAACAACAAGTGCACAATCCCGACCAAGACATTCGTGCGTGACCTGCTGAATGTTAAGATGCTGACCCCCAAGGTCAGCAACAACATGGTCGTATCGACGGGACCAAGTCCGAGGATGATTGTCTTGTCCGTGAGGAACCCGATGGTCAGGACTGCAGGAATAGTAAGACTGATCGTCGCCAGCACGGACCCCAACAGAACATTGACGGACCGCTGGAGCCGGTTCGCCAGCGCTGCACGCGCCGCGCCGAGCGACTCCGGAGCCAGGATGAGCACGGCGACCAAAAGCCCGCCCAAGGCCGACGGCGCGTGCCACTCACGGATGGCAAAATTGATCGGCACGGCCATCTGTTTGCTCAGGATGATGAGCGGGGCAAGATACATCAGCAAGAAGAGCGTGTGATACCACACAGTGTGGGGCTCACAGCCAACACCCTCCCCGTGTGGCAGTCCGGCTTCGGCGTCCTCCGGGTCAGACGACACGAAATAGTTTCGGTGGCGCAGGTTCTGGATGGCCAGAAACACACCGTAGAGCCCGACCGACATGACGATGTGAAACACGGCTTGAAACGGCGAAAGGGTCGGACCGGGAGACGAGGTCGTAACGGTCGGCAGGATGAGGCTGAGCACGGCCAACGGCACAATCACCGCGAGAAATGCGTTGGCGCCTTGGAGATTGTAGGTCTGTTCGTGGTACCGCAAGCCTCCCAGCAAAAGCGACAGACCGACCATGCCGTTCATCACAATCATCACCGCCGCGAACATGGTATCCCGGGCCAACGTCGAACCGCCCTCGGCGTTATACATGATCGCCGCGATCATCATGATTTCGATGCCGGCGACGGACAGCGTGAGGACGAGCGTCCCGAGGGGCTCACCGAGCTTGACGGCCAGAACCTCCGCATGGCGAACAACCGCAAGCGCCGAGAACAGCACCACGCCGAACAACCAGATCAGGACGAACGCAAGCCAGATCGGGTTGGACAGGTCGGCCAGCCACTGTTGACCAAAGGCGAGAAACGCCACCGCTGTCGCGATGCTTCCCATAAGCGGCCATTCCCGTTGAGCCACACCCGGAACGCTCAGACGTGATCCGCTGTGCGGAGAGAGGGCGGCGGCCGGCGGTTGTTGCTGTGTCTTTAACTGCATGATTCCGTTCAGGGCCTGAGCTGGCAGAGAGACAGCCCTACCAGTCCTTGCCGGCAAGGCCGCGCACAGAACGCGGCACTCGTGCGAGACATCGTGCGCTAGAGTGAAATGTATGGTTGAGTCAGACTAAAACGTAAACTACTAACTTACCTAAGAGCTGTCAACAAGGCCGGTTCGGCCAAAGGAACGGACCGTGCCCGCGCCAGGCCTGGTGGCTCAAAATGTGAAACGTGAAAAGATAGGAAATCACGTTCAACAGACGACCGGCTCCATTGTTTCCTTTCAATGGGGGTCGGATTACTATTAAAATGAACCGATGATTCGATATCCGCACCGACGATGGCCCTGCGGCGTAGCGTATAATTTCTATTTGCCAGAAAGTCTGTCCCCCCATGTCAATACAGTGGTTTCCCGGTCACATGAATGCGGCGCGCAAAGAAGCGGCCAAGACGATGGAGGTCATCGATGTCATCGTCGAAGTGCTGGATGCGCGCATACCGGACGCGAGCTGCAATCCGCTGATCGAAGAGCTGCGCCTGGCCCGCCAGCGTCCTAGCCTGAAAGTCCTCAACAAGGCCGATCTCGCCGACCCCGTCATCACTCAGGCCTGGCTCGACCTGTATAACCGGCAACCGGGCGTCAGCGCCGTCGCCCTATCTTGTGGTCATGCGGGCGATGCCGCCAAGCTGCCTCATCTCTGTCAGCCGCTCGCTCCCCATCGAAACAGCAGCGCGAAGCCGCTGCGCATGCTGATTATGGGAATCCCCAACGTCGGCAAATCGACCCTGATGAACCAGCTCCTCAAGCGCCGCGTCGCTCGTGTCGGCGACGAACCAGCCGTGACCAAAGTCCAACAGCGTCACAAACTGAACGACCACATGGCCATCACCGACTCACCAGGGCTGTTGTGGGGGACCATCAAAGATCCCCACGTGGGCCTCCTGCTCGCCACGATCAACGCCGTGGGCCATACGGTCGTCGACGACGAAACAGTCGCCGAGTTTCTCGCCGCCATCCTGCTCGCGCACTATCCTGCCCGGCTCACGGCCCGCTACGGTTTTGCGGTGGAGGGGCTGAATAGTACGGGAGTGATCGACGCCGTCGCCAGAAAACGCGGCTGCCTCCTGACCAGGAGCGGGGGCGGGCTGGACCGGGACAAAGCGGCGAGGATTCTCTTGTCCGACTACCGGAACGGCACACTCGGCCGCACCAGCTTGGAGGCGCCGGGGACGCGGTCAGAAGAGCGGAGTTGACGGCAAGCCTGTGAAGAGTACATCACGAGACGTGCGGGAAGCGCGCGAAAAGCGCGACATGGGCAGATCGAATTTCCATCTTGTCTCGCTCGTCCCACTTGTCATGCCAAAATCGCCGCGACGAACCAGGAAGCAGGCGACTCCAGGGTGGTTTATCCGGTGTGTGAGTTTGTCTGGTTTATTTCGTCCCCCGAACCCGACAAACTGAATAAACCAAAGAAACTATATGAACCAGATCCCTGCCACACACCGAAAAATGCTTCCTAACCCGTTTTTCTCCTTTTGAGACGTTTTCTCTATCTCAGGCCAATGCCGATAACGTAGAATGCCCCCGCTTCCCCCCAACCCACGATTGCATTCGGAAACGAAGGAGAACGGTGGAGCCCTTGTATGAATAGACAACCGTGCCATTCCATGGATTCCATCCAGCATGATTCGGGAACGGAGAGATTCCAATGGAAGGGTGTGCTCCCCTTCCTGAGCATCCACCTGATGTGTCTGTGGGTCGTTCAGACCGGAATCAGCTTGGAATTGGTGGCACTGGGGATTGCAAGCTACTACCTGAGAATGTTCGCCATCACGGCAGGGTATCACCGCTACTTTTCACACCGCTCGTACAAGACCAGCCGGGTCTTCCAGTTTTTCCTGGCATGTTTCGCGATGACATCCGCGCAAAAGGGAGTGTTATGGTGGGCCGCACACCATCGGCACCATCACAAGCATTCAGACCAGGAAGAAGATCGCCACTCTCCGCTGCAAAGAGGATTCTGGTTTTCCCATGTCGGATGGATCCTGTCCGACGAGTATGAGCGGACCGAGTTCGCTCTCGTCAGGGACTTGTCCAAGTACCCAGAGCTACGCATACTCAACCAGTATCATTTCATTCCGCCCTTGCTCTACGCGTCGCTGATCTATGTCCTGTGGGGCTTCCCCGGACTGGTCTGGGGATTCTTCGTTTCCACCACGGTGCTCTATCATTGCACCTTCTTCATCAATTCTCTGACGCACATCGTCGGCCG
>JAGXAR010000118.1 GCA_018971525.1 Nitrospirota bacterium
TGGTAGAGTCCTTGCTTCCCAAGCAAGTTGTCGTGGGTTCAAATCCCATCGCCCGCTCCAAATCAAGACGTGAAACGTGCGGCGTGAAGCGTCACGCATAAGAGACGGGGGACTTGAGAGGCATGCGCTTCCAAGTCCTTTTTTTTGTATCTCATGAAGGGTGGTTGATGAAACACACGATCATGATCTGCTCGGTGGTCTGGTGCGTCCTCACTGCCAGTAACTGTCATGTCGTCTGAAGCGTATCGGGTGCTCAAGACGACGGCGGACCTTCAGGATGAGCGGGTTGAACTGCTGAAGGTCTATCGTCTCTGTTTGGCGAAGGACCAGGACGAGCCTCCCGAAACCAGGGAGATGTGCGGGGCCTGCACACAATCCCTGCGGGAAATCGAAGTGAGGCGGCAGCATGGGCGATAGCCCTGTGCGTTGCAGAAAGGAGGCACTGTGAGCCGAGGGCAGTTTGGGCTTTTGGTCGTCGTGACGTTCGTCGGCAGCATCATCGGCGGGGCATTAAGCGGGTGGTGGCTGGCACCTTCACCCGTCAGGGCGCAGAAGACGAACGGCGTGAATGCGGAAGAGTTTCTCCTGCTCGATACGAGTGGAAAGGCGCGAGCCGGATTAGGGCTCGACAAAAATGGCGAGGTGGGTTTGGTGCTGACGAGCCGCGATGGGAGTCGGAAACTGGCCTTGTCTCCAGACGATCGGTTTGCCGTGAAGCTGTCCGATCAGAATGGCCGCGTCTTGTGGTCGGCTCCGTAGAAGCGCAGGAGCGTTCAGCCGGGTGTTCAAGAATTACAGTGGGCCAAGAAGCAATGCAGCGCTGGAGAAGTAATTCACGGACGGCTTAAGCTGCGCCCGCAGGCCGTTCAAGAAGACCGTCCAGCAAGGCCGCAGCGAGGGAGTACCTGAGCGTATCCTCTGGGGTATACGTTGAGGGTCTGAATGATGCGAGAACGCAACTGGCGGACTTTTTCGACAGTCTGCTAAACAGCTTTTTGGACTTTGCCGCTGCGTAAGCAGCGTGTGCAGACCCGAATGCGCTTCGGCTGACCGTCGATCAGTGCCCGGACCGGTTGGAGGTTGGGCTTGAAGATCCGCTTGGTCTTGTTGTTGGCGTGACTGATATTATGGCCGGATTGGCGACGTTTGCTGCAGAGATCGCATGTAAATGCCACGGGTGCACTCCTTCATCTAAACGAATCGATACAATATTGCGAACGGAGAAATGTACCACAGGGCCATTGGCCTTGACAAGCAGGTCGGGAGGAGGAAGCCGTCATCTAGGAGCATTGGGCCTGTGGAAAGGGAATAGGCAATGACGGGAGTCGATCTACTGGGGTTCGCAGCAGGGACGTTGACGACCTGTGCCTTCTGGCCTCAGCTGCAGAAGACATGGATCACGAAGTCTGCGGGTGATGTCTCGTTGGGGATGCTGGCGATCTTCTCGTCCGGTGTCTGTCTCTGGTTCCTCTATGGAATGGTCCTCCAGTCCTGGCCGATCATCCTGACCAATGCCGTGACGTTGCTCCTGACAGGCGCGATACTCATCCTCAAGCTGCGCTACCGAGCCTAACAGGATGCTGAAAAAGTGGCGGGGTGGCCTGGGACAATCCTCGTGCTCGCACAGCGCGCGGCCTCAGAAGGTCCTCGTTGGACGCGCGCAGTTAGGATCATGCCAGCCACCCCTTATAGTGATAGTTCGCTGCGGCCTTGCCGGGGACAAGGCGCGTCTCGGCGCGCCAGGGTTGGGCGGGTGAGAAGCCTGGTCTTTTTGAGCACCCTTCGGAGTCGTCCCCGTTATTGTGACGGGTTAACGGCGGTTCGCTCGTCGGGTTGGAGCAGATACCTGCGATTCCTTGTGTGCGGGCGCGAGGGCGACAATAGCAGGGACGCTGATATCGAAACCCGCATCGCCTCCATCGTCGAACCGGTCTTTCCCCACGCTATAGATCTTCTGTTGCGTGGGGCTCCACAACATCGGCAACCCACTAAAAGGATCGTAATAGGACGAGCCGACTTCAGCGAGCCGATTCGGCACAGTGGGCTGTGCGCTCGGATGCCGCAAGACGATCTGCAGTGAGGCGAGTCGCAGCCTAGCATCGGTTTCCCTCAGTTGATAGTGGAAGGGAGCCCAGTCCGGTTCGAAGGGGGTTGGATTGACGACGCTCTCCACGATACCGTGACGTGCGGTACCTGCAAGTTCGTGAAACTTTGGCAGGGTGCTTTGTCCTGCTTCTTCCGCATGGATCATCCCGTCATAGTAGGTGGCATACATTTCCCATGTCTCTCGCGTTTGTAGCGGGACGCCAAGGAACGAGCGTCCGTGAGGATGTGCGATGTGACGAAAGGCCTGTTCGGGAAGGCGGGCCGCGTTCGCCAGCCACTGTTCGTTTGCATTGAGGGACTCAGTCTGTCGATCCGTGGTGAGTTCAGCTCGGTGATCGTTATGGATGCCGAGGGTGAATTGATGTTGAAGCGGCCAGCGGAGCGAGGATTCGGCAGCCGTGAGTGGAGGCGCAAAGTTGGGAGTCGTCGCCAACACGGTTTTGTCGACGGTCGGCTGCGACAACAGAGCCGAGAACAGGGAGAGATCGTCGGTGATGACGATTTGCGCCATGACTTTGGTGGCGATGGTCGTCGCGTCTCGAAGTACGCTCCGCCACATGCGGATATCCTTCTTCAGTCGCTCCATGCCCAAGGCCGTCTGGCGAGAAAATCCGTCAGCGATATAAAGGCGGTGGCCAACAAAAATTTCCACAAAGCGGGGCGTGCCTTGCTGTCCGAATCCCATGTCTTCGAAGGGCATTGCGAGCCAGTGCTCGTACCGCATAAAGAGGGTGTGGTCGCGACTATTCATAGTCTGAAGCCCTGCCATATTCCTGAACTCACTCACTGGGTTTTCGGAGTTCCAGGAAGGAAGGACCTGTTCCATGGGGAGCTGAATCTGAAGTTCCGAACGACCCGGCTTGTTGTAATTGAATCCGTTGGCGCCTGGAGCGGCGGTTGTTTCCAACCACATCTCATGACCCACCTTGGCTGGATCTCGAGAATCGGCTGCAGCAAAGCCGAGGAGATAGAAGTAGCCATTCTCATAGGGGTTGATGAGGCGATGCTCCGGGGGCTCTAGGAGGCGGGTGAAGGTGGCACTGGGAGGTTGTCCCTTTGAGGACCAGATGAGGTTCGATATCTGAAAGAAGGCCCATAGGATGACGACGCTAATGATCAGGTGTTTCATGAATACACAAGTAAAAATTGCCTGTTGGATCGGCCATTCATGTGAGCTCGTATCTGATTCGAGAGAGGCATTCACCACAAAGGTGAGCAAAGCCTATGCCGGGAGGTGAGCTGAAAAGCCTCGGCCTTTCGCCCTGTTTGCCGATGGCTATGAAGACGCACCTGTCAGAATATGCGCAGGGGAGGGGCCGATGGACATTAATGAACTTGACAAGCTTCTTCCTTGTCTCCTAGAGTGCCTTCCACATTGTGACTCCTGGGTAAGGGAAGAGGGTGCAACTCCCTCGCGGTCCCGCCGCTGTAAATGGGGACGAAACCCGTGAATGCCACTGTCCGCCTCAGCGGATGGGAAGGCGCGGGGAGTAGGGTGAACCATGAGCCAGAAGACCTGCCAGGAGAGTTGACCGACGTTCCCTCGTGGGCTGGGGAATTGGCGAGGATGAGTTGCGGGTGCAATCCTCAGGGTCTGTCGAGGCCTTGGGGATTTTTTTATTTGGGCTCCGGCGTATCCCGTACGAGTCGATGGGTCGGATTCTTGCTCGGAGCAGGCGTGCTGCTTGCGACGTGGCCGGTACCGGCGGCTCCTGACGATAAGATGTCGAACATGAAGCGACGACAACAGGGCATTTTGACCGGCATGCCGTTTATGGCGAACATTACGCCACGGACCTTCGTGGACGCGTTGGGGAGAAAACTCTTTCTTGCGAAGGCACCTAGCCGTGTGGTGTCGATGGCACCGAACGTCACGGAGATGCTCTTTGCGCTTGGTCTTGGGGAGAAGGTCGTCGCGGTGACGCCATTCTGTGACTACCCTCCCGAAGCCCAGAGCAAGACGCACTTGGGAGGGACGAATCCGAGCATTGAGCAAATTCTTGCCCTCAAGCCGGACCTGGTCTTGGCCCCGCAGGATTTTATCCAGCCGGATCTTCTTCACAATCTCGACCGTGTCAAAGTTCCCACGTTCGTGTTGCAAGCCGCGCAGTTGGAGGATGTGGTTGCACAGATTCAAACGGTTGCACGGATGTTTGATCGGAGCAAGGCTGGGGACGAGTTGGCGGCAACAATTCGGCAGCGTATCGCGGCCGTCAAGGAGCGCACGCAATCACTGCCCCATCCGCGTGTGCTCTATGTGCTGAATACAGACCCGCTCCAAACGGTAGGGCCTGGGAGTTTTATTCACCAACTGATCGAAGCGGCGGGCGGTGCCAATATTGCAGCGGACACGTCGATGGCCTATCCAAGGTTTGCGCTGGAGGAAGTGCTTGCCCGCGATCCGGAAGTCATTATCTTCCCGGTCGGCACGGCGGAAGGAATTCCCGAGGAAGATCAACAGCAGTGGCGGCGGTGGTCGAGCTTGTCAGCTGTCAAACACAATCGGCTGGTCCATGTGCCCAGTGTGTTGGTCGATCGACCGGGGCCGCGAATCGTAGAAGGACTCGAACTCCTTGCGAGGGCCATTCATCCCGAGGCGTTTACGGGAGAGTCCCAAAAAGAGAAGCCATGATCGTCCATCCGTCTCCATCTCAAACCAGCGTGTCCGATCCAACGATGATGGCTCCGCCCGTTCCGTTGCGGAGTTGTGAAGGAGCGGCATCGTGGCAGGCCCTGCGTGCTCGCCGGTGGTATGCGGTGATGGGACTCATGATGCTTCTGACGTGCGGCGCCATCGTGTTCTGTCTCCAGTTCGGGGCGCATGCGCTGACCCTGGCGGAGCTGTGGTCAGCCCTGACATTCTCTACGGCTGGAAGGGAGGATGTGGCTCGCGTCATCATCTGGGACATTCGGTTCCCGCGGATCTTGATGGGTCTGTTCGTGGGAGCATCGTTGGCGATAACAGGAGCCGCGCTGCAAGCCCTCGTCCGAAACCCGCTGGCCGATCCTTACGTGCTCGGCATTTCGAGCGGTGCCGCATTGGGCGCGACGATTGGGCTTGCCCTCGGGCTTGGCTCAATAGTAGGTGGGCTCGGGTTGCCGTTGTGTGCCTTCATCGGAGGTGGTCTCTCGATTGTCCTTGTGTATGGGATCGCGGCCTCGCAAGGACAGTTACCGATGCACCAGTTGTTGCTGGCGGGGGTGATTGTGAACGCCGTCTGTTCTGCACTCATGATGTTTGTGACATCGATCTTGAATCCGGCCTCGCTCTATCGGGTGGTCTTGTGGTTGATGGGGACGCTGAGTGCACCGAGCATTCCAGCGCTAATCGGGATTGGATCCTGCTTGCTGATCGCCGTTGTCCTACTCATTAAGGAGAGCCAGGCCTTGAATCTTCTTGCTGTAGGGGAGGACGCGGCTCGTTCCATAGGGGTCGACTCGGATCGAGTACAACGGACCGTATTCCTTGTTTCGGCTGTGCTGACGGGGGCCATTGTGTCGGTCAGCGGGATGATCGGATTCGTCGGGATGGTGGTTCCGCATCTTGTGAGGATACTGTGTGGGGCGGATCACCGGCTACTGTTACCGGTCTCCGCATTGGGCGGAGGAATTCTGCTGATGGTGGCTGATACCGTCGCGCGTACGGTCGTGGCCCCGGCGGAAATTCCGGTCGGCGTGATTACCGCGTTGATCGGCGGACCGTTCTTCATCTATCTTCTGATGACTCGGAAGTATCGGTTTTTCGCATGAGCCAACATGCATCGGTCACTGCTGTTTCTTCTCCTCTCCCGGCCTTCGAGGTACGTCAGCTATCGTTCCGGTATGACTCTGTGCGAAGCCGTCCGTCCGGTGGCCGCTCAGCCTGGGTCATTAATGGAATGGATTTCAGCGTCCGCCAGGGCGAGATCATCGGTGTAATTGGGCCCAACGGGTCCGGAAAAAGTTCGTTGCTGAAGCTGTTGACGAAACTGGTTCGACCGCAAGAGGGAACCATATGCCTGTTTGGGGCTGAGCTTGCAGCATTGTCGCGTGAATCAATCTCCAGGCAGGTGGCGTATATGCCGCAGGATCTCTCGTTTGATTTTCCATTTTCCGTGTTGGACCTGGTGTTGATGGGGCGGTTTTCCTATCGCGGCGGTGGGTTGTGGAACCTCCTGGGATGGGAGCGGCGAGAAGATCTTGCCGTTGCAGAAGAGGCCATGGCCCAGACGGATGTGACGCACTTGGCCAGCCGGATGATCGATACGCTTTCAGCTGGGGAGCGACAACGAGTGCTGCTCGCGCGCGCCTTAGCCCAGGTGCCTCGCGTGCTCATGCTCGATGAGCCGACGGCGCATCTCGACCTCAATCATCAGCTCGACGTGTGCCGCATTCTCCATCGTGTTCATGCGCAATTACGGATGACGGTGCTGCTCGTTTCACACGACGTCAATCTGGCAAGCCAATACTGTGATCGCATTCTGGTCATGAAACAGGGAGCTGTTGTTTGCATCGGCCCTCCGCGGGATGTGATTCAACCGCAGATCTTGACCGAGGTCTATGGATGTCAGGTGCTGGTGGACGCGCATCCTGATACGGGGCTGCCGCGAGTCTCCTTGCCCGCTCAGGATCGTCATCAGACTGTTGCCGCATCCGGGATGTTGTGAGGTTCATTCGTACGGGTGAGGTTTTGTGCCCGACCAGCCCGTTGGTTTGAGGGGGTACTGTTTAACCAGGGAGAAAGGTCGTTCGAGTCAATACACCGTCGGGGACGGGGAAGATGGTGCAAATCCATCACGGTGCCGCCACTGTCAGCGGGGAGTGACTCTGCACAAATGCCACTGTGTGCTAGGGCACATGGGAAGGCGCAGGGAAGCGACGAGCCGCAAGTCAGGAAACCCATCCGACGGGCATTTCGACTGGACCCTTCGAGTCTAAGGGAGGTCTGTGTGCGCATACATGTTACGGGTTTTTCTGTTTGTGTTGTCCTGTTATCCTGCCTCGATGCATCCACCACCCATGCTCAGTCAGAGGATGTGATTGAGACGCGAGAAGTCGTCGTTTCCAGCACTCGTCTTCCTGACGCGCCTGTCGATGCCAGAACGCTTCCAGCAAAAGTGACCGTCATCACGGCCGAGGATATCCGCAAGAGCGGAGCGAGGACCGTACAAGAAGCCATACAATGGGCAACCGGTATCGTGAT
>JAGXAR010000119.1 GCA_018971525.1 Nitrospirota bacterium
GGATCACACAGGACAACCGGATCGCCTCCACCAAGAAACAACATCGGGAGAAAAATGGCTGACGAATTGAGTCTCTTTACATACGTTCACTCTTATGACAACGCGAGGGCCCGGCGCCTTCCAGCCCGTTCCCCTGGCCGATTTCGCCAGATTTCCCTGCCAGTGTCAGGAGTAGATCCTCTCCATGCGTTTCCCGTATGATGATTCTCGTGAGGTGACGTCACATTGAAAAAAGGGGGATCATGGTGGCACAGCGCTGGAATCCCAGCCCAAGCCTCTTCCGGATAATCGTACTCTTGTTTGCCGCAACATTCGGCTTCAACGGCTGCAACGATGTCTCCACGGCTCCTGCTCCAGCTCCTGCTCCTGCTTCCGGCCCAACGGTATTGACGATTACGACGAGTTCGCCAATAAACGGAACCGTCAAAGTCCCATTTAACGTCACGCTGGCAGCAGCAGCTGGAACCCCACCCTTTGTCTGGTCGATCGTAGGAACAAACCAATCACCGGGACCAGGCCTCAAATTGACTTCAGCGACCGGGGTGATCAGTGGCACCCCGACGATCGCTTCAATTACCACGCAGACCTATATCGTCGTCGACTCGACAAAACCAACAGCACAGACAGCGGAAAAAGCACTGACGATCTCGATCGCCGCCCCAACACAGGCGTCGATGACAGCGGCCGGGTCGATCACAGACGCTCCTCAAGCACCGCCGACGATTACACCGTTCACTTTGCCAAACGGGACTGTGAATGTGGCCTACCCGAATATCCAGCTAGAAGCGACCGGCGGAATACCACCGTATACCTGGTCTGTCGCTCCCGCTTTGCCCAACGGGTTGTTCTTGAACCTTCTCGGACCAGGAGTCATCAGCGGAACTCCGCTGAATCCGAGTCACGGCCCGACCACTCTTACCTTTACGGTCATGGATTCGTCGGAGCCGACCGGCCAGTTGAGTGAACTGACGCGAACCTTCACCATCAATGCCGCGCTGACGATCGACACCGGCCCACCGACCGGTCCCCCGCTTCCCTCTGGTACCGTCGGCCACCCGTACAACGCCCTATTGTCGGCGTCAGGAGGAACGGGCCCGGGAACCTACAGGTGGTCGATTGTTGGAAATCTGCTGCCGGCTCCGGGACTGCAGCCGTTGAGTTCAAGCGGAGTACTGAGTGGAACACCGACCACTCCCCGACCGCTTGCCAGGACCTATCGTGTGCAGGATAGCAACGGAGTCGCCGTCACAAAATCTTTGACCCTCACCGTGAATAGCGCGCTGACCATCGATACCGATGACATCACGTTGCCGCTGCCCGCAGGTATCGTGGGCCAGCCGTACAGCGCCGCATTGTCGGCGTCAGGAGGCACGGGCCCTGGAACATATAGGTGGAGCCTCTCCGCCGGGTCGGCGGCTTTGCCGAACGGCCTCACATTGAATCCGGACGGGACGATGACAGGCACCCCAACCACGGCCGGCACGTCCACTCCGACAGTCAGCGCAGCGGATGCCGCATCGACAACCGTGGAAAAACGGCTCTCGATCACGATCAACTGACCCGTAACGCAACTACCCCTGCCCGGATTTCCAAGCCCGCTTGTGCACCCCTTCCCACGCGAGCGAGAGCGGAAGATCCTGCCGACGACTTGCGCGACTGCCCGGACACCGCACATGTCGAATCCCGCGCGGGATCATGGCGTGAGCATGCACCCCCGGCTTGGACCGGTGGAACGGAACAGATACCCCGGAGCAATGTCGCGCTGCATGGGGATGTATCCGGGTCATCCGGATTTTTCGTTTTGGTAAATTGTTGGCTCGACAAACACAAGAAGCAAGAAATCTCCCACAACCCTGCAACGCTCCGGATAGAAGGGCGCCAGGTCCTCTATGTTTGTGGGGTAGACCGTGATTGGCTGCACCGAACGCGGTCGGGTCAGGGACCTGTCTCTATCGCCACGCGCCTACAATCCAAGCGCCTGTTTTGCGGCGGCATAGGACTCGGCGTGGGGAATCTTCATGGCATCGAGCACCGGGAGCATATTGGCACCATTGGCGGACTCGGTGAAGTACACCAGGATGCTATTGCCAGTCTGCAGTGAGGTCTGGGCGCAGCTATCGAACGTGTAGGTGTGCTGCGGATGGTAGATGCCGAACATGAATGTCGGGGTGAGGAGTCCTGCCTTCTTGACCGCCCAAAAGTAGCAGTTACCGATGTCGTGGATCTCCGTTTGTGGCGGGCAGCCGTCCTCGAAATTGAGCCCCCGCAACCCCACCGGCCCGAAGTTCTGTTCAGGAATGAACCCCGCCGTAAACCCGAGCGCATCCGCAATCCCTTCGTTGAGACAACGTACGTTATCGAGGAAGGCTCCTTTGATCTCGTCGAACAATTCATGCGCGTATTCGTGGGCCACCTCCGGCAGTACGACGTTCAATATCCCACCCAGCGCCTCGAAGTAGAGCGGATGCCCATAGTTGACCGTGATGGTGCCGTTGCCGTAGCTGAAGTTCCCTTCTCCGTCCCGGCTGGCCGTGAGTTCCGTTGGCAGGAAATAGGCCGTCACATGCTCCGAGGTGGTGATGCCGGTGATCGTCCGTTCAGTCGTGATAATGGTCTGCGCTCTGGTATGGAGGTCGCTCGCTGCCGAACCTGTGTTGAAGCTCGGATGCTGATAGAAGACGGTATCCGCTAGTGGCGAGGTCAACTGCGTCGTGGTGAAGTTCACGACGGTGGTCCCGGACCACACGGGCAGGACGCCGTAATAGCTCACGAGGAAGTCCAGATCGCTCTGAAGCTGCACGGAGGAGGCGGTATAGGCATCGACGAACAGAGGCGTACCGGAGAACACCACGCCGTCCCCACTGATGAGCCGAAGGATGGTGTTGGGGAGCGGAAGTCCATTGAGGGACGTGTCGTGGACGAGCGGGAGCGCAATCCCGCTCACGGGCACGCCGTTGACCTGGGGCACCACGGTTGTGGATCGGGCTGGCGTACAGGATGAGTTCCCACTCGGACACACAACGACCACGACCTGCGGTAGGTTCGCACAGAGCATGTTGTTGCAGTAGGTGAGCCAGGGTGGAAGCGGCGCAAGTTGCACCACGGACGCGGGGGTGACGGTGAACGTCACCGGGACGGTGAACGAGTTGGCCCCAGTGGGCCAGAGTGTGACCTTGCCACTATAGGTTCCGGCCGTCAGGGTTCCGGTCGTTACGCTTATGGTCACAGTGCCCGTTCCAGTGCCGGTGTTCGGAATGTGTCCCAGCCAGGTGGCGTCATGACTGACGCTCCAGCTCAGGGTCCCGCCCCCGGTGTTGCTGATGGTCAATGTCTGCGCGGCGGGATTGGCGCCTCCTTGCTGAGCCGTAAAAGACAGACTCGTTGGGCTCACTCCAATGGCGGGCGGGACCGGAGCAGCAGTGATGGTCAGCGCTACGGGGATGGTCACGGACGGAGTGCCGGTCGCGCTGAGGGTAATGGTCCCGCTATAGCTGCCGGCAGTCAGGGTGCCAGTCGCTACACTGGCTGTCACCACGCCGGTGCCGGTGCCGGAGGTTGGGCTAAGGGATAACCAAGCGACACTGTCACTGGCCGACCAGCTCAAGGCCCCCCCGCCAGCGTTGCTGATGGTCAAGGCCTGGGCAGCGGGATTGGCTCCGGCCTGGGCCGTAAAGGACAGACTCGTTGGGCTCACTCCGATCGCGGGTGGGACCGGTGCCGCCGTGACAGTGAGCGTCACGAACTGACTGGCGACGGAGCCACTGGTGGCCGTCACGACCGTCGTGCCCGCCGCAACCCCAAGGGCCAGACCTTGCGAATCGATTGTCGCCACATCCTGGTGACTGACGGACCACCCGAGCGTCACCCCGCTCAGAATATTCCCGTTCGTATCCTTCACCACGGCCGCATACTGTTGAGTCTGTCCAACCTCAATCGACGCAGCTGATGGCATCACCGTGATCGAACCGACGGTGGGAACAACTTGAGGTGGTGGGGCTGAACCTCCTCCACTACAGGCCTGGAAGACGAGGCCCGCAAAACCTAATACAATCAGTGCCGAAACAGGATGTGCGGAGTCTCTAGTCATTTGCGATTCCCCCTTGCTACTCCAGCAACTCCGCTACCGCACCTTCAACGCTTTCGAAATCTTCGTTGTCGTTGTGATAAGCAATGGCTATACCCGACTTGACGAGCAATGATATGCGCTCAATGATGCGGCAAGCAGAAGCTTAATTTGTACGAATGGCAATGCCGTGGGGGAATACGCCTCTGCAGCTCCAGTCCACCTGTAGCATTTTTACTCAACTCCCTATGGCGGGACTTCTGGTCTACAAAACCGTTGAAGATCTTAGCCTCTGAACGGTCGCCAATCCCACGGTGGCAAGAACCGAGAAAAAGGGCCGGGCTGAGCTAACCCCCTTTCCCTCCTCCGACCTCGCCCCTGTAACTCCCCGGTGGTAAAAAGGGCGCCAGGCCCTCCACATTTGTAGGGTAGACTGTGGTATCGTCATCTGCTTATATTGCTTCTGCTGAGAAGGCTCGCCTCTCGGTCGTGCGCCCCAAGAAACCAGACTAGGAACCAGAACGTGATTGAGGTTGTCTGATGCGGTATCATCCTTCCCATCGAAACATTGTCTGGACAGTTCTCTTCTCGATACTAGCGGCCCTGTCTCTGAACGCCTGCAGCGACACTTCGAAAGCGCCTGCTCCTCCTCCGGGGCCAATGGCATTGACGATTACGTCCACCTCACCACTTCCGAGCGGCACCCAAAACATACCCTATAGCACGACGTTGGCAGCAGATGGTGGGAATCCAGGCTACACATGGAGTCTCGCAGCGGGTTCGCCGACGCTGCCAAACGGCCTGAAACTGAGCACGGCCGGAGTGATCAGCGGCACCCCAACCACGATACAAAGCGTCTCGCCAATCTTTAGAGTCCAGGATTCAACGAAGCCGACACCAACGGCGGTACAAGCAACGTTAACGATTTCCATTAACGCCATTCCACAGCCATCAATATCAGCTCCTCCATCGCTTCCAAACGGTATCGTTGGCAAGGCTTATTCCGCCACATTGACAGCAACGCAAGGTACGCCGCCCTACACCACGTGGTCAGTCACACCTGCTTTACCTTCTGGACTGATCTTTACGCCAGCGGGAAATACGGCCACGATCACTGGCGCCCCACAGCCTGGAACGGCTAGCACTGCAAATCACACCTTTAGCGTGACTGACTCATTTTCGCCAACGCCTCAAACCGGCACGAGGAATTATTCATTGACCATCAGCAACGCACCGTTGCCCTTATCGATCACGACAAGTTCCCTACCTTCAGGAACTGTGAATAGCCCCTATCCAACACAGACGTTAGGAGCTTCGGGAGGGATATCACCTTACACCTGGTCAATCGTTGGAGGCTCTCCACCAGCACCAGGTCTTACATTGACTCCAAACGGGGCAACAGCCGGCCAAATCACCGGAACACCAACCAGTAATGTGGGTAGCCCGTTTACAAGAACCTACCAGGTACAAGATTCTGCAGTACCGCCAGTGACGGCCACAAAATCACTCTCGATCGCGGTCAGCTTACCTACCGCCTTGAGCATCACAACCACAACACTCTCAAACGGAATACTCAATCAGCCTTACAGTCAATCAGTATTGGCCAGCGGAGGCAGCGGGACGCGTAATTGGAGCTTTCAAGGCGGCACAATTCCAAATCTGAACATAAATTCCTCAACTGGTGTTATTACGGGGAACCCCACACCGACCGGCAATTTTACTTTCACAGTGCAAGTTACCGACGCATTGTTTACTGCCACGCAACAATTCACCATCGCGATCACCGCACCACCGGCACCGAGTATTACAACCTCATCGCTTCCGACTGGTACCGTCAATATACCGTACTCAGCACAGCTGCAGGCCATAAATGGCGCACCTCCCTTAAACTTTCAGCCGGTGGGCCTGCCGTTTGGATTAACATTTAATGTTACTCCGAATTCTTCAACTGCCACAATTACAGGCACACCGACGTCCGATGGCTCACAGAATGTAACTTTCACTGTCAACGATTCCACTGTTCCGTTCAACCAGACCGGCAGCGCAACATTAACCTTAACGGTTAATAAAACATTGACGATTAGTACGCCCTCGCCGCTACCTTCAGGGACTAAAGGTACACTGTATAGCTTCCAATTATTAGCTTCTGGCGGCACCCCTCTGCCGGGGCCGAGTTATTCCTGGAGTTTAGTCAACGGCTTTCCATCTCTTCCTCCTGGCCTGACCTTGCACCCATCAGGATTGATCGACGGGACACCAACAAACACTGTTAATGTTACGGTAACGCCCAGATTTAGAGTTCAGGATGCTGTGCCTACTGCTGTTACAAAAGACCTGACGATTACTGTCAATGCCACCCTGACGATTGACACGACTTCACCGCTGACTCCTGGTGTCGCAGGCCAGCCATACAGCTTCCAATTGATGGCGTCAGGAGGCACGGGCCCGGGAACCTATACGTGGACACTCAGCGATCCGGGTAACTATCCTTTACCAGCAGGCTTCACATTGGACCCAACCGGATTACTCTCCAGCGCATCCACAGCGGCGGGGTCCTATACCCTGAAGTTTACCGTGACGGACCAGACGTCACCGACGCCACAGTCGCAATCGACAACCTTGACTCTGACTCTCAGTTAATAACATGGCGTCCTTGTACCTGCGGAATTGATCGCATGCCGTCAAGCCTCTCTGTCTTGACGGCGTGCGATCATCTTCTCGCTACTCTTCCCTCAGAGTAAGTGGCCTGCCTTGATCCCCCATTGCGCGGGTCCAACGAGGGCCTTTTGTTTCCTTCTCTGCACCATCACGCCTTCTCACCCATGGGAGCCGCCAGACTGTCCTTCACTGCGCGCATCGAGGTCCCCTCATCCTTCTATATGATCCTTCCAAGCTCGCTTGCTTTTCCTCTTTTGGAAGGGCACCCATGTTGGTCTAAGTGCGGCCGTCGAACGAGGCCCTTCCCAGGGCGCGCGTTCCGGGAGCACAGGACCAACGTGGGTGTCCTTCCAATCCTTTTCATCGTGCGCGTTCTGCGAGCAAGAAGGATGGTCTGGTGGCTCCCTTTCCCTCTCTTCCTTCGCACGTTTCTGCTACTCTCCACTCCATGCCCCCTGCGCTCCAAGCCTTTATCGC
>JAGXAR010000120.1 GCA_018971525.1 Nitrospirota bacterium
TATGAGGATGGAGCCTGGCGCATTCGAGGCCACGCAGGCGAGGATACCAAGGCGTTACCGTTCGGCACGTCTCCCCATCCGTTTTTCTGATCCTTGCACTATGCGGCCCTGAAGCGCGCGCGTACTGGCTGCCTTACGGATCAGACCAATCCGAATCTTTTCGGCTGCATTGTCTGAAAAGATGGAGCCCTCCTTGCTTGCAGCTAAGTAATCGCATCCCCTGCAGACGTCGTAGCGTTTTACCTCATCTGATATGGGCCTTCTGGGTATCTTTGCGCCACGTCAACCCCGCTCTTGTCCGATCTGACAGCTTCAAGTCTCTGTTTTTGCAAACATATGTTAACGCGGCAACGAGACTGCCTCGGTGGCATCCGAATCGCACAGCTGTAGACGCAGATGAGATGTCATGCGTCGTGCTGATGGTGAGTGCTGTCTGCATGGCAGGCGCATGTGAGAGACGGGCTAAACTTTTCTTGATTCCAATTTCACGCGAGGGACCGGATCATATGGGAGTGACTAAAATGAAGCGTGTCCTGGATTTTCAAAAAGTGCCTGGCACAGGTAGCGTGTTTCGCATTCTCGCAGAGGTGCGGGACTGGAGCGGATGCGAGACGAAAGGGCTGCTGAATGGTTGCGGTCTGTAATTACCATCATCACATCATTAGGAGGTTGCTATGACGACGTTAGCGAGGCCAGGAGTTCCTGTCGGAGGGTTCAAGACGATCGGGCAAGTGCATGCGACGAATGACCTTGTCTTTAGCCGGAAACAGAATGCGATTGGGATCGCCGTTTAGTTGCTGACGACGCATACACCGGGAGCCCCCGTGGTCGATGGAGAGGGGAGGTTCGCCGGATTCATCAGCGAGTTCGACATCCTTCGAGCGCTGGAAGCGGGGGATGATCTGAACCGACTGACCGCAGAGGACATCATGGCGAAAGACCGCATTGCGGTCACAGCTGATACAAGTATCGATGAGGCGGTGAAACTCATGGAAGATAAGCGGCTTCTCAACCTGCCGATCGAGAAAAACGGCAAGGTGGCCTATTCCGTCACCGGACATGACCTCTTGCATGCATGGATCGGGTTGGGGATGTCCATCGAAAATTCGATGATGTGATGCGACTGTAGGTCAGATGGCGCCAGGGTTGAGTGTGCGCGCCACCAGCCGGTTCCGAATCTGTGGCAAGGAGGACGTTCTCTCTAGCATCACAAGCCGGGTCATTCTGTCTGATGGCCCGAACACATTGTTCGACAAGGATGGCAGCGCCTTCCTCATCAGTGAACTCGCGGCCGAATACCCGATCGATCCACCGACGAAGGATGCGTCGGGTTGGCGACGGATCGCCTGCGGAGTCGGCGTCATGTGAAGCAACGATGGTAGAGGCATGGAGGACTTGAGATGAACCAGAGCCGCTCGCATCGGACGAGACGATGTGCGTTTGTGCCTGGCATTGCAGTGTCGATGGCGGCGTTGCTGATCTTCGCTTCGTCCGGAATCGCTGCTCCCGCAGATCCCGGTGAAAAGATCGTGAAGTCATTGTGCGTGCGGTGTCATCGGATCGAGGGGAAGCCCGCGCCGCGCCGAACGAAGAAGGCTCCGGATCTCATCTGGGCCGGGAACAAATATCAGCGCGACTGGCTAGTCGCATGGCTGCAGAACCCCGAATTCAAACATTACCCCGTCGGTTACGATTTCCGTCCGGAGCGGAAGAAGCGGCATCTGTCCTTGCCCGTCGATCAAGCGAAGGCCGTGACCGACTTTCTCGCCACGCACAAGGATGCTCGAATCAAAGAAGGTGTGATGAAACCGGGAACGCCGGAGCAACTTGAGCGAGGGGGAAAGCTCTACCGAGAGCACGGTTGTCAAAACTGCCATCTAACCCCGGCTAAAACAGCCAAGGGCTATGCGGGAGGCACGTCTAGCACCTCCTTCATCAAGTTGAACGAGCGTCTACAGGCAGACTGGATCTATCGCTTCAACCAGAATCCGAACGATTTCGAGCCGGACAGTGGCGCCTATATTCCGAAGCCGCCCCTGCCGGATGAAGACATTTATGCGATTACCGCCTATATGATGACGTTGAAGTAGGGACAAGAAGAAGAGGAGGAGGGCGATGACGCGCACAGGTCGATGGACAACATTCTCGTTATACGGCGCAATCCTGATCGCCGCAAGCGTCTTGTTGATTGGGGAACTGTGGGCCGCTCAGGGAAAGGGAAATCCTGAGTCCGGCAAGAAAATCTATCTGGAGAGTTGCCAGAGCTGCCATGGCCCGACAGGCAAGGGGGACAGCGACATGGCTGCCTACCTGACGCCGCCGCCTGCCAACCTCGCTGCCAAGAAGACCCAGGCGAAGACTGACGCAGAGTTGCGCAAGATGATCCTGGAAGGGCGGCCGGGCACCGCGATGTCGAGTTATGAGGGGACATTCGAAGAGGCTCAGCTGGCCGACTTACTCGCGTACATCCGGTCGCTCAAGCCGTGAACGAGAAGCTCCACATCGTGTGCCCACACTGTCGGAGCGTGAATCGTGTACCGGCGACCCGTTTGGCGGATCGGCCGAATTGCGGGCAATGCCACGCCCCGCTGTTTCCTGGGCATCCGATCAGCCTGACGGGGGAAGACTTTGAACTGCATGCCTCGCGCGCCGATATTCCGTTGGTCGTGGATTTTTGGGCCCCCTGGTGTGGACCATGCCGGATTATGGCTCCTGCGTTTGAACAAGCCGCGAAGATGCTGGAGCCTCATGCTCGCCTGGCCAAAGTGAACACGGAGGAAGAGCAGGCTCTGGCGGCCCGGTTCGGAATTGCCAGCATCCCGACGATGATTATCTTCCGCGGAGGACGGGAGGTGGCGCGGCAACCGGGTGCCTTGGGCTTGCAGGACATTGTTCGCTGGGTTCGGGCCCACACCTGAGATGAATCATTGAGGCCCAGTCCACAGAGTGGCGCAGCACTCCTTACGTCCACTATCATGTTCAAGCAAGGGGAGAAGTAATGGACCGCACGACAATCGCATCGGTTGGATTGGGATTGGCAGCGTTATTGAGTCTGGCGGTTGTCGTTGACGCACAGCATGAACATGGCACCCAATAATCAAGGAGGGAGCCACTGCCGATAAACAGCAGGATGAACGCGTGGCGCTAGGCCTTAGCCGGGCAGCTGAAGCAGGCATAAAGCTGACCATGCGGGAACACCTGGAAGCGCTGCAGGCTATTGTGGCTGGTTTGGGTCTGCAGGAATTTGAGCAGGCAGCCAAGGTGGCGCACGAAGAACTCGGCTTCCCCAAACATCACCAGGCCATGCAACGGGAGGCCGGGGCGACGTTTCCTCCGAAATATCACGAACTCGCGATGGCGCACCATCAGGAGGCCGAAGACCTGGCGAAAGTCATCCCCTCGAAGGATCTCAAGACGATCCTGTCGAAACTCGAGAAGACCATCGGCGCCTGTGTCTCCTGCCACCAGGCCTATAAGTCGTGACGGTGTGTCTATGATTGATGAGAAGACCAAGGCCATGATCCTCGAAGCCCTGAACGATGAATATAAGGCGCGCGCCTTCTATCGACTGGTGATCAAGACATTCGGTCCCGTGCGGCCGTTCATCAACATTGTGGAGGCGGAAGACACCCACGCTCGTTCGCTTGAACGTCTCTGCGCTCGCTATGAGATCCCGTTGCCGCCTGATGAGTGGGATCGTACGTTGCGACCGCCATCATCGATTCTGGAGGCCTGCCGGGTCGGTGTCGAAGGCGAGATCCAGAACATCGCCATGTATGACCGTTTCCTGGAAGAAACCGATATCCCGGATGTCCGTTCCCTGTTTCAACGCCTGCAGTCCAGGTCGCGCGAGGCTCATCTCCCCGCATTCGAGCGGTGCGTGGCGCAAGGAGGGGAAGCAGGGCGAGGGCCTGGTCGAGGGAAGGATTTGCCAGGGAGAACACAAGCCGGATCCGATCAAAAACGATTCCGTCATCAAGGGAGGACCATATGACGTCATTGCTCGAAAAAGGCGGCGGGACGTTCGCAGGCATTAAGATGCTGCTCTGCGAGAATCCGCTTCCCCCACTGGACGAGGCTATCGCTGCGGCGCAGGAGGAACTGGCGCGGAGCAACTATTATACGGAAGCCTACTCCGCGCCGCTCCGCCGGTTGCTCAGCGAGCAGCTGGGTGTGCCGGAGCGACTCATCCATATCAATGCCGGCTCAGAACTCATCCTCCGCCAACTATTTGCGAGGCTCGGGAAGCGCGTGCACTTGCTGACGCCGACCTATGTCCTCTTTCCAGAGATTGCAGAATCCTATACAGAGACGCGTCTCTTGCCACAGAAAGATTTCTCGTTCGACCTGGCGACACTCACCATTCCTCCAGGCACGACGCTCGTGACGATTGTGAATCCCAACAACCCCAACGGCGGCACGTTCGACATGGCGCCGCTTCCTGATTTGCTGGCGCGCCATCCGGACACGCATTTCCTGGTGGATGAGGCTTTCGTCGGCATGGCCGGCCAGTCAGTGGCCTCCTGGGTACCGCGTTATCGCAACTTGCTCGTCACGCGCACGCTGTCCAAGGCCCACAGCCTGGCTGGTTTTCGTGTCGGTTATGCCATCCTGCCCGAACAGCTCGCCGACGATCTCAATAGGAACAATGACGCCTATCCCTTGGCCCGCCCCAGCGAGGCGGCCGCAATCGCCACGCTGCGGCACGAAGAGAAGATTCGAACACGGGCCGTAATGCTGCGGGGATGGGCGGGGGAGCTGGCGGTTGAATTGGAGAAGCTCGGAGCGAAGACGTTCCCCTCGGAAACCTATTTCTTCCTCGCCGATGTGGGACCTCACGATGCGGCTGTCGTCGCGGCCAGACTCCGCGAGCGCAAGATTCTCATCAAAGCGCTCAATGATCCCGCGCTGGGTCCCGGCTACATGCGTGTGACGACGGCATTGCCGGACGATAACCGGCGGTTTCTTCAGGCGATGCGGGAAGTGTCGACGGAAACGTGATCGCACATCGCCGGCGAGGGTCTCGCCTTGCGCACACCAGCGAACCTGTGCATTGAAGTCGACACACATGTCCTACTCCTTGCTGCGGTTTCTACATCTGCTCGGTCTGATCCTTATGGGGGCTGGTCTGATCGGCGTCTGGTACGAGGAACTACGCTCCTGGCAGATTCGCGATCAAGCTGACGCTGGTCATTCCGAAATTGTATCCATTCAGGCTTGAGGGACCGAAGAATCAAGCGAGAGTGTCGATGCTTTTCGGCGGCTGATCTCTCCAATCCGGAGTTATACGGAAAATGGTCTTGACATGGATACTCGGGTTCGCCCTCCTCGGCAGCGTCGGGGCAATCGGCGGAGCCGCCTTGTTTTTGTTATTTCCCGAAAGTATTCGCGCACGGTTGGTGCCGTTCCTTGTGAGTTATGCAACCGGGACGCTGCTGGGAGCGTCCCTCTTGGGGTTGCTGCCGCGAGCGATTGAGCAAGGCGGTCTCATGCCGAGTCTCGGTGCTGTGCTTGCAGGATTGGTCGGATTCTTTGTCTTAGAGCGCTTGCTGATCTGGCGGCACTGCCATAGTGAGGGTGTCTGTGAAGTTCACGGAGTGACGGGCCAGTTGATCTTAGTGGGAGATGCCTTGCATAATTTCGTTGACGGCGCCGTCATCGCCGCGGCATTTATGTCCTCGGTTCCGCTCGGCATCGCGACGGGCATTGCGGTCATCGCGCATGAGCTGCCGCAAGAAGTGGGAGATTTTGCCATTCTGCTCGATAACGGGTTTACGAGGTTGCGCGCGCTGAAATGGAACCTGATTTCCGGCAGCACGACGATACCCGGCGCACTGCTCGCGTATGTAGGTTTGCAGCAACTGCCGCATTTCAACGCCACAATTCTGGCCTTGTCGGCAGCAAGTTTTCTCTACATTGGACTCGCCGACCTCATTCCCGGTCTTCATCGGCGAATCGGGGCTGAGACGGGGCTCGGGCAATTGTTCTTGATCCTGGCAGGGGTCGGAACGATTCTGATGGTGCGAATGAACCAGGAATAATCAAAAGAGGAGGAGCAACGACATGTACGCACGCATGACGGTGGTTCTGGTATTGGCTATCATTCTGGCCGGATCCTGGGCGATGGCTCAGACTCTGACGGGAAATCCCAGGAAAGGAGAGGGAATCTACCAACAGCACTGTGTCCGGTGCCATGGAACGTCTGGAGACGGGTTGGGACGTGACGTCAAAGATCTGATTATTCCTCCGGCCAATTTCCAGGCGCTGAAATCCCGGTCGAAGACCGATCTGGAGTTACTGCTGGCGATTAAACAAGGGGTGCTGTTCAGCCCCATGCACGGTTGGGGGGATCGGTTATCGGATCAGGATATGTGGGATGTACTGAGCTATGTCCGTACGTTGGCTCCCTTTAATCCCATCAGCTAGATTCGTGCGAGCCCTTCGCAGGGCCGGCTCCTGCCCCTGGTCGAAAGATTCCTTGTTTTATGCAATAGCGGTCCTCTCTGGCAGACAAGGAATGCCCCGGGGGAATTGCGCTCATTCCCGAACAGCTCTGTGAGCCCTCGCTCAATCAAGGTCATACTCGATCCACTGCTCGTGCCTCTGTGCCGCAGCCTTCGCGTTTTCTTGTCTGCAAGGGTATGCCCGGAGGGCCGGGGAGAAAGTCCTGGAGAAGGCGAAGGAGGCGCGAGTTGTCTCTCTGCAATTCCGTTACCCATCCCCTCACATCTCCTTCGCGCAGTCCGGCAGAGACTTCAAAACCTGCAAAGTTTGCACTCATCTCTGAGTGACGAGTGGTCGAGCATTGGAAAGAAGAGACCTTCTTCCCTCAAACCTCTGGAAAATCCACAATTGCGGAGGTTCGAAATAACAGGGCATGCGAGTTGCCTTGGCGATTGTACTGCTCACTGTGCAGTTCATCCTTGCCAACGGGGTCAGGGTCATCGAGCAGGAGAAGGGTCGCACGAGGGACTACGACCGAATCGAAACAGTGGGTGCCACGAACACGGAAATCCTGCGATGAGCGATCGTGAACGAATAGACTTAGAGCCGCCCGATCATCTCTGTGAACGATGTGGCCGCTCCAAACCCCGGCTCGTTTTTGACCAACTGAGTATGCTCTTACTTTGCGAG
>JAGXAR010000039.1 GCA_018971525.1 Nitrospirota bacterium
GCGTTGGTGATCAATTCGCGACTGTACATGATCATGCCGAACTCAATGGTGCCGAAGAGAATCGTCAAGAGCACCGGCAACAGGAGTGCAAATTCAGCCGCCACCGCACCATGCTCGTTCAACCTTCGCATTGGATACATCCCTTCGCTCAACTACTTCGTTTGCACACCACTTGTCACGGCCGATTTGTTGAATTCCGCATCCGGCTTTTCGAAGCTTTTCCGATAGACCTCCATAGCGGTCGCATTCACTTTCCCATCTTGGCCCTCAACCGGATCGAGTTGTTCACCGGCCGTAGGATCCAGGACCTGGTTGACTCGCATCTCCTGATAAGCCTTTCCCCAGTTCGGGCTAAGGCTTGTAGGGGCACAAGCTCCGAACAGAAGGCCTATACCGACGACCGTTAACGTCACGCTCATTGTTCTCATTGCAATCTCCTCTCATCGCTAAGCCAGTTGCGTTAAACCTTTAAAGTTTAGGGAACGATATGTCCAACCTGCCCTTCCATCGCGCGACCTCTTGTCACTCGATTGGAAAGCACTTCTGCGGCAGGCGATTTCTGCCCCGCTTTGCCGCCGAACCCGCCCTTTTCGGCAAAGCCCAAGAGATAGAATTCGAAATCATTGGGTTCCACGTAATAGTCGGTCGGCAAGGACTGTGCCGTCATATCCAGCGGCTTCACCAGATGCGCCGTCACGATAATGAGCAGCTCTGTTTCATCCTTTTGAAACGAGGTGCTTCTAAAAAGAGCCCCAAGAATCGGGATATCGCCGAGGCCCGGATATTTGGAAATCGTTTCACGCACGTTATCCCGCATGAGCCCACCGATCGCAAAGCTCTGCCCGTCGGCCAATTCGATCGTCGTCGAGGCACGTCTCGTGGTGATGGCAGGTACGACAAACCCCTGGGTCCTGAGAGCATTCTGAAAGTCCAATTCCGATACTTCCGGCGCAACGTTCAGACTAATGTGCTTGCTGTTCACGATGTTCGGCGTGAACACCAAGCCGACCCCGAATTTTTTGAACTGAATCGTTACCAGACCGAAAGCCTGGGGAACAGGAATTGGAAACTCACCGCCGGCGAGAAAGGCTGCTTCCTGGCCGTTCAAGGCCACCAGCGTCGGCTTGGCGAGCACTTTGACGATGCTCTCCTGGTGCAAGGCATCGATGAAACCGGACCAGGTAATGTTGCCGGTCTTGAACTGGAAAGCGCCATTGACACTTGAGGTAGCGTTTTGGGTCAAGTTTAACGTGGAGGACAGGAGGCCGCCCGTCGTTTGGCTGAAACTGTTGCCGCCCAACATGCTTGTAAGTTGGTTCAGCGCTGTCATTCCAAACCCTTGAGGTGTGGCGGCAGTCGCGTTGATGCCTAGCCGACGGATCAATTCACGGCTCATTTCCGCAACGCGAACTTCGAGCATGACCTGCTGCACGCCTCCGACCTGCATCGAATTGATGACTTTCTTTGGCGCATAGGCTTCCCCAATTGCCAATGCACGCGTCAAACCGGCCGAACTCGATGCGGTTCCTGACAGTGTTATGTGATCGTGACTGGCGGTCACGAGAATGCCTTTCTCATCAGGCAGCGCCTTATGGAGGTTCTCTTTCAGGCGGCTCAAGTCCGGGGCGATGACCACGTCGTACATGCTTATCATCTTGCCGCTCTCATTCCAGAGCGTCAGATTGGTGACCCCGGTGGTCTTGCCGGTAAGGTAAATCTGCGTGGGGGACAACACCACCGTATCTGCGACCTCAGGATTGGCCAGCGAGGCCCGCTTGATAGCCACCGGCAAGTCCAACACTTTGGACTTGCCCGAGGTCAATTCCAGTCTCTGAATGTCACGCTGTTCCGTTGCGCCGCTTGCCGGAGCGCCGGCTGCCGGCTCTTCTGCATAGATCACCGGGGCCGCACAGAACCCCAACAGCAATCCCACTGTCACGATCACGTCACGTTGTTTCATCGACATGTTCCTCCAGAGTCTTGGTAGTCAATCTTCTCGCTGCCGGATATGAACTGCTACTGTTTCACTTCAGAACTTCACAGAGTTCACAGCCGTTCCCTTGATCACTTCCACGGTGACCGTCTGCACCTCCGGTGGCACGGTACTGCCGGGCGGCTCTGGATAGATCTTGAGAAAATTCAGCACCTTCTTCGGCGCATAGGCCTCTGCCACGGCAAGTACTTGACTCAATCGCGATTCACTCGAGACGGTGCCAGACACTGTGACGTGGTCATGGGTCCCCTTCAGATGAAGATTCGTTTCATCGGGAAGCAATTCGCCGAGATGCTGTTTCAACCGAGTGAGGTCGACCCCCACATCGAGATCGAACACGGCGAGGACCTGGTCGTCCTTGCCCCAGAGCGTCAGATTGGTCGAGCCGTAGCCTTTCCCCGTGACATAGATCTGCTTCGGACTGAGGACGATGGCGTCCGCAACCTGCGGATCGGCCAACGACGCCCGCTTGATCGCCACAGGCATATCCACCACGGTCGATTTCCCGACCACCAGATTGACCTGTTGAGCTTCCCGCACCGGGCTCACAGGAGAGACCATGCCCTCATTGGCCGCCATCGCCCCAACCGGTCCCACAATGGCCCAGCCGATCACAAGAACCAGGCCCCATCGACCACAGCAACTTATATCCTGATCCGTTATATTCATCGTCATCCCTCCATCATTCCTAGAACTTGTATTCCCTGCGGACATCGCCCTTGATGACCTCAATACGGACTCCACCTTCCCCATCTTGAGCCTTGGGCGCTTGCTTCGGACGGAACGAACTTAAGAGCGCCCCGACATTGGCCCCCTTGGTCAGCACATGCTCCTTGTTGAGGGGATTCCGTAGCGCGAGTCGTAACCGCCCCTGGGTCGATGCCAGCGCGAGCTTTTCCGCCTCTTCCACATCCACTTCCACCGTAATCACTTGGACCTGCTTGGGCTCTTCATCCTTGCCCTTCCTCTCCATCTGCGTGCCGGCGGCCAAGACTTTCACATTCTCCAGAATCATCTTGGACATCATATTCGTCTGCTTGCCACCCTCCGGCTCAATGGTCACCATCACATCTACGCGATCGGCCGGCTTGATGAACCCGGCGACACCGATGACGTCATCGACTTTGACCGACATCGCCCGTTTGTTGATATCCGTCACCGCCGCCACTCCGCCGCTCGTGGCGCCGAGTGGTGCCAACTTGGATTCCAGGAGCAGTTCGTTCCTCTTAAGATCCACTAAGATCACCCGATCCTTGATGGCCTCCAAACTGGTGAAGTGGCCTTCGGGGATCGCTCCCGAAGGGAACTCCTGCAGCTGCATCATTTCCGGCGTGAGCTTGGTTCCCCAAGGAAGATCCGCATTGGAGACAAGCACCTGTACGTTCTTGCTCAAGGGAATCGGAGCCGCCATCAGACGATTCTTCTCGTTCTGCAACCAGGAGAACACTAAAATGCTTGTCACCAGACCAAGCAACAATGCCACGCCAAAAAATGCCAGAGGCCGGTACCGCTTCATCGTTTCGTCTCCTCTTCTGTCTTCGCGAACTGTCTCATCTCTGATTGCCTCGTCGTCTGTCTCAATTCCGTATGCTTCAATCTAGCTAATTTCCGGCAAACGCCTATCCCCCAAAGGGATGAAGTCCGAGTTGAAAAAGTAGGGTACCGCCCGCTATCGCAAGCCCATAGCGTAGGCGGAACGGGAGTTGTAACTCCTGGATCCAAACTCTTCCCCCCGTAAGGAGGGCTCCTTGGGCGGCAGAGGCCAGCTTTTGACTGGTGGTGACGAATCCCCACTGGTAGCACATGGCGCCGAGGGCATAGACCCCGCCAACTACTATGGTAAGCAAACCAGATAAGAGCGCGCCGTATGGCCCGACCAAGGCTCCGACCGCTGCCATCAGTTTTACATCGCCCGCTCCGATGCTCCCTGTCACGTAGAGGATGAGGAACAACCCCAAGCCTGCGCCAAGCCCTGCCAGACTGAAGATCGCCCCCTGCAAGCCACCCAGCCAGGCATGAGCGAGGAGCGCAAAGCCCATGGCGGAGAATGTCAACCTATTGGGGATTCGAGACGAACGAACGTCGGTCCACATTGCCGTCACAAGTACCACCGCGAGTGCCACGGCCATCCCTGGCTCCATCATCGTTTCTTTCCTTCCCCAAAATCCCAACACGCCAATACTGACGCTGAACATGATCCCTGCTTGGTCAATCGCACTTGCGTCATCTTCTACCGGCTCACTCCGCCATCGGCTTTCTCGCTCGCGTCTCACGATGAGTGCTCGGCACAGACTGGTTGGCCCGATTAAGAATCGGGCCAACCCTCTGCATGATCCACGAGACGATTCTGACTTAGCTCGCGGATGAAGTGATGGTGGACGACGCAGCATTGAGGGCAGTGGTGATGGATCCACCAAGCGCTGTTACCGCACCGACAATGCCGAGGGTGATCAACGCCAGCAACAGGGCATATTCTGCGGCCGAGGCACCTTCTTCTTCCTTCACAAACCGACGAATGGCGTTCAACATGGTAGTCACCTTTCTTTTGCGTCACGTTATTGGTTAAGTCTCTCGAAATATCCTGCACATTTTGCGTAACTGACTCTCAGCCTGCGACCACTCACACCAATCGGGAATTCCCTCACCTCCTTCACCCGGGTTGTCGCGTCTGACAGACGTTTCCGCATTGCTCACAGGGCATTGCAAAGCAGCGGCCAGCGCCAGGATTTTTCTAACCAGTTGTTAGCTTGGATCATTTCAATGTTCCGCTTCTTTGGCTGCGGTATGCAGACCTCAGGCAATCGCACTACACTCCTTCTCCTGATGCGGCGCGGGAACCGCACTTCGAGATACAGCAGTCAGAGCCCTTCCTCGATCGCGGGGAGAAACGACTGTTTTGGTTGACCATCCGGCAGGCTTCACGTAATGCTGAACTGCGCCAGACATGAGTAAAGGGGGGCACGGGAAAGGATGGCTATGATGACTTGGAAGCAATCACGATTTCAGCTTCGCGTCGGTCTTCTTATTGGAGCCTGTGTCGTGACTGGGTGTGCCGGATCGAAAGACTCTACCCCTCCGTCGTTCGACGTGTCGGAATATCGGCAGATGATGGAACGTCAGAAGGGAGTGCAGGGAAGCCTTGAGGACCCCGCTTCATCGGCCCCCGAGATGACGGCAGAAGAGCGCGAACGCGCGGGGGATGCCGATGCGCAACGCCGCAATTTCCCATTGGCGGGCGTCCACTACAGCAAGGCGCTGAAAGCCGATCCTACCCGCAACTCTGTGCGCCTCAAGCTGGGACAGATTTTCCTGCAGCAGGGGATGTTCGAGCCCGCGCTGACGCAGTTCCAGGAACTGCGGACTCGGGAGCCCAATTCAGCCCCGGCGCACCAAGGAATCGGGCATGTCTACCTGCTACAAGGCAAGTTGCGAGAGGCCGAAGAGGCGCTCACCAAGGCCGTCGCACTCGACCCCTCCAGCTGGCTGTCCTCCAATTTGCTGGGCCTCGCGTATGACCAGGAGCAACGTCACGCCGAGGCCATCACCGCGTATCAAGCGGCGCTGGCTCTCCGTCCGCGCGAACCAGGCGTCTTGAACAATCTCGGCCTCGCCTATGCCCTGAGCGGGAATCACGAGGCCGCCATCCAGGCCTATGAACAGGCTGCAGCCGCTGGTTCTGCCCCGCCGAAGCTGTATAACAATCTGGGGGTTGCCTACGCGCAACGCCAGCGGTATGGCGATGCGCTTGACTCTTTCAAGAAAGCAGCGGACGAGCCTCGCGCCTACAACAACCTCGGCGTTGCACTGCTCGGCATGGGAAATCCAAAACTGGCCGCAGCTTGCTTCGAGAAGGCCATCGAGCTGAATCCTCAATTCTATGAAAAGGCCACGGAAAATCTTCGCCAGGCGCGCCAGGCGCTTGGGAACTCGGCGAATGGGACCTCTGCATCCGGCTCGACCGATAGCGTGTCGTGCCCGTGATGGTTAGTGATAACTCGACTGGCTCTGGAGAAACTGTCGCAGAGTGTACTGGCGGTTCTTGTTCAGTCCATACAGAATGAGGCCCGCAGAGCTTCCCGTTGGCGTCAGCCATCCCCACTTCACCAGATAGGCAAGGGAGCCACGAACTACGTCCGTATCGGCATCGAGCCCCTGACCACGCAACCACCATCTTCCAATGCCCTCTGCCGTATCCTTCGCATCAGGGTGGGAACAGAGATAGCCGAGAATCAGCCATGCCACGACATTGTTGTCTTCCGAGAAATCCGGCCTGTTCATGGTTGGCAGGAAATAGCAACTTCGATACCGGATCTGTCTCGCGCGCAAATACGTGTAAAGATTAATTGTCGTCCGTCACGTTTTCTCCTTCCTGCGGCTGGAGCTCCTCAGGAACGCCCACCACAGCCGGTTATTGATAAACCACCTGCCGCTCTCTTATTTCGAAGACAGACAGGTCTGTGATGATAGGAGAACAAGCCTCAGGCTGCGGAAAATGTCCGCCGATCCAGCCCATGCTTCTGCAGCAGACGCTGGAACGCCCTTCGCTCTTTCTTCGCGGCCCGGGCCGCTCGAGAAATGTTGCCGTGATGAGTCGAGAGCAACTCCCTCAGAAACGCCATCTCGAATTCCTCGATGACTTTCTCCTTCATCTCTTGAAAACTGCCCTCACTGGGCATCAGTCCTCGAGACAGCAACGTCATCGTCGGACCCGCAGACTCAGGAAGATTATTCTCCGGCACATCAAGATCCTGGGCTTCGAGCAGTTCTCCCGATGCCATTGCCACGGCACGATGCACGACACCCTCCAGCTCTCTCACATTACCGGACCAGGCACAGCCCAGCAGCTTGGCCTTGGCTGATTGTCCGAGCGTCATCGCCCCCCTGCCGAATTCTTTTGCGTAGACCTTCAGAAAATGATCTGCCAGCAGAAGAATATCCTCCTTCCGGTCGCGCAACGGCGGCAGGACGGCGGACAATACATTCAGCCGGTGGAAGAGATCCTCCCGGAATTGGCGAGTTTCAACCAAGTAGCGCAAATCCGTATTGGTCGCAGCAAGGATCTTTACATCGACCTTTCTGCTTTTCGTTGAGCCCAACGGCCTGAACTCTTGATCTTGAAGGACGCGTAGCAGCTTGCTTTGAACCGTCAGACTGAGCGAATTGATTTCGTCGAGGAACAGGGTTCCGCCATCGGCTTCATGGAACAGGCCCGGCTTCTCAATGAGCGCTCCTGTGAAGGCTCCCTTGCTGTGGCCAAACAGTTCGTTTTCGATCAAGTGGTCCGGCAATGCCGCACAGTTCACCGGAACAAAGGGCTTTCCTCGACGCTCGCCGGAATAGTGAATGGCCCGGGCGAAGAGTTCTTTGCCTGTCCCCGTCTCTCCGTATATCAACACCGTCGATTTAGACTTGCTCAACAGCGGGATCATCCCCGTCACCTGGAGAAAGCATCTGCTCGTCCCGATCAACTCTCCGGCCCAGCTGGACATGTGAGGACCTCCTACCATCATTACCGAATTACCGACAGACACCCGCTAGTTCGATCGCACGCGTACCGTGATACTGCGGCGCAACAGACGCAGGTGGTCAACGAACCTCACGATAGGGCAATATGCCCGCAGAACCAATTCCCTACTGGTAGGCATACCCCCCCGTAAGGTCCCCCCACCAAGAAATTGCCAAGCGAGTCGACATAGGGACCATAGGGGCCATGGAGGTGCGCATTTTTCAGGAGATCCCTCCCTCCGCGCGTGCCGGACAGATCCATAAATTGGGATGCGATTTGAACCATGGGCATAACCGGCAAAAAGTATCCAACGCATTGTGGCTATAGGCATGCTCGGAGTCCTGCGGGATCGCCATGGTTTTTGAATAGCCAGCTAAAATGGAAAGTATAATTCCACGCCCCCATACCCTCCGTTATGAAATGTTTGCGTGTATTGATAGCCGCCTTTGAGCGTCAGATAAAAGCGATCGACGGGCACTTGAACCAGCGGGCCGGATTGGACCGCATAAAAATCGTTGTTCCCCATGCCTGCGAGGTCCCAACCGAGGTAAGTGGAACAGCAGCCCTGTTCGCTCTTGTGGACCAACCTGGTGGCTCTGATGCGGCTCCATATGAAATTATCCAGGTCCGTGTACGACGCAATGGCATGAAACGTTCCTTTCTCATGCCAGTAAAAGGCCTCCCCCTGGAGGTATACGCCGACATCATTCTCGTTTGTTCTGCCTCCAGTGGGGCGATCCTGCTGTTTCCACCGAAACTGAGGACCGGCGAATCCGATGAAGTTCCACGGCCCCTGAATATACTTGAGCCCCAAGGAAGGGGTTGCAAACTGGACATTGGCATCGCGCTTCACGCCGTTATCTTTAAATGTGTAGCCGAGCCCGGCTCCCAGCACTTGAACGAAAGGCTGGACAGTCGACCTGCTGGACGTCAATGGAGTCCGTACCCCCAAATACGTGTAGTACTCCCCCTGATTGTCGATTTGATAACCTGTAAAGACATCCCCAGCCGCAGCTACTGTCGCACCGAACAGCAGCCCGGCAATACAGAGAGTTATGCCGCAAGAGAATGGAGTTCTCGCCATTGGTCTGCTCCTCGGTCCACACCTTCGATTGTAAAACCGGCCAGCACGACGCCTTCACATTGCATAGCCCACCGCCGACGGACCTTCAACGCAAAGGACTTCACATGCAGAGTCCCATTCTCGCCGACAAGATCGACCGTTCCCGGTATATTCACTGAGAGACCGGTCGCTGAAATCTGCTCAACTCGGCCTTCCAGGGTACGGTCTGGCAACACGAGCAGACAGTTCTCCCGATAGGGGAGGCGAAGATCACTCCGATGTGACTTTCTCGATGTCTTGACGACTTTTCTGAACACACGCAGGAGAGACCACAGGCTCCGGAATATTCCCGGTTCAACTTCGGCTTGATTCCAGGCACGGTAGTCTGAAAACGCGGCAACGATCAACGCATCGGCGGTCTTCTCGTCCACATCGATAAATTTCAGCCCGATCTCGACCGCGTTGGATGAAACCTCCTCCTGACGACAGATTCGGCCTTTGACGGTAAGCAGGTCGCCCACCCGGTTCTTGACGCTGCATAGTATTTGCCCGTCGCCTTTCAAGAATTGCTTGTTCACCCGAATGAGTGCGCCGGTCTCATTGATATCTTTCACGATGCCGTTGAGCCGTTCCTTTCCCCTCACCAATTGACAGGGCAGACGATGCCTGATGCGAAACGTCCTTCGCCAATCCGCCACCTCTGCGGCCGCCAAAATAGCCACCCCGACCAGGATGAGATTGACCGACCCCCAGAACAGACTGACCTCCAATCCTGGGAGAGGAACCTTCGCCATCCAGAGACGGATGCCCGTCACCAGCCCCGCGATGAGCAGCCCCATGATCATGAGATGAGGCAAGACGTAGGAGAACCGTGAGAACCCGCGCCGTTGTTGAGCCCCTCCTTTGGGAGTGATGACGAACGGCCGTTTCTTCCAGGGCCTGATCGCAGTCTTGAGCGTAGCCCAACTCAGGGCGACGCTGCCCGCCGTTTCATAAATGTCAGACCAGAACGCATTTCGCGTGCCCCGGCCGACGGTTCTCAACATGACGAGCGTCGCCAGGTAATAGGATCCGAAAAAGTTGACGAGCGACGGGACATCAGCCGTGACGGGGATAATTCCGAGCAGCAGGGCAAACAGCGGCGCGATGAGGCAGACGACCCGAGGCAGTCCGTGAAGGAAGTAAAAAATGGACGCGAAATAGCCGATCCGCTGCGGGAGGGTGAGGCCACGCATGGTGAATGGATTCGTCTGAAAGAGAATTTGCACGTGACCCATCGCCCACCGTACCCGCTGCTTGATGGAACGCTCGAATGTTTCGGGCATGAGTCCCGCTGCCAGCACCCTATTGAGATAGCATGACCGATAGCCCTTCGCATGGATCACCATGCTCGTGTGAATGTCTTCGGTCACGGTCCCGGTGCGGAACCCGCCGATCTCCATCAAGACACGGCGGCGAAACAACCCGCAGCTTCCGGCAAAGAAGGCGCTGTTGTGGCGATCGCGACCAGCCTGAAGCACGCGATAGAACAGCGCTTGCTCGTTCTTGAGCGATCTCTCGAGTTGAAGATTCTTCTGAAACACGTCCGGGTTGTAGAAATGATGCGGCGTTTGGACAAACGCAACTTGCTCATCCTGGAAAAATCCCACCGTGTCCTTCAAGAAACTGCTGGTCGGGACGTGATCAACGTCGAAGATCGCGATGAATTCTCCCGAGGTTTCTTGCAGGGCATGATTCAGATTCCCAGCTTTCGCATGTAGTCGATTCGCCCGGCGGATGTATTCACAGTTCAACGATTTGGCCAATGCGTGAACCTCATCGCGCCGGCCATCGTCCAGCACATACACCCGGTAACGGTCTTTTGGATAGTCTTGGTTGACACAGCCGATCAGCGTGCGTCGAAGAATGCTCAGAGGTTCATCGACGACCGTAACAAAGATATCGACGATCGGATAGCGGCGCAGTGGCGCCGGGTTGCGTTCGAGTGGCGACCAGGCGTGGTAGGCAAACAACACAATCTGCACAAAGGCATAAGCTTCTGCCGTATAGACCGTCCAACTCACCAGAAAGCTCGCCCAATCGCCGGTGTTCAGTGTATAGAGGCCTCGCCACAACAAGTACCGTGCGTAAAGAAAGAGGGTCAGCGCCAAGATGATCTGATGCCCTCTCTTTCGCCAACTGAGCAGCACAACCGCCGCCAGAATAAGGAGCGACAACGGTACGGCCACTGAAGTGCTGTAAAAGTGGTTTAGCCACGTCATGTGTGTGCCCTCGGTTGGTCTCCCTGTTGTGAGCTGTTCAGTTCTTTGCCCTGTTTCTGCGCGCGATGTTTCTCAACGCAATGGCCGAACGCCATGATTCCCGTCCTTGTCTGAGGTTTCGACGCCAGGTATCGGTGATCCTCCGTCATGCTCTGACCCGGCTTTCTGCGGCTGTTTCCCCTCAGCGGCATGCATGACCCAGACTAGAATGGAACGCCTCTTCTGCCTATACCGAGGATGGAGGGGAACCCGCTATACAGGGGAGGTACTTCTTTGGGGGGAGAAGGTGCAAGGCCGCCCTCGATCTTCATGGTGTGCCGTTAGGTACATCTGGAACCGATGACTTCCAGCGATGTGTGGATTCTCAACAATGTATGGATTTCCTCAGATCTGATGGCTATCGTTCATAAAGAATATCCGAGGCAGATAATTTGATAGGGTCCTCCATCCGATGAAATCTATACCAACGATCCGAAGCCTGACAGCCCTCGGCTTAGTCGTCCTGTTTGCAATGATCTTGGGAATCCGCTGGCAGCTCCCATGGCGTGAGCAGAATCCAGCCGAGTCAGGAAATAGGGTTGTCGCGAGCGTAGGAACGCGCTCGATTACCTTGCGTGAGATTGAGCAGACCGTGGCCCTTCCCCTCTACCAGGCAGACCAACAACGCAGCCAACTGCTGCACCAAGCCCTCCAGCGACTGATCGATGAGGAACTACTCAAGACCGAAGCGTCCAGAAAGGGCGTCGCCGTCGCGCAATTGTTGGCGGATGCGTCTCAATCGGAAGCGATCGCCAGGCTCGCGAACCTCCCCGCCCCCGTTAAACAATTGAGCCCAGGTAAGGCGCGAAGCAGCGTGGACCTTGAAACGCCGCGCGATCCTCAGGAACAGGCAAGACTTCGCCAGGCGCTGCTGGTTGCACTTCGTCGCCAGGCGAACATCCACATCAACCTTCCTGCGCCGGAGCCCCCTATTCTTTCGGTCAGTGCCGATGACGATCCATCGGTGGGACCAGCCAATGCGCCTGTGACCATCGTGGAGTTTTCAGATTTCCAATGCCCGTACTGCAGGCTCAGCGTGCCGATGATCAAGGAAATCCTGGCGAAGTACCCGGGCAAGGTCAAGGTGGTGTATCGGGATTATCCCGGCCCTAACCACCCGCATGCGCAACAAGCCGCCGAGGCCGCCCAGTGCGCTGGAGACCAAGGAAAGTTTTGGGAATACCACGACAGCTTGTTTGACCGTCAAGCGCCTGGGACAGGTTGGAACTTCACCGAGCTTGCCAAAGAGATCGGGCTTAACCAGGAAGCCTTTGCCACATGCCTGGACACAGGACGCTATCGGGAGGAAGTGGCCAAAGATCTGCAGGAGGGTATCAAGCTCGGGGTTGCCAGCACTCCGACGTTTTTCATCAACGGCCGCCCCCTGGTTGGTGCTCAACCGTTTGCCGAGTTTCAAGCTATGATCGATAGACTGCTCAAACTATAGCACCCCTCTTAGTTCTACTTTCCTGCTTGTAAGATCTCCGCCTCCTGTCCTACTCTGTACAAGGAGGCCGACACATGGATGAATCAACTCGCCTGACCAAAACCAAAGCGCAGTGGGCCAAGGCCCGCCGTGGCGGTGAAGAACGGGAAGTGTTTTACGAAGGAGATGCCCGCCTGCCCCCGGGACAACATCTCGTCGAGACCTGGCCTGTGCTCGATCTCGGTCAAAAGCCTGACATTCCCCTCTCGGAATGGAAACTTACCATCGGCGGATCCGTCACCACGCCCGTGACTTGGACCTGGGAAGAGTTTCTCGCCCAGCCTCCGTTCAAAGACGTCTCAGACTTCCACTGCGTGACGAGCTGGAGCCGGTTCGACAACGAGTGGGAAGGGATCAGTTTTAAACACATTCTGGCCGTGGTGAAGCCGCTGTCTTCGGCGAAGTTCGTCCTCTTCAAATCGTTCGACGACTACACGACCAATTTACCGCTTGAGGCTTGCGACGACGACGATGTGCTGCTGACCTACACATGGAACGGCAAGCCCCTCACGAAAGAACATGGCGGGCCGGTGCGGGTGATCGTCCCGAAGCGCTATGCCTGGAAAGGAGCCAAGTGGGTGAAGGAGATTACGTTTTCAGATAGAGACGAGAAGGGATTTTGGGAAGTGCGTGGGTACTCAAACAGCGCATTCCCCTGGGAGAATGATCGATATGGGTGAGACCACTATTTTTTCATCCAACCTCCGGGGCCCTCGACAAAGTGGCCTGACTTGGTATTCTGGATTGCCTTTTCACCAGCGAGTGTTTCCACCGCCGTCATGGGAGTCTCATGACGGCGCGCGATTTCCTCATAGGCTTCCCGACGCTTTTGGTTTACGTCGTTGGCGAGCGCTTGCACCTCTCCGCTATGATTCAAAACTCCCAAGTATCCGTTCGCTTTTTCCCCGACCAAGCCCTTTGATTTCGCCTCTTCAAGGGAGAGCGCGAAGACGGGTTGCGCCCCCCCCAGACACAATGCCAACAGGCCTGCCATCATTGCACCCCGTTTCATGGCCATTGCTATCTCCTTCCTTCCCACTAAAACAGCCCGCTGTCTTTCGATATCACTTGATCCAGATCTTTATCGACTTTTACTCGGATCTCCTGATCAATCTTCACGTTAAGGTTGATCGTAATCGGCTTGTCCGGCACCTCCACTTCAACACGCGGCGTACAGGCTCCCATGACGACCAACAATCCCCCGATTACCACTCCAATCGCAACCGTCAACAGCTTCCTGCTTTGCATAGTCATCCTCATGGGATTCCTGGCCGTTTGAACTTCTTCTGAACCGCGTCTTCAATATTACTCTGAGCCAGACGAAGACTTTTTAAGAGGGTCGGGATGTTTTCCTGTACCGTGAGATTGAAATGGATCGGAGGACTCTTCTTGAGGTCCGGATTCCTGCCCTGCAGTTGAGCACTCAGATCCATTGTCCCATTCTCCGCATATTCTACACCAACCCGCAACAGCGTGTAATGAAAGTTATTGAGGGCCTGTGCCACCAGGTTGAGATGGCTGTCGGATTCTGAAATCACCTTCGAAGACTCGGGGGTCGACGCGTAGCGTATGACCCCGCCCGGAGGTTGCGCTTCAACCACCCCATCTTCAATCATCACCCCCCCGCGCGTAATTGTGACCGGCAGCGTCCCGTTCAGCGCTCCAGTTCCCTGGAGTCCCTTCTGCTGTTCCACGCTCAGGATCTTGGCCAGGTCGAGATTTCGTAGCGAAAAGGTAGCCCGATAGGGTGGCTTGGCCAAGTCGACCAGCAAGCCAGGACTCGTGACCGCACCCCCGAACACATCACAATGGAAATCTTTCACGTCGATGACCGGCAGCCCACTTGGCAACTTCCACATCACGTGGAGCATCGTCGCCAGGTTGGTCACCTCGACCCCGGTTTGCACCGATGCCATGGTCACCTGCGCTGGTTGGACCGTAGCAATCGACTCAAGCCCTTCGGCACGCAGCGCCATCGTCGTGCTGAGGCCTTTCACAACATAGTCCCGATAATGGCCGGACAGCTTGTCGGCTACCACCTTCGCCCCCCCGAATGCCAACTGAAACCCATGCGCCGAATCTCCCATAGCGCCCGACCAGGACGCATCGACGGTCGCCTTCAGTTGGCCATCGGTGAGATCCGTGGAGATGGGCAATCCCATGAGCAACTTGCTCAGCCGCCGGTCACCGCCGTCAAAGGTGACTGGTCCGATCGTTCCATGCAGCACCCCCTGCGCCGCGCTCAGCGGTTGTTCAATCTTGGCGGTGACAAACCCCTCGCGGGCGGGAGCGTCGACACGAAGCTCGGCTTTGATCCCTGCTTGGTTCGCCGCAAACCTGACCTTCCAATCTGTAGCCGGTACCCCCCATGGTGCAAGGTCCAACGCCACTCCATCCGCTTCTAATGAGCCTTGGGCATTCCACGAAAGCCCGGTTGTCTCGGCCTGCTGCAACTGCAAGGTACCCTGGGCAATGCGAAGGTTTCGGCCCATCACACGCATTGCCGGGACCCGGATAGCCACCGTGGCTGGTCCTGCACTGCATTGAGTGGCCGCCAGATCGCACTGCACGGGCAGCGCGTGGGTAAGTTGCAGCGTCACGCTCGAGACCACAACCGTCCCCTGTTCGATCGGCTTCGCCGTGATGAAGGACGACGGCAAAAGCACCCCCTGGATGCGGGTACGGGCCAGCGTCATCGTTCCGTGCAACCCTCCCGTCGCCTCTTTAGCCGAGAGAAAGTCAGTCACTGCCTTCGGTAGATCACCCTCGACTCGATAGGTTCCCTTCACCAGCACAAGCTCACTCCCGACCCCTTCGACACGGCTCGTTTCGAACTCCGCCACCAACGGGCCCGGTGTCACGCCATAGGTCACATGCAGTGGCCCTTCAACAGTCATGCGCGCCGGGGTTTCCGCCCAATACAATATCCCCTGGACCGGCTTCGTGTTTTCAATCCGCACAGGCTGATCCCCGCGAGGGAGAATCATCCGGACCGCCTCGGGAATGAAGTGTGGTTGAGCATTCACGGTCGCGGTAAGCGGCACGCCGGGGGCCAACGTCCATCCAACCTGCGCCGCATTACCTGTGAAGGTGCCCGCATAGGCCACCGCAATATCTTTCGCGACCCCCTTCAGTGCAGGCAAAGTGACATTCACTTGGACGTTTCCATCCAGATGCGTGCGCGTGTCCTTCCACAGTGATGTCAATGCCGCCTCAGCAGCCGCAGTCCCAGCCCAGCTTACAGTCACATGCCCCGTCACTTTTCCCAGCTCCGGACCAATCGGCACAAGTAAGGCGATAAAAGGGGCCAGTTCACGGACATTCGCCTCCAGCTGCCCATTAACCTGAATCTGCGACCCGTTCGAATTCGCCTGCGATTGCCATGAGACGATCGGCACCGCCTGGGGCCGTTGAGACACCAAGGTGGCCGACCATGTGCTTGCCGAATGCCCCGTCACCGTAAGACCATAGGTGGCCGTGTCGAGACCCTGGAATGACAGATGTCCTCCCAACTCACCCTCCCGATACATCACGACACCGGAAACAGTCACCTTGCGGAGAGGCCCCGTCGCCTGTTCACGAAAGATTGTCACGCGATCCAGGTGCAACTCGTCGAAAGGAAGAATGGGAAGGCCTCGTAAAAGATCGCCGGCAGTCAGAAAGCTCCACGGCGATTCCTCACTGTCAGCTCGGCCTCGAACGACTCCTCCCTCATCGCCACGTCCAGACGTCGGCACATTCAGAATCTGGACCGTAACATAGGGAAGAGACACCCGACCGACATGTCCTTGTACGAGCTGCATCACGCGATATTGGATCTCTGCATTCGTCAGCGAGACCATCAAACTTTCGCCGCCTAGATCTTGTTGGAAAGAAACGACAGGAATGCGCATCCCCTGCCAACCTGGATAGCCCAGCTGGATGATGACGTTCTTGTAGCCGTGCTGTCGAAGTCCTTGCGCCAACAGATACGAAGCCACCAGCGGCAAGAGTAAATACAGGCTCACTACGGTTAACAACCCGAGGAGAAGACCGATCTGGTATCGATGAGAAAGCATCGTTTCCTGTTCAGCCCATCAACAGTGTGTGAACGGTTGTCAGATAATCGCTACGGATCTGTCAAGGGCTCCAACGCCAACTCCCTTCGTGTCCATCCAGAGAAGTCTCGTCCCCGGGCACCAAGTAACATGTTCGCTCACGTGATCGCGCGTCACCACCGTTGACAGAATTTCACAAGCGCCGGTATCTTGCCCCACATTAATCTGTCCACCCCATCGAGTCATACGTTGTTCCCCATCGGATTCGTTCGCAAGCTTCTCGGAATTCCGGTTGCCCCCAACCCGGCCACCCGGCAGGCTTCGTCGATAATGCTCCTTGTGCTGTGCGGACTCATCACGGGAGTCTCTCCCGTCTTTGCTTCGGTCAAGCAGAACCACTCGGAGCAGTCGAGCGACCGATACATTCAGCAGCTCGATGATCTCTCCGCGCTCTGGAGTTTCTACAAACAGACCTACATCCAGAGCGGCCGGGTCGTCAGCCTGGACGAAAACGGCATCACGACATCGGAGGGGCAAGGGTACGCCATGCTCCGTGCCGTGTGGTCCAATGATCGCGCGACGTTCAATACCGTCTGGGCTTGGACGAAGCAACACCTCCAAGTCCGCGACGATAAGCTATTCGCCTGGAAGTGGAAAGGGACCGTGATCGATAGGAATTCGGCGACGGACGCCGATACCGACATTGCGCTCGCCCTGATCCTGGCCGCTCGGCGATTCGACCATCCGGCATTCGAACAGGAATCCCTGGCCATCATCAATTCAATCTGGGACCAGGAAATTGTCCATATCGGCTCGCGCGCCTATGTGACCGCCGGCAATTGGGCGCGCTACGAGGACTATCCAACGATCCACGTCGCCTACCTGGCTCCCTATGCCTACGAGACCTTCGCCTCTGTTGATTCTCACCATCCATGGGCCCATGCCATCGAATCCAGCTATGCCATTCTGCACTGGCTCTATGATGAAGAAGCCCTGCCCGTCCCTCCGGAACTGATCTATCTGGACAAACACAACGGCCAATTGACCGTCCGGCATCCCGTGACCGGGGTCTCATCCTCGTTCAGCTATGATGCCTTCCCGATCTTTTGGCGGGTGGCGCTCGATGCCGCCTGGTTCGGACGATCTGAACGGCCCTTGCGGCAAAAGATGCTGGGATTCTTCCAGCAGGAATGGAAGGCCCACGGAAAATTTGTTGATCGCTATTCCCTTAAGGGGCTGCCCCTGTCGTCAAGTGAAGGCCTTCCGCTCTATGCCACCGTTCATGCCCTGGCCTTCCAGGAACAGCACGACCTCACTCGCCTGCTGAGCGAAAAAAAACTCGCCCCGATCGAAGCCGGCGCCCTCGAAGGGAAGCGACTCCCCTACTATTTCCAGAACTGGCTGTGGTTCGGGCAGGCCGTCACCCTGTCGCAAGCCCGCCACTACGACGAGTTCTTGGGATTCCTGCGACCGTTCGACGTGGTCGGGTTCTCGGCTCACTTCCCATGGGAACTCTTCGCCGTCACCGTCATGCTCTACCTGATCGCCCGCTGGCATCCAGTTCTAAAATTCGTCTTTCTGATCTGCGGGTTCAGCCTCTGTCTCCGCTATCTCCACTGGCGGTTCTTCCACACGTTGAACTTCCTGGAAACCGGCGGCCTCTTTATCAGTGTGGCCCTGTGGGCAGCTGAACTCTATGCCTTCTCCACCGTCGTGCTGTTGTTCATCCAGGTGGGAATAGGCTGGAGACGTCAGCCCGTCTGCCCCCCTGAGCCAACGCAAGGATTCGCTCCCTCGGTCGACATCTTCATTCCGATCTATTCAGAATCCTGCGAGATTCTAAAAAAGACCCTGATCGGCGCCTCCGCGATGGAACACGGACACAAACGGATTTACGTGTTGGATGACAGCCATCGAGAAGAGGTGTGCCGGCTGGCTGAACAGTTCGGGGCGACCTACATCAAAGGCCCTCGTCAACATGCAAAGGCGGGCAACCTGAACCATGCCCTGACGCAGACTGAGGGCGAGCTGATCGTGGTATTCGACACTGACCATATCCCGGTGACGACATTTCTGACGGAAACCGTCCCATTCTTCGCAGACCCCGAAATGGGGTTTGTCCAAACGCCTCACCACTTCTACAACCAGGATATCTTTCAACGGGCCCTCGGCGCAGGCCCTCGCATTCCGAATGAACAGGACCTGTTCAACCACGCGATCCAAGGCGGACGCCAAGGCTGGCAGGGCGCGTTCTTCGTCGGCAGCGGAGCCGTCTTCCGGCGGTCGGCAATCGCCGCGTTGAACGGATTCAACTTGATGAGTATCACCGAAGACATTCACACCAGCCAGCACCTCCACGCGAGGGGATGGAAGTCCGCCTTCGTGGACAAGGATTTGGCGGTCGGGCTCACGGCGGAGAACCTGGCGTCATACATCGTCCAGCGACGGCGCTGGATGCTGGGCTGTCTCCAGATTTTCTTCAAAGACAACCCGCTCCTGTGCCGGGGGCTGTCGCTCCGGCATTGACTCGGTTACTTCGCCTCGCTCTACTACTTCTTCTTCCCCATCGCGCGCGTAGTGTTTTGGATCACCCCCCTCTACTTCCTAATGTTCCACCTCCACCCCATTTTCGCGGATGTCTCGATCCTCATTGCGTATCTGCTGCCTTTCATGGTCGTCCTTCCGATGATCTCGGCCACCCTGCTTCCCGGATGGCCCAGGCTCATGTGGTCGTCTCTGTATGAAGGACCAGTCAGTTTCCCACTGTTCCGCTCGATGTTCGACCTGCTCCTTCCGAAAAGCCTGGGGTTCAAAGTCACCCCCAAAGGCCTGCTCTCGGAACAACGCTCATTCGACTGGCGATCCTCCGCCAGTTTAGCCGTCGCCACCGCCGTTACCCTCACCGCGATTGCGAAAGGCCTGTGGGAGTTCTGGTATTTCGGCATCGAAAAGGACGCCTACTTCTTCAATCTCAGCTGGGCCTCCTTCAACCTGCTGACCCTGCTGGTCGGACTGCTGATGGCCTGGGAGAAACCCCAACGGCGCAGCGAGGAACGTATCCTCAAGCCCATTCCGTTCGAGCTGCTTGCCGACAATCGGCGCATCCAAGGGACAACACACGACGTGAGTCTGACCGGCGTATCGTGGCGCGGGGCACCGCTCGAGCCACTCCCTCCGACCATGGGAATCAGATTGCTCGACCAAATTCCCTTCACCTGCCAGGTCCGACTGGTCTATCATGATCGACTGTCAGGGCACGGTACCCGCTGCGGGCTGGCGTTTCTCAACCTCTCTGAAGAAGATCGTCGTCTCTTGCTACTCAACCTCTATACTGATCCCGCCACATGGAGGGACGCTCATACGAATCGCCTGCGCAGCAGCCTCCTGATGGCATGGCACTTGCTCGTCGGATTGCTGAAGCACTTCACACCACTACGCCTCAGGCGTCGACAAATCCCCAGACAATGGAGGCTCCAGCTCACCCAAGTTCAAATCGGAGAGAAACAGCACCGCGTGCTCGTGAGGGATCAATCCGCAAGCGGCCTCGGTCTGCTGATCTTCGCCAAAGAGATTCCGCTCACAACACCGTGGCTGGTTCAGAGCGCCAGCGGCAAGATGACGCCCTATCGCCCCATCTACCGTACCAGACTGTGGGGCCTGGTGCCACGAGTGGGTCTCCAGGCCCTCCCCTCGACATCCGACTCATAGAAATCGCTCACATTCGGCTTAATGCACCAGGAACTATAATGCGGGAAAGGCTCTACATATGAGGTTACGCTCCCTTGCCATGATCAGTCTTACGCTGTTAATGGTGACCGGGCTCGACCAGCGTGCGGGCGCGGAAGACTTTACAGAATCATGGTACCTGTCGCGCGGGCGTGCCAATATGGAGATCGAAAACTATAAAGCGGCCATCGAAGCCTACGAGAAGGTGGTGGAACGCAACCCGAACCACCGTGAAGCCATGCGCAATCTCGGCCTCGCCTATGAAAGGCAGGGGCTCAAAGACAAGGCCATCGAGACATTCGACCGGTACCTCGCGAAATACGACGACGACCCGGAGATTGCCTTTGACCAGGCACAGTCCCTGGAATGGTCACGCTATGCCTACCGCGAAAAAGACATGCTGAAGTATTACCGCATGGGACTGAAGCGCAAAGACGATTCCAGGATGCGCCTTAAGTACGCGGCCCACCTGGCTCGGCACAAGGAGACCAGCCAGGAAGCTATCGTGCAATACGACAAAATCCTCGACCGACAGCCCCGGAATCCCGAGGCACACCGGGGGCTGGCGAAAGCCTATGCCTGGCAGGGAAATAACGATCTGGCTCTCTACCACGCAAACCTGGCCCGACAGTCTGCGAGACGGGAACCAGGCGATCTGACGACCCTACGCCAGGACATGCTCAAGGGACGCGAGCCGACAGTCGAAGGGGTAATCGGCGTGCTGGCCCAGCCAGAGAAACCGTTCGAACTCTATGGGTTTCGGATCGGATCGCGAGGCAAAGTCGATTTCACGCCGTTTACCACCACGACCCTCGAAGTCGGCGCCGAAAACTTCTGGAGCTCCAAGGAGAATCTGGCAGGCAGCTATCTCTCATTGGCCAATCAGGTTCGGTTCAATCCATCGAATCGCTTCGACGCGATTCTGGAATACCACGGAGCCCCCCGCGGCGACGGGCTTGCGTACAAATTCGAGTATGCCCACGAGGGTCAGTCCTTTTCGATCCGCCCGGGCGTGAAACGCGAATTCAAATACGACTCCTTCGCCTCGCTGATCGGCTCCCGCAGCACGGGCCAGCTGCTCGGCCTCGCTCGCTCGACCCTGTTCTACAGCACGGTCACATTCGATGCGCGATCGGTTCGCGTCGACGTGACGCCCTTCGCCGGCTGGGTGACGGCTGAGGGTCTGAGTTCGAACAGCCAGGTCGGGCTTGACCTCAAGACCTCCTTGCCTCTCTGGCGAACGGACCATTGGGACCTGTCGGCTGAATACCTCTTCTACCTCACCCACTATGGAGAAAATCAGAGCGGATTTGTCCCCAGTGCGAGGGAACCCTTGCCGGGCGGATACTTCAGCCCCCAGGTGTTTGTGAACCAAATTCCACGGCTGGCCGCCATTTACACCATGGAGAACAAGGACGAATTCTCGTTTGCGGCAGGCCCGGCCATCCAATACATCGACGAATCGACTCAATCGTCGGCCTTTCGTGTCGGAGGCGATGCCCACGCGGCCTATACCAATCATCTCTCGAAAGTGTGGTTACTGAAACTCATGGCCGACTACACCCAGATAGCCACTATCAACACGCGCATCCAATTCAACGGCCTTTTGGTATACACCTTCAACTAAAGAACAGCGTTTCTCGATGGACGACATGACAGAGACCATACGCAAGGTAGAGTTCTGGCCGGTGGATGTGCCCATTACCGACCCCTTCGTCGTCGCCACCGGTGCGCGAATGGTTGCGGAGAATGTCTTCCTGCGAGTCACACTGGCCAATGGCACGGAGGGATATGGGGAAGCGGCGCCGTTTCCGGAAGTCGGGGGAGAGACTCGAGGAAGTTGCCTTGTCGCACTCCACCAACTCAGCAAGACAGTCCTTGGTCGCTCAGCTTCAAGCTACAAGGAAATTGGGCGTGTGTTGTCTGAACAGGCCCTCACTCATCCAGCCGCCCGTTGTGGACTCGAAACCGCCGTCATCGATGCCTATTGCCGCGCGTCAAATATCCCGATGTGGCAGCTCTGGGGTGGCGCGGATGTGCGAGCACGAGAAACGGACATCACCATTCCCATCGCAGACTTCGATAAGACCCTTTCCCTGGCGCACGGATGGTATGCGAAGGGATTCCGCCTGTTCAAAATGAAGGTCGGCAAGGATGTCGAGAGCGACATCCTGCGCCTGGGAGCCGTCCATCACGCACTCCCGGGCATCTCGTTCATCGGCGATGGCAACCAGGGCTTCTCGCGCCAGGATTGTCTGACCTTTGCACGGGGGGTGAAGACATTCGGCGGGACGATGGTCCTGCTTGAACAGCCGGTGGTGCGGGACGACCTCGACAGTATGGCGGCGATCCGCCGAGAGACCGGCATTCCCGTTGCGGCGGATGAGTCGGTCCGCTCGCTCGCGGACGCGCAAGAGGTCGTCGCCCGAGGCGCGGCTGACTACGTCAATATCAAGATCATGAAGACCGGCGTCGCCGAAGCCGTGGAGATTGCCTCCTTCACCAAAGCGTCCGGCCTCAAGTTGATGATCGGCGGGATGGTCGAAACACGCGTGGCGATGGGCTGTTCCTTCAGCCTGGTCCTGGGACTCGGCGGCTTCGAAGTGCTCGACCTCGACACCCCGCTGCTACTGGCCAACGATCCCGTCACAGGTGGCTACCGATATGTTGGCCCCCGACTGCAACCCTGGGTAAGACCAGGCCTCGACATGGCGTCAGAACCTTCCTCGAACGTCACCATCATCGAATAGATTACGCTGCCGCTTCGTCACACTTCTTGCAGTTCAGGGTCTCTCCGAGATGCTGTCTCCGGCCTTCCTCAGTGAGGACCCAACGCCGATTCGTCATCGGTGGCTGGTGGCGCACATGTTGCCCATGACCACATTGCAGATCTGCCACCCAATCGCTATATTCATCCAGATGATACCCAACGATAGGTTGCTGCACGCGCGAACCTCCCTTCCATCATTTCCATCGGCTGCTTAGGGCTATGCGACGCTCGTTCCTTCGAGCGACCGCATGCTACCACGAACGAAAGGGCCAGCGAGATGAGTCAGTTTAAGGCGAAAATCGGCTTCGTGGGAGTCGGACGGATGGGGGCCAATATGGCCCGGCGTTTGAGGGATCAAGAGGAAAGCATCGTTGCCCTGTACGATCAGAATCGGGCCACCGCCGCTGGTCTTGCGGCCGAACTAGGCTGTGAAGCGGCTGCCACCCCCGCTCGAGTCGCAGAACTCGCTGATATCATTTTCACTGTCGTGTCCGATGACGCGGCAATGCGCCAGATCTTTTCACCGACCGGCACAGAGAATCTTCTCCGCCAGGCCAAGGACCGGCTCTTCGTGAACTGCGCTACCCTCTCGCCGGCTGTGCACGTCGACGTCGAAACGCTGGTGACGCAACGTGGAGGGTGGAGCCTTGAAGCCTGCATGGCCAGCAGCATCACGCAGGCGCGCCACGGCACGCTTTACCTCATGTGCGGCGGTCGTCCGGATGTGTTCGAGTCGGCGAAGCCGCTCTTGGGAAAATTGAGCGAGCACCTGCGCTATATCGGATCGTCCGGAGAAGCCGCGAAGGTTAAAGCCCTCGTCAACATGGTGATGAACTGCAATACGGCCGCACTGGCTGAAGGGCTCGCGCTTGGAGCAGCACTCGGCCTCGATCTGACGAGTTTGCGGGACATCTTCGCCCAAACGGGAGCCGCGTCGCGCGTGCTAGAGACGGACGGCGAGGATATGCAGAACCGCGCCCATGACTGCTACTTTTCGGCTGCCCATGCAGCCAAGGACTCGGGCATCGCCCTCGCGTTAGCGAATACCGCCGGGCTCACAGTCCCGTTGGCTCAAGCGACCTACGATCAATACCAGCGACTGATCGCACTCGGCAAAGGCGAACTGGACAAGTCCGCCGTCTCTGAACTCACCTTCAAAGACCGGAACTCACGCTAGTCAAACCCCGGCGGCGACTTCACTCACCCGCCCTCACAAGCTGCGAAAAAACCAATTCGAGACAGCGAACCTTCGATGGCTTGGACATCCTGGCCAAGGCCAGAACACCCCATCAGAAGGCTCGAAGTTGAAGGACTCACCGTTTCTCAAAGGGGAGTTCTTGTCGCTGACTGGCGGGGAAATAGGTCCACCGCTTCTGCTCGTTCTCATCGAAGCTGCCAAGAAAGGTCACGTAGCGATCGAGGGTGCGAAACTCTGCGAGCGTGATCGTGCAGTGCAGCGGATCGATGACGCGGGCATCGAACTGGCCCACCACATAGAGCAAACCCGCTCGCGTTAGATAGAGATTCCGTCGGCTCACATACCCCGTATCAGGAAACAACTCGGTCTCGTTGGAACAGCCTCCAGGTCCTCCGAGCATGAGTCGAAGATCGTGACGGGAGAGAAACGGATGGGTGGCGACTCTGGTAATCGTCAGGCGCACATGATCTGCCGAGAACTCGACGGAGGCCGGCACCGGCGCATCGCCGTTGCAGGCCGCAAGAAGGAGAAGCAGGCTAACCACGCAGCTTGCCGTATAGCCCCGGGTCACTTACCTGCCGGAATTTTCGGCGCAGCGCCGATCGCATCCAGCCCTGCCTGAGCACAGGCATCGTCGAGCTGTGCACCTGGTGCCCCGCCGACCCCAATCCCTCCGACGACCTCACCACCGATCTCAATCGGCAATCCACCCCCCAGTATGATCACCTGATCGTTCATCTCGCGAAGGGCTTGCAGGGTCGGCACTTTGTTGATCAGCTCAGCTAACTCGGTCGTAGGACGGCGGAGACTGGCCGCGGTATAGGCCTTCTTCCTGCTGCTATCGACCGTATGAGGCCCGGCCCCATCCGCGCGGCTCATGGCGCGAAGCACACCGGCTCGATCCACGACCGACACGCTCACCTTGTAACCGTCTTTCTTGCAGGCATCCAACGAGGCCTGAATCGCCTTGCCGGCCAGACCCATCGGCAAGACCGACTCTTTCGGTAATTCATCAGAAGCCGGCACCGTATAAGGCATCAACATCACGAACGCCGCCGCGATCATGAGCCGATACGCCATAGTCACAGAAATCCTTTGACGCAGGTATACGCATGCCATCGATGTGTCTCCAGGTTATAAAGAAAGACGTACGGGGAGGAGCGTACGAAGGCGCGAGAGGCCTGTCAAGAGGGCGACTTTGGATCGGGGATTCAGGAAGTGGAGAACGCGCTCGTCAGCTCCAGACGACTCGTTCTTGATTGAGGAGGTAGTCGATGACCTCGATGCTATTACGCATCTGGATTTGCGCCTTTTCGGACATGGGGAGGACGGCACCGACCAGCTTGCCTGATTCGACGTCGTCGAGCGACGGAATCCCATCAAATGCACGCTTTTCCAGCTCTTGTCGGTAACTTGCCACGGTCGCCTCCTCTTCCACTGACAATTGGCTCAGCAATTCCTACGCCAGAGACTCCTCACCTATCTGACTGACGGCGTAGATGTAGCATAGCACATAGAAATCCATGCACTGGTGAAATCTCCTATCTTATTGATTGAAAACTACTTTTCAGTCGATCGACGCACAGCGGTTGAGGCAGGTGCAAGGGCGCCGAGGTACGGGAAATGATCGATCTTGAGAAGCGGCGTATCGAGACGCAGGCGAAAATCGTCATGCCCTGGGTCAACAAAGTACGGGTCACCGGTAATATCTGACTGGGCTTTGAGTTCCGGAGCCGGTTCGTTCGGATTACCCTCGCGCAGATAATCACCATCCGAGTTGTAGAACGCATTGAAAGAGGTGGTGGTCTGACTGGATGGGGCGATCACAAAACCCACTCGATTCAGCCCGACTACGTTGCCGGTGACGTCACTCCGGGATTGCCCGAGAAATGCCGCGCCGCCGCCATTCTTGACCAGGGTATTGCTCACCAGCACGGCTCGGGCATGGCCGCTGACAACGATGGCTTCAAAAAGACTTCGAGTAATCACGTTTCGCTCCAGCCGCACATTCGACTTGCCTGCAATCGAAACACCATGATCGTTATCATGAATAACATTCCCGATCAGGACGGCTTCTGAATCGGCAAACTGAGCGCCGGTCGTTTCGCTCCCTCCGATGACGCAATCTTCGATCCGCACATCGTGGACTTGCTGGCTGAACAACATGCCATTTATTTTGAGCCGGCGGAGGATAAGCCCTTGCCCATTGAAAAGGCCGACGGCATGGCCGCCATGATCATTGATGGTCATGTCGCTGATCTCGACATCCGTCGCCCCATAGGGCCACTTGCCCACATGGAGAGCGCCCACCACGATGTCACGCCCCAGAATCGTCACCTGATCCATTCCAGCCCCGACGAACTTGATCTTCTCTTTGCTGTGAATGGTCACGTCCTGAGGATATTGGCCTGCCTTGACGAAGACGGTGTCGCCTTTCTTGGCGGCATCGACCGCTTCCTGAAGAGAAACGTAGTCCCCGGTTCCATCCAGCGCGACCACGATAGTCCGAGGACCAAGTGGCGGCCCCTCCTCAGCCAGCCCCGAGCTGCCACCCCAAAACCCAAGCACCACGATGAGACCAAGAGCCATAAGTTGTTTCATATTCATGCCAGATCTCATACAGTCCTCCCCCGGCAGAAGTCAATCGTGGTTTGTGAGGCGAGCACCCGCATGCTATGCTCCGCCGCCATGATCCTGGTCGGCCTCACAGGCGGTGTCGCCACCGGCAAGAGCACCGTCGCGAACATGTTCAAGCTATGCGGCGCGGTCGTCATCGATGCCGACCAGCTGGCCCACGATGTCGTGAAGCCGGGCAAACCGGCCTGGCGAGAGATCGTCAAAACGTTCGGCAAGACCGTCCTCAATCCTGACCGCACCCTCAATCGCCAGGCGCTCGGAGCCATCGTCTTTCGCACTCCGGCGAAACGCCGTGCACTCGAAGCCATCATTCACCCCCGTGTCGCGCGCGAGCAAGTCAGACTGACGAGACTAGCCGCACGGAAAGACCCTCAAGCGGTGGTGATCTACGACGTCCCCCTGCTCTTCGAAGCCGGCATCGACAAGCGCGTCGATCAGACCATCGTCGTCACCGCAGACCGGACAACCCAAGTTTCCCGCCTGAAGAAACGAAACGGCCTTTCCTGCGCCGAAGCCCTTCGACGCATCAGCAGCCAGATACCCCTGGCCAATAAGATCCAGCAAACGGACCATGTGTTAAATGGAACGCTCCCTCGTCCTTCTCTCCGCAAACAAGTAAGCCGCCTATTTAAGAGCCTGCAGCTCCTCGCCTAACCCTCTGCCGTGCATTCCCGTCACCCCCTGTGTTAAGTTTTCCCTCATGCGAAACGTCGTAATCATCGGCTCTGGGCCGGCAGGACTCACGGCCGCGATCTATGCGGCCAGGGCGAATCTCGCTCCCCTGCTCATTGAAGGCTGGCAATCCGGCGGACAACTGACCACAACGACGGAAGTCGAGAACTATCCCGGCTTTGCCAAGGGCATCATGGGCCCGGACTTGATGAAAGAAATGCGGGTGCAAGCGGAGCGATTCGGAACGGAGTTCCTGACCGGGGATGTCACAGCTGTTGCGCTCACACAACGTCCCTTCACGCTCACCATCGACGGCGAACAGACCGTGCAAACCAAGACCCTCATCATTGCGACCGGCGCGTCGGCCATTCAGATCGGGTTGAAGAACGAGGCGCGTCTCACGGGGCACGGCGTTTCAACCTGTGCGACCTGCGACGGATTTTTCTTCAAGGGAAAGGAACTGATTGTCGTGGGCGGCGGCGACAGTGCGGTGGAGGAAGCCACGTTCCTCACCAAATTTGCCAGCAAGGTCACGGTGGTCCACCGTCGCGACAAACTGCGCGCGTCAAAAATCTTACAGAATCGCGCGATGAAGAACGAAAAGATTTCCTTTCTCTGGAACTCCGTCGTTGAAGACATTCTGGGGAATGACCTGGTGACAGGGGTGCGAGTGAAGAATCTCGTCACCGGCAGGGTCACAGAGATGCCTTGTGCCGGTGTCTTCGTTGCGATCGGGCACCGCCCCAACACCTCGCTCTTTAGCGGGCAATTAGACATGGATGCCAAAGGCTATATCCGCACGATACAGGGAACCGCCACGACTGTGTCAGGCGTCTTCGCCGCCGGTGATGTGCAGGACTCGGTCTATCGTCAGGCAGTCACAGCAGCAGGCTCAGGCTGTATGGCCGCCATCGACGCAGAACGTTTCTTGGAATCGCTAACTCACAGTTCATGAAGGCAGCAGGGATGCTCAAAATGGTCGTCCAACAAGGCCGCAGGCGAGACAAATACCGGAGGCGGCCGTTTTCCACCCACCCGACACCTGAGCTGCCAAGACAGCTCTTTCCCAAGTGGGGTACGTTGAGGATGTTGTCGAGCCGGGAACGAAGCCCGCGGAACGGCGCGTCTCGGCGCGCCGGGGCTGGGCGCGTGAGAAGTCTGCCATTTTCAGCATCCTGCTAAACCATGCGCTGCGCCATCGTCCATTACCACGAACTCGCCCTCAAAGGCCGCAACCGGGAATATTTCGAGGAGCGGCTCGTGCGCAATATCCAATGGATGTTGAAAGACCTCGGCGTCAGACGCGTCGAGAACCTTCGCAGCCGGATTCGCGTGATCCTGCCCGACACGGTTCCGGACGAGGCCATCATCGAACGGCTTACACGAGTCTTCGGGATCGCCAACTTTTCGCTGGCTCATGGGTTGCCGCTCGATCTGGCCCACCCGGACCTGGGAGCGCTCAGCAAGGCGGTCATCGAGGCGCTCCGATCGGAATCCTTTTCCACCTTTCGCGTATCGGCGAAACGAGCCGACAAACGATTGACGCTGACCTCCATGGAAGTTGCGCGGAACGTGGGCGCTGCCGTCTGTGAAGAAACCGGCAAGAAAGTCAATCTGAAAGATCCCGACCTCACGGTCTATCTCGAACTGCTCTCCAAAGAGGTCTACTACGCGATCAAAAAGATTCAGGGACCTGGCGGAATGCCGGTAGGCGTGAGCGGAAAAGTCGCCTGCCTGATCTCCGGAGGGATCGATTCGCCGGTCGCAGCCTATCGCATGATGAAGCGCGGCTGCCGGGCCCTCTTCGTCCACTTCTCCGGCCGGCCGCTCGTGAGCCGTGCCTCGGAAGAGAAGGTGCGCGAGCTTGTGCAGCTCCTCACGGCCCATCAATACACGTCGAAGCTCTATGTCATTCCGTTCGGGGAGATTCAACGGGACATTGTGGCGAACGCGCCGGCCCCGTTTCGCGTGGTGCTCTACCGGCGCGTCATGATCCGCATCGCGCAAGAATTAGCCAAACGCGAACACTGTTGGGGACTCGTCACGGGCGATAGCTTAGGGCAGGTGGCCTCGCAGACCCCTGAGAACTTGACGGTCATCGAAGAGGCGTCCGACCTGCCGCTCCTGCGCCCGCTCATCGGCATGGACAAGGTGGAAATCACCGACCAGGCTCAACGTATCGGCAGCTTCGCCATATCGATTGAGCCGGATCAAGACTGCTGCTCACTCTTCACCCCGCCCCACCCCAGCACGAGAACCAGACTCGATGACGTTCTGAAGGTCGAACGGATGTTCGACATTGGCGCACTGGTGAAGCAGGGCCTCGAGAAGGCGGAGCTGTCCCAATTCACGTTTCCTCAGTAGCAGGATGCTGAAAAAGCCCCCGGACTTCTGGTAGGTTAAGGCTCAAGTCAAGGTTGAGATCGAAAGAGCCTGATCTCCGCTCAACCTTGATCTCAACCTCAGCCTGCTTTACTTATCGCCCCGGCTGCAACTCACGCTGCGCCCGCACGAGCGCCTTTTCCTTCACGATTCGAAAATGCGATTCCAGATCCCGCCGCGTCGCAATCGCGACAAGCCAGTCTGGCACCACCGACTCAATCTCGACAACAAGTTCGAAGTCCGCACGGGTCTGAGTGCCACCATCGACCGACGTCAACTTCCACCGGCGATGATAGCGTTTGAAATCCCCGCCTTTCAGATCAGCCACCAACTCTCCGTTCGGTAACAGCCTGGATTCAGTCACCAGCCGACGCTCCCCCGGCAACAGCGTATGTTCAATCCGTAGATCCGTTGTGGCGACTCCATTCTGAATCGTCACATCCGCCACCTTCATCCGTACTTCAAAGAGCTCAGGCCAGTGGCTGTAGTCCGTGAGGATGGCCTGTATCACCGATACAGGCGCGGGAAAGAGAATGGTGGCCGTGGCCCTCACACCGCCGGTTGGTTCCGTACGAACATCCAGCATGACCGGCTCGGACGCAAGGCTCCATGCGTACCAGCCGAGCAAGAGACATCCGACAATCATCGCGCGCCACAACATGGCGCGATTATATAGCTCCATCGAGAACCAGGCGAGGACTAACAGGATGCTGGAAGAATATTTTTGCAGACTAAAGTTTTAACGGTCCGAACGTGTGGCACAACAGGGAAGCAATCCTGCAGGATGCTCAAAAAGTCCGTCCAGCAAGGCCGCAGGCGGAGCAAGAACCGGAGGCGTACCCTCAGGGGTACGTTGAGGATTCTTGCGAGCTGAGAACGATGCTGGCGGACTGTTTCAGCATCCTGAAATGCATCGGAACGTGATTGACGTGCCCGAACATCTCTGTGCTAGGATGCGGCCTGATGAAACGCTGGTCCTTCATGTTACTCATGCTCATCGGCCTGTGGAGCCTGTCAGCAGCGGCTGAGGCACAATCTCTATCCGAGTCGACCGCCACCACAGAACAGTCTTGCAGTTTCGGTATGGCGAAGGGAGAGGCCTCGCAGAGCTGTCACGTCCCCTTCCCCACCGGCTGTCTGGTGGCCAATGTCCCGGGAACCGACAAACCCTGGACGACCGTCTCCAAAGGCGGAAAAACCTTCTGCCGATTCGACAACAAAGCCACAGACTGGAAAACCAAGATCACCGGCTCCTGCAGCCGCTGCAAATCCGACCATTGTTCGGTCCAGTTTATTGTCCGCTTCGACTGTTCACAGCAATCGCAATAACATGCCCCTCGCTGAGACGATTAAAGCCGAAGCCCGAGCCCTGGGTTTCGACGCCGTCGGCATCAGCCGAATATCGGCCGCGCACTTCGGACCTCAAACCTCATTCACCCGGCTGTTATATGACCGTCTCGCGGAATGGCTCCGGCGAGGCTACCACGGCACGATGGCCTGGATGACTCGCGACCCTTCTCGTCGAAGCGATCCGCAACTGGTATTGCCCGGATGCCGATCAATGGTATCGGTCGGGATGAACTACTATACGGACAATCGTGCGAACGAGCAGCCTGGAATGGGACGCATTGCCCGCTACGCCTGGGGGAAGGATTACCATACGGTGATGAGCCAGCGGCTCTCGCAACTCGAAGCGAAGATCGCAGCCCTGGCGCCGGGCGTGGCCACACGTGCTTACGTCGATACCGGCCCGATCATGGAAAAGGCCTGGGCGCAGCAGGCAGGCCTCGGCTGGATCGGGAAACATTCCAACCTCGTCTCGGCTGAATGTGGCTCCTGGCTCCTAATCGGGGAGATCCTGACGACCCTGGATATGGAGCCAGATGAACCGGCCACAGATCTCTGCGGAAGCTGCACCCTCTGTATTCAGACTTGTCCCACCGGCGCCATCGTCGAACCCTATGTCGTCGATGCCAGACTCTGTATCTCCTACCTAACCATCGAACTGCGCGGAAGCCGCGAGGCCATCCCAAACGAGCTCGCCTCTCAGATGGGCAATCGCATCTTCGGCTGCGACGATTGCCTGGACGTCTGTCCTTTCAATCTGCGAGCAGATGCGACGAGTGAACCAGCCTTTGCCCCCACCCCCTTGACACTCGGCCCCGACCTCCAAGCTCTGGCTCAGATCAGCGAGGAAAGTTTTGCGACCACGTTCAAAGAGAGTCCCCTCAAGCGAGCCAAACGAAGCGGCCTCCTTCGCAACGTGGGGATTGCACAGGAAAACCTCATGCGACGGACAGGAGGCCGGGCCTCATAAGCGCCCTCTTACGCCCCCTTCCTTCTTGGTCGGAAGAGGAGTAGGCTGTTTCCAGTAGTTGGTGGTTCAGGGGAGGCCTGACTCCTATGCATCCTCCAGTCCTGCTGCTCATCTCGGCCGATCCGCACGCCAGACCGTTGCTCGAACAGGGCCTCGACAGCCGCCGCGCCACCATCCTTCTTGCTGCCACGACCGAAGAGGGGCTCCGGATCCTGAAAGACCAAACAGGCCTTGCACTCGTCGTCTGTGACGAGAGCCAGGGACGGATTGCGAGCCAGGTGATCCTCTCTCAGGCCAGACGTACCTCTCACAACCTCCCCGTCGTCATCCTCGGAACAGACGGATCAGCCAAAGCCGCGGTCGAGGCGTTGCACCGTGGCGCCACCGACTATCTCGCACAACCGGTCACTGCAAAGGATCTCCAGACCGCCGTCCACAAGACCCACCTCTTCGAAGCGCCAGAGCCCTCACCACAGGAAGAGCGTTCCTCAGCGTTCGATCAAATCGTCAGCCGGTCGCCCCAGATGAAACTGCTGAAACATCTGGCAGCTGAAGTCGCCCAAACCGATGCGACCGTCCTCATCACCGGCGAAAGCGGCACAGGCAAAGAACTCTTTGCCCATGGGATCCATGCCTCTAGCCCCCGGTCCAAGGGCCCCTTTGTGGCGCTCAATTGCGCCGGCATTCCCGAGCACCTCCTCGAATCAGAATTATTCGGCTATCAGCGCGGCGCCTTTACCGATGCGAAGCAGACCAAACCGGGACGATTCCAACAAGCGGAGGGCGGCACGCTCTTTCTCGACGAAATCGGCGAGATGAGTCCTTCCGCACAGGCGAAGCTCTTACGGGTCCTGGAGAGTCACCAGGTCGATCCGCTAGGCGACACGCGCAGCATCCATGTAAACATTCGCGTGATTGCTGCTACCAACGAAGATTTGCCGGCGCAGATCAAAGCAGGGCGATTCCGCCTGGACCTCTACTATCGACTGAACGTCTACCAGCTGCGCATTCCGCCGCTCCGCGAACGACCAGAAGACATCGAGCCGATTCTGACATCGTTCCTGGACGCCGCCCGCCGCGATCACGGCTGTCGCATCAAAGGCATCACCCCGGCTGCTCTGACCATCCTGCAAGGCCACGACTGGCCCGGCAACGTACGTGAGCTGCACAACGTGGTCGAAGGGCTCACCATTACCTGCAAGGACGAGATGATCCAACCGGACCATCTCCCAGCCATCGTGCGAGGCTCTGGATCGGCAGGGTCAAACGGAGAAAGCGAGAAAACGTCGCTCCTCGCCTTCGGCCTCTCGGTTCAGGATATGGAAAAGAAAATGCTGGAAGAAGCACTGCAACGCACAGGCGGCAACATCTCCGAAGCAAGCAGGCTCCTCAAGATCACCCGCAATACACTCCGATATCGCATGGCAAAGTACCACCTCTAACCGGCTGTTGAAAAAGTCCACCAGCTTCGTTCTCAGCTCGCAAGAATCCTCAACGTACCCCTGAGGGTACGCCTCCGGTTCTTGCTCCGCCTGCGGCCTTGCTGGACGATCTTTTTGAACAGCCTGCGGGAG
>JAGXAR010000040.1 GCA_018971525.1 Nitrospirota bacterium
TATAATCTACAGGAGGAGGACTTATGTCAAAGAAAGTGATCATGCTGTCGGTTGCGGTGCTGTTTGGCATGCAGGCAGGCCTCGCAATGGCGGCCAATCCGGACACAGGCCCTGGCTGCGGGCTGGGCAAGCTCGCCTGGGGCGATTATGCGCACCAGAAGAACATAGCGCCGCAAGTGATGATGGCCACGACCAACGGCACGTTCGGTAGTGGAACGTTCGGCATCAGCTCGGGGACCTCAGGCTGCACGAACGATGGGAAGGTGATGTCCGAGCACAAGACGACGATGTTTGCTCAACTCAACTTTGAGAACCTGTCCCAGGAAATGGCCCAGGGCCAGGGTGAGCATCTCGCATCACTCGCCACCTTGATGGGCGTGCCGGCCGAGCATCAGGCGGCGTTCTTTGCCATGACTCAGGAGCGGTACACCTCCTTGGTCAAGACAGGGGAAGCCTCACCGGTCGCGATGGTCAAAGCGATCAACGACGCCATCGCCACGAATCCAGTCCTTGCCCAGGTGTCGACTCGCTAACAACCGGGATGGGGCTTCGACTTCAACGTCGAAGCCCCATGTCTTTCTGATCTGCCGCTTGCACATCATCCTACTTCTGTTCATGTTGCTCCTCGCTCCAGCTTCGCCGATTGAGGCTGGTGGGCTTCCTGACAATGCGTATCTTGTCGAACTCATTAACAAGGGGGCGCAGGCCAAGCTCGCCAGCGAGCGAGAGTGGCATCTCCTACTCCACTATAGAGAAAATATTTTCGGGGGCTATACCAGTGAGCAGGACGACCCTGGATTTTTCATGTCGCCCGATGGGAAAACTGACCCACAGGCAGAACTCGACGCGACGCTGAGGCAATTCTTTTCTGAGGAACTTGTTGGGCGCTCGAGGCAGCCGGCTCAATGCGCCTTTATCGCCCGGTACCACTGGTTGCGGGAACGGCTGCAATTCGACGATTCCCGTTTGCCGAAGCTGGCATGCGAACGGTTTGACCGCTGGTTCAATGAGTTTGAGGCCCAATCGATCACGCTCATTTTTCCTTCTGCCTTCTTGAACAATCCCGCCTCCATGTTCGGCCATACGTTTCTTCGGATTGATCAGAAGGGCCAGACCGAACAGACCAGGATTCTGGCGCAAACGATCAACTTTGCGGCGTACGTGCCTCCTGACGCCGGCATCGCCTATCCGATCCGTGGCATTTTCGGCGGATACAGCGGGTACTTCTCGACCTATCCCTACTACATGAAGGTACAGGAGTATCGAGACTTCGAGAATCGAGATATTTGGGAATATCGCCTCAATTTCTCGGTGTACCAGATAACGCGGTTGCTGATGCATGCGTGGGAACTCGGGAATGCCTCCTTCGACTATTTCTTCTTCAAAGAGAACTGCTCCTATCATCTCCTGGCGCTGCTCGATTATGCCGATCCCACCCTGCACCTCACCGACGAGTTTGTCGTGTGGACCGTTCCTGCCGACACAGTCCGGTTGATTGCATCGAAACCGGGGCTGGTTACCGGCATTGCGTATCGGCCTTCCCGGAGCAACGTGATCCGGCGGAAGCGCGAATCGTTGCCTGCGGCAGAACGGGAACTGGCGCACCGGATTGGCCAAGATCTCGGCGAACTCACCTCGCCGGCTTTTGTCCGATTGGATCTGACGAAGCAGGCGTTTCTGCTCGATCTGGCGTCGGACTATCTCCGCTATCGAGTCGAGACGACCGATTTTCCTCCGCCTGAATGGAAGGAGCGCAATCGGGCAGTCCTGACAGCTCGGAGCCACCTGAGGATTCCATCTGAAGAGTTCAAAGTGGTGCCCTTTGCGAAGCAACCGGAATTGGGGCACAAGACCTCCCGCGCCAGTGTGGGTGCCGGTTGGCGGAATAACGATACCTTTGAGGAAGCCACGGTGCGGGCCGGTTATCACGATCTGCTCGATCCGGAGGTCGGCTACACTCCGGATGCCCAGATTGAACTCGCGTCGCTGACCCTCCGGCACTACAACCGGGCGGATCAGACGAGGATCGAACGGGCGACACTTGCCAATGTCTTGTCCCTCACACCGATTGACTCGGTCTTTCGGGCACCCTCGTGGAAGATCAATGTGGGTATGGACACGATTCGCTTCGGCAGCTGCCAGCTCTGCAGCAACGGCTTCATGAACGGCGGCATCGGGGCTGCGGTGGAATCTCACTGGCTGAAACGAGAAGTCTTCTTCGCCTTTGCAGAAGCAGAAGCGAACTACAGTAAAGCGTATGATGAGCGACATCGAGTCGGCGGTGGGAGCACGGTGGGCATGTTGACGGATCTAACGGACCGGTGGAAACTCATGGCGACCGGTTCTTACTTGCGATATGCACTCGGAGATAAGTCAGATGACTTCCGCTGGTTCATCGGATCCCGGTACACCCTCGCTCAAAACTGGGCGCTCCGTCTGGAGTATAACCATCGCGACCACGATAATGACGTCATGTTCTCGGTGCAGGCATTTTTCTAATCCCGTTGGATATCGACAGATGTCGAACATGCATGTATTCCGATCCTGCCATGCATACTTCTCGACCTGTCAAGCCATCTGAGAATCTTACCCTAGGCTCAATTGACAGGTTCCTTGCTCTCTTCTATACTGCGCGCGAAAACTCTGATGGAGTGATCCTTCGGGGATCACAGCACTACTCACCCAAAAATCAGGAGGACACATGGAGCAGATAAAAGTCGCTTTGACACTCGCGGGAATTACAGCGGCAGCGCTTAGCCTGGCGGCCTGCCAGATCGTCGCCTCACCGATGCTCGGCACAACTTTCAACGAAACGAGGTACGGTAACATCGCGACGGATGAAAGCGCTACGACCAAAGAGGGGAAAGCCTGCGGGACCTCGATTTTAGGGTGGGTTGCCCAGGGTGATGCTAGTATTGTTGCTGCCAAAGCCAATGGTGGAATCACGAAAGTCTCGTCAGTGGACCATTACGCCAAGAATATCTTGGGGATCTACGGCGAATGGTGCACGATCGTCAAGGGCAGCTGATTCTCGAACGTACGCAATCGAAGGGGCCTTTGGGGTAGAAGCCCCAGAGGCCCTTTTATTTTGGTCGGCGCTGTTGACCAATGCGGTGTAGGGCAGGCATGAGATGTGGCCATTTCCCCTGGCGCTCCCGGTTTTCTTCTCGTTGTCGCTTGCTCTCATGATTGTATCGCTGCAACCCGGTTTGGTTGCAGCCGCTGAGACCGCTGACGTAGATGTTGGCCTGTACGCACTGGGTGCATTTCCGTCAGATCAAGGCCTCTTTGCCCAGGGGGACAACCCCTCGGACAGCAGGATTACCAATGGGGTTGGAGCAGGCATTAAGGCTGCAGTGTTTCCACATGGTTTGGGAAACATCATTGGGATTGGACTAGAGTCTTTCGGTCACGGGAGTGAGATCACATTTTCTTCGGCGGCGCACGCCGGGTCCCTTCCCAGTACAAACCTCTGGGTCTTCAGTTCGATGGTGAATCTGACTCTTCGCTGCCCCGGGAAGGCGTTTGTCCCCTACGTCGGTGTCGGGGGTGGTTATTCGAGCGGAGTGCTCACCCATGCCAACATTCCGGGTCGTTCGGACCGTGATTTTGAAGGATCATGGACGTTCGGCTATCAATTCTTTGGCGGGCTGCAAGGCAATCTGACCGAAAAGGTGTTTCTGTTCAGCGAGTACAAGTACTTCTCGGCCAACTATCACTGGAAGGAACTCGCACTGGATTTCCGTTCCCAGTACGCCCTATTTGGCATCGGGCTGCGTTTCTAAGTCGTCGTTCTCTTCTGAAGTAAGACACGATGGGGATCCTCGATCAATTCTTCGTCTACCATCCAGACCCGTGGAAGGATCAGGACTGGAAAGCCCTCAGTGGCTTGCCGCTGGAAGACGTCTGGTTCACAGCAGCCGATGGGACGAAGCTGTTTGGCTGGTATGTGGAGAACCGCGCTACATCAGCCGTGATCTTGTGGTGTCATGGGAACGCGGGGAATATCATCAACCGACTGGAGAATCTGCGCGAACTCTACCGCCTCGGACTGTCGGTGTTCCTGTTCGACTATCGCGGCTACGGTCGGAGCCAGGGGCGGCCCTCGGAAGCGGGGCTCTATCAGGATGCGCTTGGGGCGCACGATTATCTCACGCGAACTAGAATGATTCGCCCTGAGCGTATCGTCCTATTCGGGCGCTCGCTCGGCGGGGCTGTCGCAGGGGAACTTGCCGCGCAGAAGCCTGCCGCTGGCCTGATCCTCGAATCGTCGTTTCCGTCGATCGAAGCGGTGGCCAAGTTCCATTACGGCGGGTTGCCGGTCCATTGGCTGCTCGGGGCAGACTTCAAATTGATCGATCGCCTTCCGCACCTCTCACTTCCGAAGTTGATCATTCACGGCGACCAGGATGACATCATCCCGCTCGAGTTGGGCCGGCAGGTCTTCGATGCAGCCAAGCCACCCAAGTCCTTCTATCTCATCGAAGGTGCTGATCATAACAACACCTACCAGGTCGGGGGCGCGGCCTATTTCGGACGATGGGTCGAGTTTGTTCAAACCGCCATCCGATCCTAGCAGGATGCGGGAGAAATATATTGGCACGCGAGAACTTCGATGGTTCGCACGTGTGCCACAACAGGAGAACACTCCCGCCGGATGCTCAAAACGGCGGCCTTTTCACCCGCTCAACCTAGGCGGATATTTCACCCTCCCGCCCTGAGTCTGCCAAGACAGCCTCTTCACCCTGGGACGCCCCTGGTCTCGAGCAAGGCCACAGCGAGTGAATGGCCGAGGAGGTGCATACCGCGCTTCGTGTGGGGCGTTCGCCTCTAGAATGGACCTTGGCGAACGGAAAAGCCCCTACAGAGATTTCGACCTTCGAGAAGTTCCTTTGGTACGTGGAGGGTCTGACGATGCGAGAAGGCCGCTGACGGACTTTTTCAGCATCCTGCTAGGCCGCGCTCAAGCGAGAGAGGCCAGACTTGCGGGGAAGGCGCGACGGGCAGGGAGAGAGTCCTCACGTCACGCGAGTCGCGCTCTTCGCGCGTGGTTCCACGGTTTCGCAAAAATTGATTGGCGAGCGCATTCGGCATTTGATACAGTGCGCGTCGGCTGACGCCGAGGGCCTGTTCAGAGGAGCGGCTTGCTGGCGGTCGAATGGCCGTCTTCACGAATAGTGTGGCTTAAGGAGGCAGGTCTGGTGATGCCCCTTCGTTTGCTGGCGTTCAGTCTGCTGGGTTTCCTGATGATGCTTGCCACTGGCTGTGCAGGGAAAACCGGCACAGTGCAGCCACAGGGGTTGAGCGACGCGAAGCCGGTCGTTGACCAGGCTCCGGCGCAGGCTCCCTCGGCAGTGCAAGATACTGCTCCAGACGAAATGCTCGATCCTTTTGCCAAGGCCGACGAAGGAGCCGGCGAGGAGTATGATCCCTGGGAACCGTTCAACACCAACATCTTCGAGTTCAACCGCCAGTTCGATCGCTTTCTGCTCAAGCCGGTCGCGAAGGGATACAATTTCGTCACGCCTGACTGGGTACAGGTCGGCATCAGCAACATTTTCTCCAACCTCCGTTTCGCGCCGCGTTTCTTCAATAACATCTTTCAAGGAAAGATGAAGGGGGCCGGGGTCGAAGTCGGACGGTTTCTGGTCAACAGCACGTTGGGGGGCGCCGGGCTCGTCGACGTGGCGACGGACATGAACCTCACGACACCTGAGGAGGATCTGGGACAGACGCTCGGCCGCTATGGGGTGGGACCTGGTCCCTATCTTGTGTTGCCGCTGCTTCCTCCATTTACCGTCAGAGACTTCACCGGCTTCATTGGCGACATTTTCTTGAACCCGATCAACTGGCTAGTGGCGCCGATCATCGAGGTCCACAACGTGCCCTCTGTCATTGCCCACAAGAATCGGATGACGACCACCTTTGTTCAGCTCGGTGCCCGAGTCGAGGAGATCGTGAACGAGCGCTCGCGGAATCTTGAAAAATTTCAGGGAGTCGAAGAAGCCACTCTCGATCTCTATACCGCCGTCCGCAACGCCTATCTGCAGAAGCGTGCCCGCGCAATCCGGGAGTGAGGCGGAGAGGCAAGCGGGGAGTCCGAATGGTCTTTTCGCCGCTTGTCTCGTGCCTCAGCCTTTCGCCCGTGTCATCGGATCACGCCCAGTTCCCGGCCGACCGTGGCGAAGGCAGCGCTGGCTCGCTCGAGCTGTTGGTGCGTATGGGCTGCCGACATCTGTACGCGAATCCGCGCTTGGCCTTGCGGTACAACCGGGTAACTGAACCCCACGACATAGATCCCTTCCTCCAAAAGCCGCTCTGCCATTCTGGTGGCAAGTGCAGCGTCGCCCAACATGATCGGGATAATGGGATGTTCGCCGGGAATGAGCCGGAATCCGAGGGCGGTGAGTTGCGTGCGGAAGAAGGCTGCGTTCTCGCGCAGCCTGGCCCGCAACTGGTCGCCTTGGGCTACGAGGATTACGGCCCGGCGCGCCGCTGAGGCGATAACCGGAGGGAGTGAATTGGAAAACAAATAAGGCCGTGATCGCTGCCGCAACAGCTCGACGATTTCCTTTCGGCCGGACGTAAAACCGCCTGCTGCGCCGCCCAAGGTTTTTCCCAGCGTGCTGGTGACGATCTCGATCCGGTCCGCGACGCCGAAATGGTTCGGCGTGCCACGCCCGTTGTGTCCGAGCACACCGGTCGCATGACTGTCGTCCACGATCACCGCTGCCTCATACCGTTCCGCCAGCTCGACGATCCGATCGAGTTTCGCGAGATCGCCGTCCATGGAGAAGACCCCGTCCGTGGCGATCAGGCGAAGCCTGCAGGTTGCCGCATCGCGCAGCCTGGCTTCCAGGTCTGCCATATCGGAATGCGCATAACGGAGCCTGGTGGCCTTGCAGAGCCTGATACCATCGATGAGGCTGGCGTGGTTCAAGGCGTCGCTGATGACGGCGTCTTGCTCGCCGAGGAGCACCTCGAAGAGTCCGCCGTTCGCGTCGAAGCAGGAGCTATAGAGGATCGTGTCCTCGGTGCCCAGGAAGGTGCTGATCGTTTGTTCGAGCTGTTTGTGGAGATCCTGTGTGCCGCAGATGAAGCGGACAGAGGCCATGCCGTAGCCATGTTTCTGCAGACCCTCGGCAGCGGCCTGTCTGATGTCAGGGTGGTTGGCGAGCCCCAGATAGTTGTTGGCACAGAGATTGAGGACCTCGCCTTGGGCCACGCGAATCTCGGCCCCCTGCGGACCGAGGATCTGCCGCTCAGATTTGTAGAGGCCCGCCGCGCGGATTTCAGCGAGTCGCTCTGAAACAGTTTTGTTGAGTGAGTGGTAAGCCATCTTCTGAATGAGGCGTGAAACGTAAGGCGTGAGAGGACGCCGAGGACGAAGCACTAGTGTCCTATTACCTGACGCCTGATCCCTCACCCCTCACGGAATCAACACCACCTTCCCGCACTGCCCTGAGTTGATCAGTTCGAATCCCCGCGCGAAGTCTTTCATGGGAAAGGTATGGGTGATCACCGGCTTGATATTGAGTCCTGCCTGGAAGAGGCCGGCCAAGCGATACCAGGTTTTGAAGAGGCGGCGGCCGGTAATGCCGTAGACGCGAATCCCCTTAAAGATAATTTCATTCGCAAGGTCGCAATTGATCGGGCCGGTTGGAATGCCGAAGAGTGTCACGCGTCCGCCGTTCTTTACGGCACTGAAGGCTTGATGCAATGCCGTAGGGTTTCCCGACATTTCGAGCGACGCGTCGACGCCTTCGCCGGCGGTAATCTCGAGAACGGCGGAGGCGATGCGGTCCGCTGTCTCGGTCTTGGCGTTGAGCAGGTGATCGACACCGACCTGTTTGGCAAGGTCCAGGCGGTACGCACTGACATCCGTGGCGATGATCATGGCGGCACCGGCCGTTCGTGCGACGGCGGCCGAGACAAGTCCGGTCGGACCACAGCCGGTGATCAAGACCGTCTGTCCGGTGAGGTCTTCGACTAAGGCGGCGTCGACGGCGTTGCCGAGCGGTTCTTGGACGCAGGCGAGTTCCGGTGGAATGGTCGGCGAGGTCTTCCAGAGCACAGTTTCAGGCAAGACGACATACTCCGCGAACGACCCGTCTCGATCGACTCCGAGGATGCGATAATTTTTGCACACATGCGCCTGTCCGGTGCGACATTGGAAGCATTGGCCACAGGTCAGGTGAGACTCCGCTGCGACATAGTCCCCTACCTTGACCAACGTGACCTCGGCCCCGATTTCCACCACCTCGCCGCACATTTCATGACCGATGATCCGGGGGGGATGGATGCGGCTGTGTGCCCAAGGATCCCAATTATAAATATGGGCATCCGTCCCGCAGAGAGAGGTGGCTTTGACGCGGATGATTGCATCGGCGGGGCCCGGTCTCGGATCCGGCCTGTCGGTGGCGGTCAACCCCGGTTGTGCCGATGTCTTGACGAGCGCGCGCATGCGCCCATTGTATACCAGGTGATCGATCCCGCCTACCCCTGGCAAGCTGCGGAAAAACTATTGTGGCACGCGAGAACTCCAATGGTCCCGCACGTCCGACACAATAATAAGGAGGGCAATTCGCCGGGATGCTCAAAAAGGCTAGACTTCTCACCCACCCAACCCCGGCGCGCCAAAACGCGCCGTTCCGCGGGCAAGGCCGCAGCGAGTGAGGGGTCGAAGCTAACCCGCTGGGGTACGTTGAGGGTCTGAACGATGCGAGAACGATGCTGGCTGACTTTTTCAGCATCCTGCTACAAGAAAAAACGGGTTGCGCCAGGGTCCGCGAGATCGGTAGGATGCGATCTATGAAGGCTCCGTACCACCGAGGCCTTGTACTGCTGGCGGGGATCTGTTGCCTTGCACTCTTCTGTCCCGGCCTCATCTCACCCGCGCGCTCCGCATCATCGCCACAGACTGCCTCCTCGTCCGGCCCCACGAAGCGGTGGGCGCAGTTCGAGTTGAGCCAAGCGGAGTCGATGGGAGATCCGCAAACCGGGAAGCCCGTTACGCTGACGATTTTCCTTGGAGGCGTGACATCCGGTAATACTCCGGTGGTGGCGACCTGTGAATCGATTGTGTTTCAAGCCCAAACAGTTACACTTGAGCCGGATGCGGAATCGATGGCGTTGAAGGGGACGGTGACGCTCGAGCCGATCCCGATGAGTCGGACCTCTGTGCCACACAGGGCTGCGCGAATCCAAGTGACGTTTGCTCGATCCCGACAGGACAAACTCGAACGGTTCATGCGGCGGGTCGTGTATGTGACCATGGATCGTTCGGAGCCGGCCAATGAGAGTAGTGAGTCGCCGCCCGTTCGTCCGGAGGAATCGCAGAGCGGGGATGTCATCTTGGATGAAGTGCAACCCGCTGTGGAGCCGGTCTCGACGGGAGCTTTAGCCGAGGAAGATCTGATCCCGTTTGCCTCCCCCGGGGAGGGAAAGGCCTACTGGCAGCATGTGAGTCAACTCATCAGCCGGAGTTGGGCCCACCAGGTCCGCGGAATCCGGCGTGCGGCAAGCAGCGAAACGGTGAAGGTCCGTTTCAAGATGTTTCCCAACGGCCGCGCCCAGCTGATCGAGATTGAGAAAGGCTCCGGCGCGCGCGAAATCGACGAAGCCGGAATTTATGCAGTGGTCAATGCCCAACCGTTCCTGCCGTTTCCCGGCGAGTTGGGGGAGGACCCGGTGGACGTGCATGTCCGGATGCGAACCGGAAGTCGGGCACGGCCCCTTGAACTGCAGTCGGTCGGGAATCCATCACACAGCAAGCCTGATGCGTCGGGCCAGCCTTCCAAGAAGTAGGGAGCAACCCGTTCAGACCCCGCTGCGATACGTTTCAACCAGGAGGAGTGATTCATGCTGAAGAGGAGAGGGCAGAGTTGGCGCGCGCTCTTGCTGCTCGGAGCGACGGTCTGGTTCCAGCTGGTGGCTCACGCAGAACCAGCTCGTTGGGACGTGGATCCTGACCATTCGACGATAGAGTTTCGCGTCACGCACATGGTCGTGTCGAAGACCACGGGGCGGTTCATGGATTATGCCGGGTTTATCGACATGGATGCCGAAGCCGGCACAGTGAAGGCCATTGAGGCCACGATCAAGACCGGGTCGGTGAATACAAATCACGAAAAACGGGATGCCCACTTGCGGAATGCAGACTTTTTCGACGTGGAACACTATCCGACGATGACCTTCAAGTTGAAACGCTACAAGAAAACCGCAGAGGGCTATACGGCGGCGGGAGATCTCACGCTGCGCGGAGTGACCAAGGAAATCACCCTGGTGGGCCATTATAACGGGACGACGAAGGATCCCATGGGTAATACCAGAGCCGGCTTCAACGCGGAGGGGAAGCTCAACCGCAAAGACTTCGGTATGGTCTGGAACAAGACGCTGGATAGCGGCGGGCTCGTCGTCGGCGACGAGGTCCAGATACGGCTCGATATCGAATGTATCAAGGCGAAGCCCTAGCAGGCTGTCGGAAAAGTCGCTCTTCTGATCCGCCCAACCCTGGCGGATATTTCACCCTCCCGCCCTGAGTCTGCCAAGGCAGCCTCTTTACCCTGGGACGCACCTTTGCCCAGGCATCGTTCTCGAAATCCGTGAAGCGTGAAACGTATGGAAATTGTGAACCTGACTCAGCCGGTTCTGCAACGAGAGACAAACGGCATACCGAAGAGGACGGGCTTTTTGAACAGCCTGCGTGGTTTTGGTCTGTTAGTGAGTTGACCGGCGGTTTGTCATCGGCTCATTCATTCTTGAGAGCGATCAATAATGAAAGCGATGGTTTTGACTCGCACGGCGGACGTGGGAACTGCTCCCCTGCAGCTTCACGAGCTTCCAATTCCAGAACCAGGTCCTGGGGAAGTTTTAGTTCGCCTCACCGTCTGCGGAATCTGCCGGACGGATCTTCATGTCATTGAAGGCGAGTTGGCCAACCCCACACTTCCGCTCATTCCCGGCCACCAAGCTGTCGGGGTCGTCAGTCAGGTTGGCGCAGGCGTGAGTGAACGGGCAGTCGGGGAGCGAGTTGGCATCGCCTGGCTACAGCATACGTGCGGCGTCTGCGAGTTTTGCACGAGCGGGCGCGAGAACCTGTGCGAGCGCGCCAGGTTTACGGGCTATCATGTCGATGGCGGATATGCCGAATATGCGCTCGTCCCGGCCGTATTTGCCTATCCGATTCCACCGGTCTTCAGTGATGAAGAAGCGGCGCCCCTCCTCTGTGCCGGGATCATCGGCTACCGCGCATTGCGTTTGAGCGGAATCCGTCCGGGTCAACGGCTCGGTCTCTACGGGTTCGGAGCCTCCGCTCACATTACTATCCAGATTGCCCGGCATTGGGGCTGTCAGGTCTATGTCAGCTCGTTGAAGCCGGAACATCAACGTCTCGCACGTGACTTGGGCGCCGTCTGGGTCGGCGGAGCGGCCGACAGGCCGCCGGACAAGCTCCACGGCTCGATTATCTTTGCGCCAGCCGGGGAATTGGTCCCGCAGGCCCTGCGCGCATTGGAACGCGGCGGTACGCTCGCCCTTGCCGGTATTCACATGACGCCGATTCCCTCGCTCGATTACGATCGCGAGGTCTTCGGAGAGAAGGTCATTCGAAGCGTCACGGCCAATACGAAGCAGGACGGGCTAGACCTCCTGCGCGAGGCGGCTGCGATTCCGATCAAACCCCGGACCCTGTCGTTCCCCCTCGCCGAGGCCAACCGCGCTTTGCAAGAGCTGAAAGCCGGACGCTATTCGGGAGCCGGAGTGCTCGTCCTGCCGTAACCGACCGGAAGAAAGTGAGCATGAGCCTATGGTAGGATTTGTCACCATGCGTCAGACCTGTCTTGTTCTCTGGATTGCTTGTAGCCTGCTGCTCGCCGGCCTGCCGGCCTGGGCGCTGGAGTTTACTGCCGATCAAGTGACCAAGATCGATGGCAAATCGCACAAAGCGATCATCTATTACCGCGATCAGATGTGGCGCATCGAGCACCATTCGATGGGGCCGGTCAATGTGAGCATCGTGCGCAAGGATAAGCAGGTCGTCTGGTTGCTGCTCTCGCGGATGAAACATTTCAAAACGATGCCCTATAGTCCGGAGCAGGATCTCAGGGTGAGTGAAAAGCTGGAGGGAGAAGTGTCGCGGCAGGAGATCGGGACGGAAGTGCGCGAGGGGCATCCGACAATCCTGTATGAAGTGACGACGAAACAAGGGGAGCAGGTCGAGGTCTATTATCAATGGGTCGCTACGGACATTCATTTTCCGATGAAGCTGGCGAAGAAAGACGGGAGTTGGATCGTGGAGTACCAGCATGTGAAGCTGCGGTCGGTCTCGGACTACCTCTTCAACCTGCCGCTCAACTTTCAGCCGCTGGAAGACTTCAATAAACAAGAGCTACCCGAGCAGACCGCGCCGGGCCTATAACACAGCAAGGAGGACGTGACGTGCGAGTTTTCGGAATCATCGCGGGCACTGTGATAACAGGATTAATTGTAATGGGGGGATTGGTTCATGCGTTGGACGTGGCCGACGTCGTCCGGGAATGGACCCCTGAAGGAAAGAAGATCGCCGCCGAGCGTGTGAAGCTGCCGGCTCACGACGAGATGGTCCTCATTCCAGCCGGCCCGTTCATCATGGGGAGCGACAGGAAGATAGACCGCAACGCCTATCCGGCAGAGTTTCCCCAGCGGAAGGTCTATCTGGACGCGTATGAGATCGACAAGTTCGAAGTGACCACCGTGCAATATCTGAAGTACATCCTGGCCAAGGATCTTCCGCCGCTGATCGACTGGCAGTATGACGGCGGCAACTTCCAGGAGACCATGGTCAACCATCCGGTGATGCATGTGTCGTGGGACGATGCCGATGCCTACTGCAAGTGGGCGGGCAAACGGCTTCCGACCGAAGCCGAGTGGGAGAAGGCGGCCCGCGGAGAGGATGGACGGATTTATCCCTGGGGCAATCAGCCGGCCGGTCTGTCGCGTTCGAACTTCGGTCGGACCGGCTTGTCGGGACCGGTGCGCGATCGTCCCGAGCGGCTGCTGCTCTATCCGCCGATCATTTCCGTGGACAAATATGACAATGCCGTCGGTCCCTACGGCACGTTTCAGATGGCGGGTAATGTGGCCGAGTGGGTGGCGGATTGGTATGACCCCAAGTACTACACGACTGCGCCGGACAAGAATCCTAAGGGCCCTGAAAAAGGTACTCAGCGGAGCTTCCGTGGCGGCGGCTGGATCGACAGCACGCCGAGCGTGCGGGCTGCGCACCGCAACGGGACCGATCCCAACACCAAAATGAACTGGATGGGGTTCCGCTGCGCGCGCGATGTAAAAGAAGTAGCTGGTGCGCAGGGCTGACGCTCCCATGCCTCACGAAGCGACCCTTTCGGGTTCCGGCGGGCGGCAGCCTTCGGAAATTCCCTCGGGGGCTCGGTCAGTTCCCGCTTCCCTTCCCGCCGGAACCTCGAAGGGGCCCCGCTTCTCCGGCAAAGTTTCGCGTCGAGCCTTGCGCAGTCAGGTGAGTGGTGGACGAGGGAGTGAGTAGAGGCATCACCGTCTCGTACACACAGGTCTAAGCTGATTGTTTCTGTTGAAGAAGCCCGTGAGCCTGCTGGCTGGTTTCCTTGACCAGGACGCCCATCTTCGGGTGGGAGGGTTCGAAGTCGATGGGAAGATCGTAATGGCGGAGGCATTCGCTGGCAGTGGGGCCGATGGATGCCACCACCATCTTTTTGCAGGCCGCTTTAAACTGCGCGGTTGTGCCTTCCTGTTCGAGTAACTGCATGACATGATCGATCTGCGCGGCGTTGGTGATCAGCATCACCTGCATGTTTCCCGCGATAATTTCGCCGAGTACCTGCCTCAACGGACCTGTGTCTTCCGGGAGCGCCCAACGATATATGGGCACGGGAAAGACTTCTGCGCCTCGTTGCCTCAGGGCCTCCAAAAGCTGCGGATTGCTCATGCCATATTCTTGCACGGCGACGCGGAGACCCTTGACCGGACGGTACTCGTCGAGGGTGGAGACCACCTCGACCCATGTGTTCGGTTCCGGCACGGTGATGTTCGGTTCCAGGTCGAGTGCTCTCTTGAGGGCGGCGGCTGGTTTCGGTCCTCGCGTGACCACAAAGGTTTTCTTCAACGCCTCGACCAGGTCGGTCAGAGGATAGCGAGTCTGGAGAATGTCGAAGAGGGCCATGGTGCCGGTGCCGGTCAGCAGAATTACAACGTCGATCTGTTCGAGGATGAGCTTGACGCCCAGGCGGAGGACGGCCCCATTCTCCTGAAGGGGAATCGGGAGTTCCCGCAACGCCGGGACTACAACCGGCGTCCCTCCGTTCCGTTCGATCAGCCGCGCCATTTCCGTTGCCATGCGACTTTCTAACGACACGACACGCAAGCCGTGGAAATCCGTGGGCAAGGGTAGCGGTGGCGGTTCGCTGGGAACAGGATCCGGCATAACTTCGACCGGAGTTGGGGGTATCACGGGCTTGTCTGGTTCGCCGCAGATCGAGAGGAGCGCAACGATTTCCGTAACCTCTTCCAGCAGCCCCTGAATCGATTGATCCTGGTCGGTGCCGGCGGCGCAGAGGAGTTCGAGCCAGAATACGCAGTCGTCGGCGTCTCCGGAGGCGAGGTTGCGATTCCGGTGGAAATCATCTTCAGACCAGGCACGAGCAAGAGCGCGGCTGTTCGCTGCGAGGGTGGTGGCCGCCTTCACAAGCGGCGTTTGAATGGCGAGGGTTTCCGGTGTTTTAGGGAGATTTCCGAACAGCTTCAGGATGCCGATGGCAAACTGTTTGGTCTTGGCCCTGAGCTGATCTGTCTGGTCCGATCCGGTCATGACACGGTTCTACCATGCAGGCGAGACCGATCGTCAGTGCAAACGATTATTTCGCATCGAGGGCGCAACGGAAACCGGTCGATTCGTTCCGGATCGTCGGGTCGCTGTCCACGCGGGTAAAGATGCGAACCGTGGGGGTTTCGTTCTGCCATCCTGCACCCCGAATGACTTTCTTGGTGCCCGTATCAGGGCCTTTGGGATTCTTTGCCGGGCTCTTCTCGTAGTACCGGGCGTCGTACCAGTCGTTGACCCATTCCCAGACGTTGCCGGCCATGTCGTAGGCGCCGAACGGGCTCTTGCCCAATTCATAGCTTCCGACGGGCATGAGGGTCTTCTCGCCGACCCACTGTTGATTGAAGTTGAGATGCTTCAGGGTGGGTTCGACGTTGCCCCAGGGGAATCGTCGATCGGCGGTGCCCTTTGCCGCCTTTTCCCATTCAGCTTCGGTCGGGAGGCGTTTGCCCGCCCAGGCGCAATAGGCCTCGGCGTCAAACCAATCCACATTGATCACGGGCCGGTCGGCCAGTGAGTCAGAGATGGTGTCTCCTTGCCAGAGGTTCCGCGTCGGGTTCTTGGAATTTTGTGGGACGCGATGGCCTGTGGCTTTGACGAACTCCAGATATCGGCCGTTCGTCACTTCGAATTTGTCGATAAAAAAGGTGTCGACAAACACGTCATGCCGTGGATATTCATCGCGTCCGCCATCCCGGTCTCCGTGGGGGACACCCATCGGAAACGAGCCGGCCTGGACCACGACCATTGGCGCACCGTCCTTGCCCGTCTGTGGTGTAAGCAGGGCCTGAGGCGGCTGGTCGGCTGCGAAGAGCGGGGACATGTTGAGCAAGACAGAGAACACAGTCGCGGCAAGCAACACTCGGACAGACATCGTGGTGGACTCCTTGTTCAAGATCGGAAGCGTGAGTATCGTACCATAGCCGGGAGAGGAAGCGCAGCCACCTGCCAGATCGGGGCGGGTCGGCCCTCGTTCTGCATCAAGGGATTTTCAATTGACGGAGCCGAGGCGGCTCCCTACTATACGGGCACTATTGAGGTTGACCATGAGTGCTCCCCTCCATCGAGGATTACGCCATGTGGCGCTGCGCGTCACGAATCTCGTTCGTTCTCGTACGTTTTACGAACAGTTGTTGGGAATGAAGGTGGTGTGGGAGCCCGACTCCGACAATGTGTATTTCAGCTCCGGATCGGATAATTTGGCCTTACACCAGATTTCGCCGTCCGAGTTCGCCTCGTATCAACCCTTGAGAGAGCAATTGCTGGATCACGTCGGCGTGATCCTTGAGAGTCCTCAAGCAGTTGACCGGATGTATCAGGAGGTCGAACCGCGGCTGCAGCAGCTGGGCGGGCAGGTTGTGAAGCCGCCGAAGCAGCATCGCGACGGGAGCTATTCCTTTTACTTTTCCGATCCCGATGGAAATGTCATTCAGGCGTTGTACGAACCCACCATCAGCAAGCTGGAGTGGGTGAAAGGTAACACGTGAAAGGTAACACGGGTGCTCACGTTTCACGTCCCACGATTCACCTTTCACGAGTATGAAGATCTGGGACAGTCTGCCAAAACATCAGTATCTCAGCCTCGCCCCCTGGACCTGGGTTCAATTGGAGAGCGCCGATTCCCCCGGTCCTTTTCCCTTTGTCGCAGGCGTGGCGCCTGAGGTCGTTGCAAGCCTCCATGAAGCCCATGGCCTCCTTTCCAGCGCGATTGATACGGCCATCAGCGATGTCTTTTCCAAGCGGGCCCCGGTCGACGACCCCGATCGCCGGCGACGATTGGAAGATGCCTATGCGGAGGTGATCAGCGCCCGCCCCTATCTGCAGCAGCACATTCGCTGTGGGAGGAAGCCGGACGGGACGTTTCAATGGGAGTTTCCGACGGACCCCACCAAATCCGCCACGGTCATCAACGGTGGACTCCGGATCTTCCACTCTGTGAAGCGCCAGGCGATTCCGATCGGGTTCGACCAGCGACAGTTGGGGCCGCTGGTGGGAAAGGTCCTGGGGTTCTTGGACGGCACGCATCAGACCGACGAAATCAAAACGGTGGTGGCGACCTCGGGGAGAGAAGGAGAACGTCTGCTCACGCGATTGATCGAGTCCCTTCATCAGTATGAGTGCTTGGTCAGCTCGAGCAGTTCTTCCGTAAGATCCCGCTGGTTCGAGACGCTGCAAGATAAAGACACGGTCCATCTCGGCCATGCCGCGTTGCTGTATCGGCAACGGGATCAGGCGCTGTTGTTTGATCCCTGGCTGCTCCCCTGGTTTGCGGAATCCTCCATCCCGTCGCTCTGGGGATCGCTGCTGCCCAAGCCGGCTGCCGTCTTCTTGACCCATGATCACGACGATCATGTGGATCCTCGCACGCTCTTGCACCTGCCCAAAGACACGCCCATCATCGTGCCGAGCCGAAGGAATCGGCGCACGCTTTCCTACGATTATCTGTCGCTCTTGCGGGAACTGGGATTCGGTCGCGTGATCGAATTGGCGCATGGGGAAAGTTGGGCTTTCGAGGGAGGGGCCGTCTACTCCGTGCCGTTCTATGGCGAAGATCCCTGCGATCTGGAGATGCCGCGCAACTGCTATCTCATTGCCGATCGTGGCTATAATGTGCTCGTGCATGCGGACAGCGGGCCGACGAATAGCGGCAAGTCCGCCCTCAATGACGGAGTGATCCAGGCCCTCGTGCAGAAGCACGGGCCGATCCCCCTGGTGTTTGCCTCGCAGCAGCAACTGCTCGAAGTCCGTGGCCATGCGGCCCACGCGCCCTTGTCTCACCCCGGGAAATGGCTCGACGTGGGAGAAAACGGCTATCTCACGAATGCGTATCTTGCCGACGTCTGTGCGGCGGCGCAGGCCAAGCTCTTCGTGTCCTATGCCACCGGCGGCGCAGACTGGTATCCGGACCATCTCTCGTTCATGTTCAGCCAGCGTAACCCCGCCCGCACAGCCCTGCTGACGGCTCACTGGGAACGGCCGGAAATGCTCAAAGACCTTCTCGTCAAGAACGGATGCAGATATCATTATGGTCATGCGTTGGACCTGTTCCGTCGCACGGCCGACGGGCTGGTGGAACCGATGAAGACCGGAGATGCCCTGACGCCTTTGTCGCTCTACCGGCTTGACCACGGCGACCCCCCGTTCATGAAAGCCAGCAGCCGCACTACACCATCTCGATAACTCGACAAGGACCGACCATGACCACGCGCAAAATGCAGCAAGCTCCGATCCTCGTCACCGGTGTCGCCGGCTTCATCGGCTTTCATACAGCGACCAGGTTGCTGGAGCGGGGCGAGCGGGTGATCGGCCTCGATATTGTCAACGACTATTACGACGTGCGGCTGAAGAAGGCGAGGTTGGCGAAGCTGAAACCCTTCAAGCAGTTCAGCTTTGCCAAGATCGATCTGGCCGACCGGGTGAAAATGCGGCGGCTCTTTGCCAGGCAGCCGATTGCGAAAGTGGTCCATCTGGCGGCGCAAGCCGGGGTGCGCTATTCGCTGGTGAATCCGCATGCCTATACGGACAGCAACATCGAAGGGTTTCTGAACATTCTGGAGGGCTGCCGGCACGCGAAGGTGAAGCACCTCGTCTATGCCTCGTCGAGTTCCGTATACGGCGGCAATACCCAGATGCCTTTTTCAATTCATGACAACGTCGATCATCCGGTCTCGCTCTATGCAGCCAGCAAGAAGGCCAATGAACTCATGGCCCATTGCTATGCGCATCTTTATCGGATTCCGTGCACGGGTCTGCGGTTTTTTACGGTCTATGGGCCCTGGGGGAGGCCCGATATGGCCCTCTTCATTTTCACAAAGGCGATTCTGGAGGGGAAACCGATCGAGGTCTACAATCACGGAAAGATGCGCCGGGACTTTACCTATGTCGATGACATCGTCGAAGGAGTGATCCGGACCCTCGATCATCCGGCCAGGCCGAACCCCGCCTGGTCCGGTGACAGACCGGATCCAGGAAGCAGCTCAGCGCCGGCCCGGATCTACAATATCGGCAATCATCAGCCGGTCGAGCTGCTCCGCTTTATCGAGGTGCTGGAGCAGGCGATCGGGAAACATGCGAAGAAGAAACTGTTGCCGATTCAGCCTGGCGACGTGCCTGCCACCTATGCCGACATCGAGGACCTGTCACGGGATGTCGGATTCAAGCCAGCGACGCCCATCGAGGTGGGGATTCCCCGGTTCGTGCAGTGGTATCGGGAGTTCTATAGAAAATGAGGGGTGCTCAGCCATTCAGACAGCCTAGCATCCCTCGGTCTCTCGCCCTCAGCTTTCTCGTTATGGACAGCCGATCGGCACAAAGCCCTGCCCAAAAATCTTCGATAGCGTGACGTATCGCGCGTTGTCGTAGAAGGAATAGCTCGGACCCCGCTGATTTCTTCCCGAAAGGTCTCCGCCATACGAGGGATCTGCCCCGTAAAAGAACCCGCCACGGGTTTTCTGATTGAGGTGGAGCCACTCTCCATACATGGAGCAGACTTCACCTTGAACGGACCCGGACGAGGCGACGCTGGCGTGCCAATCTTTGGCCCAATCGGGGACGGTCTGTCCGCCGCCGGTCATACCAGCCTGATTGTGGTCGAGGTATGGAGGAATATCGTAGTGCGGAGCCATGGCCACGCTGGGGCGATAAGTTGGCATGTCATCCAGCGAGGGCACGACCGACAGAGGTTTGAGGGTCATCAGGGTGCAACCGGGCAGGTCCTTATTCGTGTACAGAGTGCTGCCGTCTGCCTGAGGACATTCGCGCATCTGCAACGGATCGAATTGGGTCGTCGCATCCGATGTGTCAGCGTAGACCAGTGTCGACGACAAAACAACAACCGCAGCCACGGTGAAGAGTATGTGGGTTGGCCGCATATCACACCTCCCGCGAAATTGGGGGACCAGCAAAGATTTCATGGTCGCATTGCCCTTTCTGTATGGTACTCAACGATGGTACTGACAAGCTATGCCATGGAGCGCAAAGCCGTCTATTCACCTTTCGAGGGGGGCGCTATCGACCTGAATTGGTTCGGCGCGGCTTGGGTGGCCGATTTGCTGCAATGACACGGAGGACTGCTTCCGGGGTGATGCCCTCCAGGCTCGGCAGGATGTGATCCGCTTCGCCTAATTTTTCAGCAGGATAGGTAGTGGCGAGGGCCAGGACTGCCATCCCGGCCGCTTTAGCCGATTGGATGCCGGCCAAGGAGTCTTCGACGACGAGGCACTCGCCGGCTGTGACGAGGGGTGGACGGGGTTCCCGTGCATTCAGTAATTTCAGCGTGTGGCGATACATCGCCGGGTCCGGTTTGCCGACCGCGCAGTCGTCTGCCGACACGATGACCGCAAAGCTCCGTTCGATGAGAGTGCCGCGCAGGGCTTCCTCGATTTGTTCGCGTCGACCGCCCGAGGCGATGGCAAGACGGAAGCCGGCTGTTGCACGTGTCACGAATTCGACGACGCCGGGGAAGAGGGCCGGCTTGTGGACCGCGGTGTATTCCCGGAAGAGCGTTGCTTTCCGATCCATCATGGCCTGCAGCAGGTCTCGATCGCAGGCGCCGTCGCGCATGGTGAGGAGCGCCGTGGCACAGGTGCGTTCATCCATGCCCTGGTACGTGCCGTAGTAGTCATCCTTCGTGAGTGACAGGTCGTGCTCAGCCAATGCCTGCTGGAAGCAACGAAGATGTGGCGTTTCGTCGTCGGCGATGACGCCGTTGAAGTCGAAAATAATCGCGCGGATCATGATCTGGTCTGGCTCGTTCGTCTCGTGAGGCCACTGTAGCGAAACAACTTCCATTGAACAAGCAGCTTTACCTTGTTCCCTCCTTGTTGCTGGGGTATTCTCCGCTCTGCACCTGTGAAACGTGAGGCGTGAAACGTGAAGCGTTCGAACAATCTCCCTCGCCTGCCTCCCTCACTCATTATGCCTGATGGATTTCTGCCATGACCGACTACGGCGTACTGGCAAATCTACTTGTCATCTTCACGGTGTCGATCGCCGTGGTTTTCGTATTCCACCAGTTCAGGCTTCCTTCGATCGCGGGATTCTTGGTCGCCGGCGCACTCATCGGTCCCCACGGGTTGAACCTCATTTCGGACATCGGCACGGTCCAAGTCTTGGCGGAGATCGGGGTCGTCCTGCTCCTCTTCACTATCGGCATCGAATTCTCATTGGTGCAACTGGCCTCCTTGCGCCGCCTCATGTTTCTGGCCGCCCCGATTCAGGTCGGCGGCGTGCTGTTGATCTCCTGGCTCGGAGCGATGCTCGTCGGACTGTCCTGGCGGCAGGGGCTGTTCTGGGGATTCCTCTTTTCCCTGAGCAGCACGGCGATCGTGTTGAAGACCCTGGCCGAACGGGGGGACAGCGACTCGATCCATGGCCGAGCCACAATCGGCATTCTCGTCTTTCAGGATTTAGCCGTCGTGCCCATGATGCTGCTGACGCCGATTCTTGCCAGTCAATCGGATGGAGGAGGACTGGCGATTCTGCTCACCTTGGGGAAGTCGGTTCTTGTCGTCGTGCTCGTCATTGCAGCCGCCTGGTTTCTGGTCCCCAAGTTGCTGGAACATATCGTTCGCAGCCGCAGTCGCGAGCTGTTCTTGCTGACGGTTATCGTTCTCTGTCTCGGGATCGCCTGGCTCACCTCGCTCGGCGGTCTCTCGTTGGCGCTGGGCGCGTTCATTGCCGGATTGGTCATTTCTGAATCGGAGTACAGCCATCAGGCCATGGCCGAAGTGTTGCCGTTCCGCGACAGTTTCAATAGTCTCTTTTTCGTATCGATCGGCATCCTCATGGACTGGCGGGTGTTGTTCTCGCACCCGCTGCCGGTGGCAGGACTCCTGGTGACGATTCTGTTGGTGAAGTTTATCGCAGGGGCCGGAGCGGTCTTGTTGGCGGACGTCCCCCCACGGTCGGCGATTATGGTGGGCATCGCCCTGGCCCAGGTAGGAGAGTTTAGTTTCCTGCTGGCGCAGCAAGGGCAGGAGAGCGGTTTCTTGCGAGGCGATCCGTATCAGGTCTTTCTCGCGGTCTCGGTGCTCTCCATGATCGTGACGCCCTTTCTCATGCAGTGGTCGCCGTACCTGGCCCGCCGCGTGGAGGCGTGGCAGCGGCTTCGTCATTGGCTGCCCAGTCGCACCACGGCCCATGTCCTGCAGACCGAAGGGAAGCAGATCCGGATGAAGGACCACGTCATTATTGTGGGGTATGGGTTGAATGGGAGGAATCTCGCCCGCGTCCTCGGCGACACGGAGATTCCGTACCTTGCCTTGGATCTCGACGGCGATACCGTCAGCCGCGAAGCGAAACACGGGGTGCCCGTCTATTACGGCGATGCCACGAATCCGCATGTGTTGAGGCACATGAGGATCGAGGACGCGAAGGTGTTGGTGGTCGCCATCTCGGATCCGTTTATCACCAGGCGGACCGTGCAGGTCGCCAAGGGACTCAACCCGAAGCTGCACGTCGTCGTGAGGACTCGCTATCTGCGCGAATTGGAGGAGCTGCACCAACTCGGCGCGGATGATGTGGTGCCGGAGGAATTCGAAACCTCCATCGAGATATTCGCCCTGGTACTCCGCACCTATAAACTGCCGCAGGACTTTGTGACGCAAAAGGCTGAACAAGTTCGCCGTGAGGGGTACGCATTGCTTCGTCGCAGCGAATTGCCGGAACTCGCGCATCATCTTCGTGGCGGGACCTTGACCGATGCGGAAGTCGAAACCTGCCGCATCGACGACGATTCGCCTGCGCGGGGGAAGACGTTGGCTGAGATTTCTCTCCGTCCACGCACGGGCGCTTCGGTGATCGCCTGGACCCGTGCCGGGGTGACGCAATCGAATCCGTCGGAGAAGACTCGGTTGATGGCGGGCGATATTGTGGTGTTACTCGGCTCGCGCGCCCAGATTCGGCAGGCGATGGGGCTTTTGGTGGAGACGGGTGCGGAAGGAGCCGCTAGCGCCCCGCCGTCGTCATGAGCTGGTAGGCCTCCTCCAACGTTGCCACTTCAATGACCGCGATGTTCCATTTGGTTGCTGGCAGGAAGAGGTCCCAGTCGGCCGTGTATAACTGGCCGCGAGGCACCAGCACGGTTTTGAACCGTGCACGGGCCGCCGCTTCGACTTTGATTGGAAGGACACCGACCGCTTAACTTCTCCAGCGAAGCGTGACTCGTTCTTTGAGCGGATGGTCCAGGGGCTGTCCGGTCTGCACCGAAGCGAGATGCGCGGCTTTCAACTTGTAGTACCACTTGGCCGGCGTATCGGCATCGTCGATCAGCATCAAGGCCGGTTTGTAGCGTAATCCTACCGCCTGGCGTTCCATCGCCTCTCGATCCTGCGTCATGAAAATGTTGGCGAAATAACGAAAGATGGTCTTGGAAAATGGAACCCAGCTGAGGCAGTTCCACGCTGCGGCAAAGTCGATGCGGCATTGCTGGTCACTGATCGGCGTGACTGTGGCGCGGCTGGACACGAAGAGCGACCCGGACTGGACGAATTCGAATCGTTGGTTGGGCAGCACAAAGTCGATAGTCGTCGTGAGCGGTCCGCCGTAAATCAGGTTCAGGAGCTTGTAGGGCCCGCTGTTCTTTGAAGGCGCATGCGGCACCATGCGGAAGCCGTTGGGAATCGGCTCAAAGGTCTTGGCCTTTTCGTGCATGCTCGCCTGAGTGCGCCACCAGGAGCTTTGGTGGACAAAGGGGCCGTGAGCCGGGTCCATCAAGCCGACGATGCCGTCGTCGATGGTGCAATCCAACAGCGTTGAAATGTGAATCATCCGATAGGGGGACGAGGGGAGCGGCAGCGGCGGCACGTCCGGGATGATCTGGTTCGGTTGTTGAGGGTCGGGAATGAACACCCACACGTAGCCGTCCCGTTCACGGCAGGCGTAGGTGGTGACGCCAATTTTGTCGGCTTGAATGGGGGAGTCTTCGACCAGCGCAGGAATCCCCCGGCAACGGCCTGTCTGATCGAACTGCCAACCATGGTAGGAACATTCGACACAGTCGCCTTCCATTTTTCCGAAGGACAAGGGCATTCCGCGATGGGGGCAAATGTCGCGCATGGCCGCGACCGCACCCTGTGATGTTTTGCAGACGAGGATCGGGAGGCCCAACAGGACGGTCCCTTTCAGGCTGCCGGGCGCGAGTTCACTGCTCAGACATGCGGGATACCAAAAGCCAAAGAGCGGTGCGTTCTTGGAGGGCTTGATCTCGGTGATGAGGGCGCTGTTCATGGAAAGAATAGGATGGGAGGTGACATCGGTTCGTCTGGGACTATATCCGGCGTGCGGAGTGAGGTCAAGGTCGTTGCCTTGACAAGAAAAAGAAGCGGGGACTATAGTCAAAATCCCGTTGAAATCGGCAAATTCATACGGACCTGACAGGAAAGAGGGCGTCATGACAATCGCGCAGATGGATCCAGCGGTGGCGTTGGATAACCTACGGTCTTCCAAGCCTGACAAGGTGACGATCGTGTTGCTGAGCGGCGACATGGATCGGGCGATGGCGGCTTTCATTATCGCCACCGGGGCCGCCGCCATGGGGATGCAGGTTACCGTCTTTTTCACCTTCTGGGGTCTCAATACCATTCGCCGGAAAGGCGCGGCCAGCTCTGCCAAGGACTGGCTTCGTCGGATGTTCGGCCTGCTGAATAAAGGGGGTGCAGACAGCCTTCCGCTCTCGCGGTTCCATTTCTGGGGGCTGGGCACGAAGATGATGCAAAAGGTCATGAAGCAGAACCGGATGCCGGGCGTGCCGGAACTCATGGAGACGGCGCTGGACCTCGGGGTTCGCTTTATTGCCTGCACGACGACCATGGGGCTGATGGGGATCACCAAAGATACGCTCATCGAAGGTATCGATCAGTTCGCGGGGGTGACCACCTATCTCGCGGAAGCCAAACAGGGCAGTGTGAACTTGTTCATTTGAATGAGCGAGACAAGCGCGCAGGGCGTGACAGGCAAGACGCGTAGTGGCCAGTCGTCAGAGTCCCGCGCCTCTTTTGTGGAGTAAAGAAATGATTCAAGCCGATGTGAAGCTCGATACGCTCGGGTACTTTTGCCCGATGCCGATTATCATGACCTTGAAGAAGATCAAGGAACTGACGTTGGGCCAGGTCCTTGAAGTCGTCTCAGACGACGAAGGCATCAAGAAAGACATGCCGGCCTGGTGCGACACGACCGGCCATCAGATGGTAGGGCTCGAAGAAGAACAGACGAAGGCGGGAACTATCTATAAAGCGTTTGTGAAAAAGACGAAGTAACCGCACAGATACGGACTCAGTGGAGCGAGAGAAGCCGGAGGGATGATGATCAAACCTCCGGCTTCGTTGTATTGATTCTTGACGGGGTAGTGCGTGGATCGAATCGTCGAATGTGTGCCGAACTTCAGTGAGGGGCGAAACCAGACGACGGTGCGTGCGCTGGTGAATGCCGTGGAGTCCGTGCCAGGGGTCTGGCTGTTGGACCACACGATGGATCGGGATCACCATCGCTCCGTCCTGAGCTTTGCCGGCGAGCCCGACGCCGTCGCGGAAGCGGCCTTTCGCGCCATTCGCGTGGCGACTGATCTCATCGATCTTCGGAAGCACAAGGGCGTCCATCCGCGGGTGGGGGCAACGGATGTCGTTCCCTTCGTGCCGGTGCTCGGCGCGACCATGCAGGATTGTATCCATCTGGCGAAGCGATTGGGGCAGCAGGTGGGAGCAGAGCTGGAGATCCCGGTATTCCTCTACGAGCAAGCGGCCATACACTGCGATCATGCCCCGCTTGAATCCGTCCGTCGAGGAGGGCTTCAAGGCCTCGCCTTCCGGATGGCCTCCGATCCGGACTGGACACCGGATTTTGGTCCCCCCGAGCTCCATAAGACGGCCGGCGCCATAGTGATTGGCGCGCGACCTCCCTTGATCGCCTTCAATGTGAATCTCCGCTCGACGGATCTGGCGCTGGCCCGATCCATCGCAAAGGACATTCGCCAATCGAACGGCGGGCTGCCCCATCTCAAAGCAATCGGGGTGAAGTTGGCCAGTCGTCAACTGGTTCAGGTCGCCATGAACCTCACCGATTACATGATCACACCTATCCATGTCGCGTTTGAAGCGGTCCGAACCCGCGCAGCCGAGCAAGGCGTGGCGGTAACGGGGAGCGAAGTGATCGGGCTTGTGCCCCAAGCGGCGCTGGTTCAGGCTGCCGCGCATAGCCTGGCGCTCGAGCAATTCAATTCCACGCAGGTGCTGGAGACGAGATTGGAGACCCGGTTATTAGATGAGCCGGCACGACAGGTCCCGTCTCGCAAACAGGAGCCGGTTGATCTGCAATCACAATCGCTAGCGGACTTTTTGGACGCTGTAGCCGCGGCGACCCCGATTCCGGCCGGCGCCACGGTCGCGGCCTTAGTGGGGGCCCTCGCGGCCTCGCTGGGGATCATGGGCGCGCGTCTCAGTCAACAACGAGGAGTGGAGCATCGGCTGAGTGAGATTGGCCGGAGACTTCGCGAACTGATGCAAGCGGATGGCGATGCCTATCAGCGATTTATCCGGGCTTCGAGGCTCGCGAAGACAGACCGGACTCGTCCCGCCGTCCTGTCGTCTGCGCTTCATCTGGCGACGGAGATTCCGCTTGAAATCGCCGAACAGGCGACGGAGGCCGGAGCTCTTCTTCATGCCTGCTCGGCGGAGGCGAAGCCACGCGTGCGGTCCGATCTAACCGTTGGACTGGTGCTGGCGATCGCCGCGGCCGATGCGGGGCGTCATACAGTCGCAGAAAACATAAAAATTCAGCACAATCAAAGGCTTAAGTCGTCACTTCTCGATCGGATTCAGCTAATGACAAACCGTCTTGAGGAACTCAGGGTGCTATGTTACACTGCCCCCCTTGGTCAGGGTCAGGCTGGCACGAGAAGAAAACCTATACAGGCATCGCCTGGGAAAGTACATAGACGGGAAGAATGGAAATTAAAGTCTTCAATAATAACGTCGAGAAAGCTCTCAAAGTTGCCAAGAAGAAACTCGCGGGGGAAGGGCTCTTCCGTGAACTGAAACGCCGGCGATTCTATGAAAAGCCGAGTGTCAGGAAGAAAGCCAAGCAGCGCGAGGCGCAGCGGCGGCGTCAAAAGTGGTTGGCGAAGCGTAAGCCAGAGTAAGCGTCCTCCCACGGGCTCCCCCGTTCGGTTGATCGCTTTCCTCCCAAGGCTTCCGTTTACCTTTCTTGTCCATGCGCCAGGATCAAATCACTGCGGCGCTTCGAATTGTGAAGCGCGAGATTCGGCAGTGGGAGGAGCCGGTCGTCGGCGGAGTGGCGCGCGAGTCGAACCGAGATCCCTTTCGCATCCTCATTTCCTGCCTCCTCAGCCTCCGGACCAAAGACAAGACGACCAGTGAAGCCAGTGCCAGGCTGTTCGCGCTGGCGCATCAGCCGGCCACGATGCTGACCCTCCCGCTCCAGAAGCTCGAACGCGCCATCTATCCCGTCGGGTTCTACCGGACGAAAGCCAAATCCATTCATGCAATTTGCCGTCGCCTTCTGGACGTCTATGGAGGAACGGTTCCCGACTCCATCGAGGAACTGGTTACTCTGTCAGGGGTCGGCCGGAAAACGGCGAACCTGGTGGTGACGGTCGGCTACGGCAAGCCCGGTATCTGCGTGGATATCCACGTGCACCGGATCAGCAATCGCTGGGGCTACGTCAACACGAAGACGCCGGAGGAAACCGAAGAAGCGCTGCGCCGGAAGCTTCCCAAGCAGTATTGGATTACCTTCAACGATTTGCTTGTCCCCTACGGGCAGCACCTCTGTCAACCGGTCTCGCCCTTCTGCAGCCAGTGCAAACTCACCGAATACTGCGATCGGGTCGGAGTGACGCGCTCGCGCTGAGCGAGCGCAAGCGAGATGTGCGGGACGGGCGAGAAGAGCATGCGGTAAGTCGCGCCTGTCAAGCGTTTCGCGCGAGTCTCGCGCCAGCATCCCGCTAGATGAACAGCTTTGTTTCCGCGTCGGAGGTGAGAGCAATAATGGCAGGCAATCCCATGACTTCGTCGACGTTCTTTTCGACGACGGCGCTGTCCACGCCCATGTATTCCAGGCCGGCACTGCAGGCAATCAGACGAAACTTCCCGACGTGTTTTGCGTCCTGAAACATTTCGGAAATCTTCGGGACGTTTTTCTCTTTCAGTAGACGAGCGATCTCATTCGCCGATGAGGCATACTCCTGCGGAAAATCGATCTCGTCGATCTTTCCCTCGGCCAGCTTCTTGATCGTCCAGAACAATAAGATCACGATCACGTCCTTTCCCATCGCCGCTGCTGTGAGGCCCAGGGTCGCGACCTGGTGCAGCGTATCGTAAGTGGCGTGATGGGCGAAGATGACGAACTTGGGTTGAGGTGGCATAGTCGGTGGCTATTTCTTTGTGGCGCGTGCTTTGACGCTGTTCACATAATCGGTAATGGCTGCATCGACTTCGCCCGTGGTCATGGGACGGTCGTGCGTTTCACTCTCGTCCACGAGATATCGGCCATGCTCTTTTTCCTGCCGCAGGACTACGGAATTCTCAGGCGTCACCTCGATCAGCATAAACCACTCGCGTGCCCCCTGCGTGATGACGACCTCCTTGCCCAGGCCTTTCTTCGTAATCTCGATGTAGAGATCGTCCGATGCGCCAAGGGTGGAGGGACTTGCAAGGAGTCCCATGCCAAGGATTGCGATCCCCAGCAAGGTGCCGATCCGGCGCGTGAAGGGCGAAAGACGGGACATGGTAAAAGGATTATAGCCCGTTGAGAAACGTGCCGTAAACACTTGGCGAGGCCCGGTCGTTGGCTTGAGTGGTCCCAGGTCGCATGTTAGGATGCGCGTCCCATGGATGGTTTGCTCGCAACAGTTCAGCAATGGATTCCAGTCGATGTGCTCTTCGGTCTGGCCGTGGCCGGGGGCATCGGCTTTATCGGCTCTCTGATCGCCATCCCGCTGATTCTGGTCCGCTTGCCGGCCGACTATTTCGACACGCGTACTCCCCGCCATTGGATGAAAAACCATCATCCGGTGCTACGCCTGTTGGGGTTGGTCATCAAGAATGTCGTCGGCGTTGTGTTCGTCTTGGCCGGTTTTGCCATGCTCTTTTTGCCTGGGCAGGGCCTACTGACTATGTTAATCGGGGTTTCGCTCGTGGATTTCCCCAAAAAGCGTGAGCTGGAGGCCAAAATGGTTGGCCAGCCGACCCTGCTAGGGGTCATTAATGCCATGCGCAAGAAGTTTGATAAACCACCGCTGATACTGGCTCCCGATCCCTAGCGCCGATTCTCAACACCATGCCGAGCACCGAGTCCAACCGCAAGACGCTCTACCTGATCGACGGGAGCGCCTATATCTATCGTGCGTTCTTCGCCCTGCCGGCCCTGAATAATTCCAAAGGCCTCCAGACCAACGCCATCCTCGGTTTCACGACGACGTTGCTGAAGATTCTTCGTGAGCGGAAGCCGGATGGTCTCGTCGTGGCGTTCGACGAAAAGGGTCCGACCTTGCGCCATGCGGAGTTCACGGCCTACAAGGCGCAGCGGCCGCCGATGCCGGAAGGGATGAGCGCCCAGATTCCCTACATCCATCGCGTGGTGGATGCCCTCAACATTCCCGCCGTCCGGCAAGCAGGCTACGAAGCGGACGATTTGATCGGCACGCTCGCGCACCAGGCCGAACAGGCCGGGTTCGACGTCGTCATCGTCACCGGCGATAAGGACATGTTCCAGCTCCTGACCCCCCGCGTGCGCATCTACGATCCGGTGAAAGACAAATGGTTCGGCGAGGCGGAGTGCCGCGAACGCTTCGGCGTGGAGCCGGCGCGCGTCGTGGAGATCATGGGGCTCATGGGCGATGCGACGGACAATATTCCCGGCGTGAAGGGCATCGGTGAGAAAACGGCGATGAAGCTGATCGCCCAGTTCGGCACGATTGAAGAACTCTTACGCCGCGTCGAGGAGGTCACGCCGCCCCGGATCAAAGCCCTCTTGATCGACCAGGCTGAGAACGCCCGCCTCAGCCGCCGGCTGGCAATTATCCAGTTGGATAGTCCCGTGACATTCGATCCTGCGACCTATCACATTAAGCCTCCGCATCAGGACCAGCTCATCGATTTGTTGCGCGAGCTGGGGTTCACCACACTTCTGAAATCCTTTCAGCCGGCGTCTAAACCAGCCGAGGCAAACGCGGTTGGGACGGAGCTCATTCAGGATGAGCCGTCCGCGCAGCGATTTGTGGAGGGCTTGCCGAAGGGCGGCGTCCTGGGCCTGCAATGTCTGCTCTCCGCTGGGCCGGGTGTGCAGGCGGATGTGCAAGGGATCGCGATATCTACGGGAGAGAAGACCGCGTTCATTCCGCTCGACGTCCGCACCTACATGCGGCCCATCATTGCGTTGCTGCACGACCCCGCGAGAACCAAGGTGGCCCATGACCTGAAGGCGACCTTGCTGGCTTTTCACCGCATCGGACTGACCCTCGTTGGCCCCTACCTGGACACCATGGTGGCGGACTATCTGCTCAATCCCAACCGCCGCGATCACCAGCTTGAAACCATCGCGATGGAAGTGCTGGACTATCGGCTGGGGATCGGGCGGAAGGACAACGATGCCCCGAAATCTCTTTTCGACGAGGACACAGGATCACGAGAGGAGGCAGCGGAAGCTGCGTCGGTGCTGGCCAAGCTCGCCCCGGTCATGACGGAACGAATGTCGGAACAGGGAAGCCTCACGCTCTTCACCGACGTTGAAATGCCGCTGGTGCCGGTGTTGGCCGAGATCGAGCGGAACGGGTTCTTGCTGGATGTCGAGGGCCTGCGCCGCCTCAGCAAAGAACTGGAACGGGAACTCGACAAGATGATGGAGACGATTGCCGTGGCGGCCGGCGGCGAGTTCAACATCAATTCGCCGAAGCAACTCGCCACGGTGCTCTTCGAGAAACTGGGGCTCAAACCGATCAGGAAAACCAAGACCGGCTACTCAACCGATGAAGACACCCTGACGCAGCTCGCCACACAACACGAATTGCCCGCGCAGATTGTGAACTATCGGAGCCTCAGTAAACTCAAGTCCACCTATGTGGATGCACTACCGGAACTGGTGAATCCGGAAACCAAGCGGCTCCATACGTCGCTCAATCAGACCGTCGCCGCGACCGGACGGCTCTCCTCTACCGAGCCGAACCTGCAAAATATTCCGGTGAAGGGCGAGTACGGATTACGCATCAGAGAAGCGTTCATCGCGCCTCCAGGCCACACCTTGCTCTGCGCCGACTACAGCCAGATCGAGCCCCGTATCCTCGCGCACCTGTCGCAAGATCCGCGCTTGCTCGCCGTATTTGCCAAGGGGGAGGATATCCACATGGCGACGGCCATGGAGATTTTCGCTCTGCCTTCCAGTCAGATCACCAGAGACATGCGGCGCGTGGCCAAGACGGTCGTCTTCGGGATTGTGTACGGGATTAGTCCGTTCGGCCTGGCCTCGAATATCGGCGTGTCGCAGGCGGACGCGAAGAAGTATATCGAGACGTTCTTTGAGAAGTTTTCGGCCGTGCGCGCATTGATGGACCGGAACATCGAAGAAGGCAAAACGAAAGGCTATACGACCACGATCCTCGGCCGGCGGCGTCCGATTCCCGAGTTGCAGAGCGGCGATCCCGTGCAGCGCGGCTTCGGCGAACGCATGGCCGTGAACAGCCCGATTCAGGGGTCGGCTGCAGACTTGATCAAAGTCGCCATGATCAATGTGAACAACGCGCTGCATCACGAGCTGCCGCATACCAAGATGATCCTGCAAGTCCACGACGAATTGATCTTCGAAGTGCCGGAGAAGGAATTGGAAGAGGCGAAGCAGCTCGTGAAGACAGAGATGGAAGCGACGGGGAAGAAGCTGGGATTATCGGTGCCCTTAAAAGTCGATCTAGGGACAGGCCACAACTGGCGAGTGGCGCATCCATAACAAGACCTGAGTGAGGTGACCTATGCTGAACGTGCGTCTGTCAGTCGCGTGGATGATCGCGGGCGTCAGTCTTGGCGCATTGGGGTTTCTGCTTTTCATGGGGCAGCCGTTCACCGCAAAAGCGCAGGAGCTGAAACAGTTTCAGTATAGAATCGTCGAGGTGCTGCCTGACACGCAGAATATGCAAACCGTGTTGAACGAGTTTGGAGCCAACGGGTGGGAGTTGGTGACGGTGTCGATGGGGAACATGACGGAGCCGAGGCTGATCTTTAAGAAGTAAGAAGTGCGGGGCAGTGAGGTGATTCCTTTGCTCCCGGAACCCCCACTTCAGAAAGTGGTCGTTCGACGGCCGCAGTCGGAATCACCTCACTGCCCCGCACGAGATGGGAGAGGGGGAGGGAGAAGGAGGGGAAGTGAGCGCTCGATGCGCGCAGTAAAGGACAGTCTGGCTGCTCCCGATGAAGGATGAGGTAGTGGATAGGACCACTTGGAAGAATTTCGTTCGACGCGTGCAGTCGGAATCACCTCACTGACCCGCACTAGGGGAGAGAGGGAGAAACCGGCAAGAATTGGCAAGTGGCGCATCTTTGAGGTGGTGATCGCACGACTAGCCAGAAAGGTGCGCTAAGTTTCAAGGCGGTAAATCATTGGGTAACAGTAAGCGGTAGCTAACACAAATCTGTAACTGTATACTCTCCAGCGAGAGAGGATATATCACCGAGAGTGGTTGTGAGTACGCATGTTGGAAGTCCCGCAATACAAGAATCCTCCGGTTAGCGAAGCTCTTATCGACATCAGAATTGACCCCTTGCCGCCTGAGAATTTGCAGCTCATCGAAAGCCTGACCAATAGGCTAGCTGCAAAGTATCCAACGAAAAAACTTCGTTATAAGTTCGAGGGAGGCATCCAGGTTGAGGGCGCAAAAGTCGTCGCTTCACCTGTGGCCTCAGGCGTCTACGGCATCTGGTTCGAATCAGAAGATCAGAAGGGAATAATCCAACTCCGTCTCGATGGTTTTACGCATAACAGAATGAAACCCGATCCGTATGATGTCTGGCCTGGTTGGGAAAGCATGCGAGAGGAAGCCAGGGAGGCATGGGAGATATATGCTGAAACACTGCATCTTACAGAGATAACCAGGCTCGCGGTCAGATACATCAATCAAGTAGTTATTCCGGAGTCGACTATTGAACTTTACGACTATTTTAGCGCACCGCCTAGAATTCCCCAGGATCTCCCGTATCAGGACATGCTGGACTTTTCTAGCTCCGTGACTATCAAAATGCCAAAGCACAAGGCGCTGGCCGTAGTAAAGCATTACCCAATACCGCAGAATTATACTGGAGCTATCGCAGTTGCTTTGGACATTGATGTTTTCCGTCCCGGGAAGGTACAGTTAAAATCGTTCCCAGTCTGGGAAACTCTTGACCAATTGCGGGAACTAAAGAATACTATTTTTGAAGCTAGCCTCCTTAATAGAACCAAGGAACTGTTCAACAAATGAGTTTTTCTGGCGAAGTATTGATGTCAAATCGTTGGGAGATGGGCTCAGGTCCTTCTGCTTTGTTTGACAAGGTCAAAGAAGTAGGGACCGCAAAGCCTGATGCCGGTGGGCATACGACCGATCCAGTTTCTCTGGCATGGAAGGAATTAATAAGAGATGAAATCTTAGACGTTGCAGCTGCTTGTTCAAAGGAAGGATGGGATGGTGATGAAGCTGTCCCAATCTCTGCGGACTCAGTTGGGCGCACTATTAAGCTCATATATTTGGCTCCCGATGGGATTCGCCCACCAGAAGTAGTTCCTACCATTGACGGGGAAATTGCATTTGAGTGGCGTTTGGGT
>JAGXAR010000041.1 GCA_018971525.1 Nitrospirota bacterium
ACCAGATGATAGCGGGTGTCGTACACACAGTGGCTGGCTCGTCTGATGGCCATGCCACTACTCTACCGGATCGCTGCTGCCTCCGGCAGCACGCATTTTTCATCCCCGCCCTTCCGGGCGGGGCATTCAAATGCGACTTTTCGTAATGACAAGGGGATTGCCTACGCCATCAAAGACTTAAGCAATCCCCCTAAATATGCTCCCAAAGCAGGAGCGCGACCAGGCTGCGCGACACTGGAACATAGGTCGGTAACCGAATGCGGAGAGAGTGTACGGATACGGTGTGAGGTGGAGGTGAGGAAAGAGCCGCACCTCCCCGCGCCGCGAAATGGTTCCCGACATCTTTCTGCTCCACGTGAGTGGCAAAAACAATCCTTTGCCTGAGTTCTGTGAATCGCTAGAATGCGAGGGAACATGATGAGTCCTATTGCGATATGACCTCTTCCTCATCAGCTCCCTCTCCCTTCAATCTCCCCGCTTGGGTTGAACGGTTGGTGCAAGATCAGAAGACTCCTTTGGTGTCTGCACACGACCGCATGGGGCTGGTGATCCAGTTAGCCTTGTCGAATGTGGAGCAGGGTATTGGGGGACCGTTTGGCGCTGCCGTATTTGAAGCGCAAACGGGCGCGCTCGTTTCTGTCGGAGTCAACCTTGTCACAGTAACGAATTGCTCCCATGCCCATGCAGAAATGGTGGCGCTGGCCAATGCCCAACAACAGGTCCGGAGCTTCGATCTCGGTGCTCCCGGCATGCCGCCTCATCAGCTGGTGACCAGCTGTGAGCCCTGTGCCATGTGTTTCGGCGCGATTCCCTTGTCCGGCGTTCGAAGCCTGGTCTGTGGAGCACGGTCCGAAGATGCCGAGGCGTTTGGATTTGACGAAGGGGCCAAGCCGAAGAATTGGGCGACTGCTTTACAGGAACGAGGGATCGACCTGATTCGGGATGTGTGCCGAGGCGAGGCGGTTGTGGTGTTTCAGGAATATCAGAAGCGCGGGGGCCTCATCTACAATCCTCGACGGGGAAGGTGAGAGGAGAGGACCGAGATATTCTACTTTTTTCAGGTCGGCATGGTCCATGCCTTGGACGTGCCATGAACGACGACTGCTGAATTGTGGATGCCTTGTGTGAGGGGAGAGGGTGGAGAGAAGAGCGAATGGCGTATAGCTGATGGCAAGCGCGCGCGGGGATCGGCGGGTCTGTCTGGTCTCTCTCGTTCGTCGAACCACACACACGAGACAGACCGAAGCAGCCAGATGCACCAGCTGCCCGCCACGCGTCGCGAAATGTGTGATTGCAAGACCTGACCACTTTTTTTTGGTGCGAGCTGTTGCTTTTCCCTCCGAGCATCTTTTCTTTTTGCATTGATCAAGCACATACTCTGCCCGCTCAGGGTGACAGTCATGACCTATTCGTTACTGCGCTTTGCACATCTGGTCGGGTTGATGCTCATGGGGGCGGGTCTGATCGGCGTCTGGATTTCCGATCTCCACTCGCGGAAAGTGCGTGACCTCGTGCGCTTGGCAGAAGCCGTTCACAATATCGCGGTCTTCTATGATGGAGTCGTGGTGCCCGGTGCCGTGATTCTTTTTGTGTCAGGTGCGTGGATGACAGCGGACGTGTGGGGTGGATGGGGTTTCGTGCAGCATCCCTGGCTGGCCGGCATGATTCTGCTGTTCGTCATTGAATTTATCGAAGGAAACACTATCACCCGGCTCTACTTCATGCGGCTACGCCGCCTCACGAATGACGCGCTGGCCCAGGGAGGCGCGACGTCCGAACTCACCAGAGCCCGACAAGAATATGTGCCGACCTTTACGCACTTCTTGGACATTCCCATGCTGTTGCTCATTGTGTCGCTTGGCACCATCCGGCCCGCCACATGGGGCCAATTCATCGTGGGTGCGATCTGTGCGCTCGCCATTGCCACGGTCCTCACTCTGTGGATCCCTAGCATCTATCCGGCAGTCCCGCTCACATACAATTAGGACAAACTAGCCGGACCGCCCCGCGCCGCGAAATGGGACCTGACACCTTATTCTTTCCCCGTTGAGGTTCTCGTTGCGGGCCCGCCGCCATGTCGCCAGGGAGGGGGAATGGGGACATGCTACTTTCTCGGCTGCAGTCCGGCTAAAAGCCGGACACTACATAGCTCAGATTTTCCCAGCGACGGTCTGGCAGAGCGTCTTCGCGACCGACTTCGCCTTGTCGACGTCGAATCCGTATACGCGGATCTCGAAAGCGGAGCTGCCTTTCTTGACCACCAGGCCCAAGCCGGCCCGCGTCGTATTGCTGAAGTATATGTAGTACGCCTCGTCGCCGACACCGCTGACCGGTTCCTTTATGATGCCAGGCAGGTTCGACGTCTTGCCGGCGTTGAAGCGATCGACGGCGCTCTTGCCAGCGAGCGGCTGAGTAATGGTCAGCGTTGCAAACCTGCCCTTCCCCGTCCATTGACACGTCGATGGACTGGCGATAGGTGTCCCGGCGCCGACCGGCACCTCCAGCGCCGCGCTGACTTGCGTCTGCGTGATCAGCGTGCAGGCTTCGCCCGCCGCAAAAGACCTGGCGGTATAGGACACCAGAATGCCGCCAATGAGTACAACAGTGAATACGATGGGGCGCATCTGTGATCTCCGAGATGAAAGGAATTTCAGTTCCCCGACACCACGACCCCGCCGTTGGTAGACGGTACTTGTTGGTCAGTACCCACCTAACGTTGGCGGTACATCATCTATGATATGTGCTTCGATTAAGCATGGCAATCCCCGATCGGACTGATTTAAAGGGGACAGGCTAGAATTAGCCGGCTCGTACGCGCCGGGAAATTCAGAATGTCCCCGCTTTATTCCCTCGCGCTTTTGAAGTGCAAGTGGATGGGCGTGGCAGCACCGTTCGGTCACTGTTTGCAATGTCAGAACTTAGATGGGAAGAAATGGCTCATGCCGACTCGGACCCTACACGAACGCCATTCGCAAACCGGACGCTACCTTGGGTTCGCTAACTTCACGAACTCGGTGAGCTCCTCATTGAAGCGTTCGGTATCTTCCCAAAACGGTGAGTGCCCGATGCCCTGGTAAAATGAACCCTTTGCGCCCGGCACCGTCTTCAGCGTGTAGCGGCCTACGGCGGCAAGGACAACCTTGTCCTCCTCTCCGTGCGTCACGAGGACCGGTACCCGAAGCCGTTTCAAGGTTGCCTCATAAGGCGTGGCCCGGCTTCCCATATATCCCCGGACCTTTGCGGGAGTCATCATGTTGAATCCGACCATGGCCTCAAACTCGTCTTGCGTTGGAGGACGGGCAAAACAGAGGCGTAAGAAAGCCCGCGAACTCTCCAGGTTCGTGGTGAGGCTATCAGAGGCCATCCCGGCCTGTACCTTCAACGCCGGCGAGCCTGCATTGAGCTCGCGATTCGTATTAGCGGAGACATACTCAACACCAGCAAGGCCTTCATCACCATACTTCATGAGGAAATCGCTTACTATGCGGCCACCGTAGGACCAGCCAACCAGCACAGGCCTGCGCAGGCCTGTGGCTTCCATGACCGCCATGACTTCATCCGCCCATCGATGTGATTCAGTATAGAACACCGCATCGAGCGGCTTGTCCGATTGTCCATGTCCCCGGATGTCATAGGTTACCATATGAAAGGTTGTAGCGAGGTCGCTCAACACCTGTTTCGTCCACGAGACATGACTTTGCGAGAAACCATGGATGAATAGAATATCTGGGCCGTCCTGATTGCCCCACTCCTGCACAGCGACGTTTACCGTGTCCGGTGTCTTTACAGTTACCGTCCTCATAGCGTTGGACCATCCTAAACTCGCGAGCAAGAAAAAGGTAGACGCTAGTAGATCATTCGTCAAAAGAAGCGGCGGTTTGGCCGCGCGATGAGGTGTAGAGATAGGGGCCCTGAATAGGACTCGAACCTGTGACCGGATTGAATGATAATCAGTGGGCACGGTCCACGTTCATTGATAATGGGTTGTCACATTCGATGGTAATATTCAGGGAGACTAGGGGAGCGGGACGGAGAAACCGGCCCGCCACGCGCCGGGAAATGATTTCTTTGTTTCCCCCCGTGGCCATGATCAGTCCCTACTCATGCCCAACCCTAAGTCTTCATCCAGTGGATGCTGAGAAAGGAGTCCATTATGGCCAAGTATGGCAAGAGCGCACAGCGATCGGTCAAGCGAGCGATGCATAAACTGAAGAAAGGCAGTTTAAAGAGTGGGAAGAGTGGCACGCGAGTCAAAACCAGAAAGCAGGCCATTGCCATTGGACTTTCGGAAGCCAGACGTAAAGGGGCAAAGATGCCTGCCAAATAAATTGCTGACCATGCCCCGCTGGCACATGATTTTCTTAGTGGGGCAGAAGAGAGAGGGACATTCTATTTTCTAAGCTTCGGTTAGGTCCACGCCTTCGTCGTGCATCGAACGATGACCGTTATTTATATGGTGGGAGCCTTGTGTGAGGTGAGGGGGAATTCAGAGGCAGTCAATCTGTTGTGTGGGTCTGTCTTGTCTCCCTCGTTCGTCGAGCAAAACAAACGAGACTGACCGAAGAAACCATATGAATCAGCTCCTCGCCACGCGCTGGGAAATGGGTCTGAGACCGTGACGTCTGCGGAGGGTGTCGGATGGCAAGACCCGCATCGCCGTTCTTCCGAGGAGAAAAGACTCCCGACCCCTTTTCTGCTGCTCCGTTGCATGCCGTTGTTACGCCGCTCCTGATGCAAGCGAGGACCCGTTGCGCACGAGCACGATCTTGCCGGTCACGCCTCCCGTCCCGAGCAACTCGTGCGCCTGTCTTGCCTCGGTAAGACGAAATCGCTGCGCGATGAGCGGCTTGATCTTTTGCTGTCGAAGCAGGTCGAACAGGGCGATCAAATCCTGTCGAAACAATGCCGGCCTCAGCCGTTTGAGCCACTGGATGCTGTAGGGGACCACCCGCCTCCGACTCGGGAGTAGTCAGCCGCCGGCAATGTACAACCCGAAGATGGCGATTGCACGAAAACGATGACGACTGCCTGAACGACCTGAAGCCAATCGTCCCTCACGTAGCGAGGAAGTAAGGCCATAGGCCACGACCGTCCCGCCAGGACGAAGAGCCTTGCGGGAACGCCAGATATGGGTGCCACCGATGCTCTCAAAGACAACGTCTACGCCCTCACCCGTGAGGCGGTAAATTTCTTTCACGAAGTCCTGATGCTGGTAATCAATTGGGATACCACCCAGGTCGGAAACGGTCGACGCCCCTCGCGATGAACAGGTACCGTACATCTCCAGCCCGGCGAGGCGCCCAAGCTGCAATAGCGCCGAGCCGACCCCGCCTGCCGCGCCGTGGATCAGCACCCGCTGGCCCGATCTGACCTTAGCGGAACGATGCAGCATCTGGTACGCCGTGACGTAGTTCAGCACGAGGCTGACAGCCTCGGCGGAATCCAACCCGGGTGGCACCGGCACCAGTTCACGTTGCGGCAGGCAGACGAACTCCGCGTACGCACCGCTGATCGGCAGCGCGGCAACGATCTGGCCTGGTTCGAGTCCAGAGATACCGTCGCCGAGCCGATCCACCACACCAATCAGATCCCATCCCGGCGTGAAGGGCAGCGGCGGAGTCTCGGGATGAATGCCCTCGCGCATCATCAGGTCGGGCAAGGAGACCCCTGCGGCCAGCACTCTCACCCGCACTTCACCATCCTTCGGCTCGGGGCACTCTTCTTCAACCACCCGAAGCTCATCGGGCCCGCCATAGTGACTGACGATGATGCGCTGGTGTTTCACGGACTGCTTGCTCCCTTGCCGGGCGCTCCAGCTTGTGCGGTGCAGCGTGGCGTTCACCTGCGGGGCACGCAGGGGGCCGTCAGGTGCACTGCCGTGTTAGGCGAAATTCTGCCACGGCATTTGAAGACGCCCCGTGCACTATTTCGGCAACGAAGCCAAAAACTCTTCCAGCACGCGGTTGAACTCCTGCGGTTTAGCGACGAAGAGGGCGTGCGGGGTCTCGTCGATAACCTGTACAGGCACCTTCGGCCAACCCTCGCGCACCTCTTTCGCTGCGGCGACGGCCCATTCGAGCGACGAATAGACGAAGAGCACAGGCCGGTCTAGAGCATCCAGCGCAGGACGCAGATCGGTCGGCCCGAGGAAGTAGAGATTGGCCATCATGATGGCGGCAGCGTTCGTGGGCGTGGAGAGGGCGGCTTGGGTCAGAGCCTCCAGATACGCGTCTGAGGGGGGGCTTCCAAGAATTTCTTCGACGAACTTCCGCGTCGAGGCCTTTCGGTTCAGCTGGAGACTTTTAATTCTCTCGTCGGCGAGCGCAAGGGCGATTTTTGGGTCTACGAAGACAGGATGATCCACGAGTACGAGGGCTCGGATGCGTTTAGTCCCGAACTCGTGCGTGCAGACGAGAGCTTCCTGCACGCCCAGAGACCAGCCGACGACGACGGCGGGTTCGCCACCCAGGTGCTCGAGCAGTTCGCAAATGTCGCGCCCGCGCCGCGTCGCATGGTATCCCTCCGTAGGCTTCTCAGAACGACCCTGCCCGCGCGGGTCGAGGGCCACCACCCGATGGGTCGCGCTGAAGTATCTCAGCTGCGGCTCCCAGATCCACGCGGGCATGGTCCAGCCGGGCACAAACACGAGGGACGGGCCGGATCCCGCGTCCAAGTAGTGGAGTGTGACGCCGTCGCTCGTCACGAAGTGGCGGCTCGTAAATTCCCCCTGAGCCCATGTGGCCTCGGGGGACGGTAAGCCTGCGACGGCGAGCAAGATCGCAAGGATGATAGCGTGCATTTTCATAACGCTCAGCTCCGTTTCATTTCATGGCTCTGGGTTAGGGTGGCGCACCTGATATCAAACGCCGTGATGTCGCCTAATTATTGAGTATACTGACCGGCATAGCTCCCTTATAACTTAGAACGGCAGGGAAACGGGGACATTCTACTTTTTGATGTGAGCCTGGTCTACAGCGAGAAAAGTAATAGTGACCCGGAAGATGCCCGCCGTGCGCCGGGAAATGGGTTCTGACACCGTTTTCTTCACCCATTTCATATTCCAAAACTCAGACCGTCCCAGTGTTGTCTTTTTTGCTCGCCGATTTCGATCGGGTGCGGAAGCGGGCCGGGGGAAGGTCGAACTCGCGCTTGAAGGCGCGGTTAAAGGCGGGCTCCGATTCATAGCCCACCTCTGCAGCGATTTCTGCCACGCTCTGACTTGTGGACGTGAGCAGCTGCGCGCCGATCTGGAGCCGCCAGCGGGTGAGGTAGGCGATGGGAGCTTCCAAGAGATACCGCCGGAATCGCTCGGCTAGGACGGAACGCGACGTGCCGACCTCATTTGCGAGAGAGGCAATCGTCCAAGGATGGGCGGGCCGCCGGTGCAGCAAAGCCAGGGCTTTCCCGACGTCCTGGTCGCGGACACTGGCCAGCCATCCGGTCTGTGCCGGCGGTAACTGGGCAATGTACCGACGCAATGTTTCCACGAACAACGCTTCGGACAATTTGGCGACGACGGCGGCGCCGCCGGGGCCGGCCGCCTCCGTGTGCTCGACCGAATAGCGAAGGCTGTCTTCCAGCCATCTCCCCGACGCGTTGTCGCGGATGTTGATTTTCATGATCGGCGGCAACCCCGTGAGGAAGATCCGGCTCAGTTGGGGATCGCAGGTCATATAGCCGCAGATCAGCTTGGTGAGTTCTCCACCTCCGCCGAATCGAGACAGCATCCGTCCCTCGGAGAGGATTGTTTTGATTTGCTCGGCATTGTCGATCGGGGCCACCGGAGGACCGTTTCCCATCAAATGCGCGTCGCCGTGCGGGAATGTGACGATGTCACCGGCCACCAGTGGGACGGGGCGGCCGTCCTGCTCGACGCGGGCATAGGCGCGGCCCTCGGTGAGCAGATGAAAAATAATCACATGTCTGGGACCGGCAGAGAGATACGACGCCATGGTGCAGGCGTCGGGTTCTCGCGCGCACCAAGGCGACGAGTATTCGCCGTAGAAAAAGACCGCGCCATCGAGCTTGACGGCCTTGAGGACTTCGGACAAGACATCCATGCGGGTCACCCACTACGGCGGCGGTGTGTCGGCAAACTGTGTCGGACGCTTGATCAAGTCACACGCAGCCTAGCACGCTCCGGCTAAGAGAACCAGACTCCCGGATAAGGGTATTCCTCCCTCCTTGTACTACAGTGCGCCAGGCGGTTGAGCGGCGCGCTGAACCGTTCAGCGATTGGTGAATTCACAAAGGAGGAGCCTCATGTCTACAAGCGCAGTATCACCTGACGTGGAGAGGATGAAGAATCGACTGAAGGAGATCTGGATGGCCGGAGACTACGATCGATTCTCGCGGCATATGGAAACCGGTGCGCGAGAGTTCTACGAGCGCTTACAGGTTGCGCCGGGATGCCGGTTGCTGGACGTGGGGTGCGGATCCGGCCAGCTGGCGCTCCTGGCCGCCAGGGACGGGTTGGATGTCACCGGCGTGGACATTGCCGAGAATTGGGTGGAACGGGCGCGAGCCCGCGCGCGGGCCGAGGGGCTGCGCGCCAACTTCGAACAAGCCGACGCCGAAGCGCTCCCGTTCGAAGACGCTTCGTTCGATGTCGTGGTGAGTTTGATCGGCGCGATGTTTGCCCCGCGCCCGGACCTGGTGGCGCGTGAACTCTTGCGCGTCTGTGTGCCCGGCGGGACGGTAGCGATGGGCAACTGGACGCCGCAGGGTTTTGTCGGCCAGATGTTCAAGACCGCCGCCAAATTTATTGCGCCATCCGGGATGCCGTCCCCCACGTTGTGGGGTGACGAGCCCACCGTGCGGGAGCGACTCGGGAAGGGATTGTCGGAACTCCGGATGACCAGGCGGACGTATGCCTTCAGCTATCCATTTCCTCCCGCGGAAGTGGTCGAGTTCTTCCGCCTTTATTATGGACCGACGCACCAAGCCTTCGCCGCCCTCGATGGCGACGGCCAGGACCGGCTGCGCCAGGAGCTGGAAAGCCTCTGGTCAGCGCACAATCGAGGCGGTCGCGACACCACGACGGTCTTCGCGGAATATCTCGAAGTGATCGGCATCCCAGCTTGATCGACATTGAGAAGGGCGCGGAACCAAAGGAGGGACACCATGACATCATCGAATGAACGGACGAACGATACCGGCATACAAGAGGGAGCCGGCCTATCCCGACGGGACTTTCTCGTCAGGGGTGGCTCAATGCTGGCCCTTCTGGCCATGATCGATTCTCCACTGTTTGCGCGGATGGCTGGTGCGGCTGATGACGGGGAAGTCATCCCGTTTTTAGACCGGCCGCCCGCCACGCCGGACGCGGCTGTCAAAGCGTACGGGGAACTGAACCGGCTGGACTGGCAGAAGCTGACCCAGTGGATCACGCCGAATGATCAGTTCTTCACCGTGAGCCATTACAACCGTCCGGTGATCCGGCCGGAGGAGTACAAGCTCGAGCTCACCGGGCTCGTAAAAAATCCAAAGACCTTCACCCTCGCTGAGTTGAAGCGGCGTCCGCGGCAGGAAGTCGTCTTCACCCTCGAGTGTGCGGGCAATCACGGATTCGAGTGGTTTACCGGCGGTATCGGCACGGCCAAATGGGCTGGTACTCCGCTCGCTCCGCTACTGAAGGAGGCCGGTCTGAAGCCAGAGGGCCTGGAGGTCATCTTCTTCGGCGCGGACGCGGGGGACGAGGAGGTGCGGAGCGTCAAGATGCGCCAAGAGTTCAGCCGCAGCCTGTCGGTGCCTGATGCCCTGCGTCCCGAAGTGCTGCTGTGCTACGAAATGAACGGCGAACCGCTGCCGCAGGAGCACGGGTTTCCGGTCCGGCTCATCGTGCCGGGCTGGTACGGCGTGGCGAACGTGAAGTGGCTGTCACGGGTAGACGTCACGGACAGGCGGTGGGCCGGCCGGTTCATGACGCGCGATTACGTGACTATTCGTGAGGAGGTACAACCAGACGGAAGGACGGTCTGGACGCAAAAAGTAGTGGGACCGGCGCGCGTCAAATCCGTTACGGCGCGGGTCGTCTATCGAGGCGGCCCTTATCAGATCGAGGGCGCGGCCTGGGGAGGGCTGATCGACCGGGTCGAAGTCCGGGTGGATAGCGGACCCTGGGTTCCCGCCACCATCACGCGCGGCAACGAGCAATACTTTGCGTGGAAATTGTGGAGTCTCGATTGGACGGATCCCGCGCCGGGCGAGCATACGATTACGTCGCGTGCCGTCGACCGGCAGGGAAACATCCAGCCTGCTGCGGATGACCCGTTGCTGACGAAGAAACACACTTACTGGGAGAGCAACGGACAGATCACGCGGCGGATCCTGCTCCCGTTTTTTTGACATAGATGTGAGAGACAATCGAGTTGCGATAACGCTCAGGTTGTGAAGATTTCATCGGCGCACCACATCATTTACAAAGGCCCGCCAGGGAGCGTGCCTCCGGGTGGTGTGCCACCGGGGATGGTTCCACCAGGCGGAGTCTTTCCTGGAAGAGTGCCACCGGGCAGAGTTCCGCCTGGCAACGTGCCACCTGGCAGAGTACCTCCGGGAAGGGTTCCGCCCGGAAGAGGTCCGCCAGGGAGGGTGCCACCCGGCAGCGTGCCGCCTGGGAGGATTCCGCCTCGTGGAGTGTTATCAAGGTCAGTCAGTGGTTTTATTTCACCCGAAGCAGGTGGAGGATTCTTGTCCTGATTCGGAGGTCGGCCCCCGGCGGCCACTGTGAGACCGCAGGGGAGGAAGGCGAGAAAGGCAAGCCCTGCACAACGAACGATAGAAAGGAGCGACCAGTGCGACATCGCGACACTCCTTCATGAATTATATGTCACCAAGTCCACCAGCCACAAGGTAGGTGTCGTTGTTGCGCCAGACCGCCACGCGTCGCGAAATGTGTGATTGCAAGACCTGACCCCGTCTTTTTAACTCGATTCTTGGGTTGTGGTCGGATCGCAAGATTTGCCTCCTTATTGTTTGTGTGGCCGCACGCTTTGTATCAACTTCTCTTGTGTGCGCGAGAGTTTCTCCACGAATCCGGTAAGGGTGGCGCTCTGTTCAGGATGACGTTCTGCAATGATCGATGCCATGGCCCTTGCGCCCGTTAGCCCATTAATAATGTCGGGTAACGAAGATGGAAATGAAGTCTGCTCAAACGAACTCATCAACTCCTGTTTGATCCTTTGAATGTCTTGAGAGAAACGAGCGACAGCAGCTAGATGCTCGGGTCGGTGCTGTGCAAAATCTTCAGCATGGTCGATGGAGGATAAGAGGCAAGAGCGAATGTCCCATAGCGATGGTCTATCGTTGGGTGAATTCATGACACCCTCCTTTGCCTCAGCAGCTCCACGATCTTTCGGAATATCCACATCGGGGGCATGTACGCACGAATGGTGGGGGCACAACAAAATAGACGATTCCCCAAGAAACGCCACCTCCGGATTCCTCCATCATGGCTCCGCATCGGGGACATTTCAATGTGTCATCTAAGAAGTTGAGAAAGGGGCTAGGGTGTTTGGAACCAAAGAAGAGGAGACCGACAACAATCACTGAGAAAATGATTGAAGCGATCACATAAATTTCTGTGATCATGGCTTGAATCCTCCCCCTTCTCCCTATTAGCTAGGAAGGCAACTGGCATGCCGTTCGAGCGGCGATCTGATAGCGAAGGAATAACAACGAGAACAGCGAATTGTGCCCTGCAGAAAAATTGTTTGGATGAATCAGATCGTCTTCGGAGAATCTAAATCGATCCTACGGCAATAAGCGCAGACATTCTACTTTTCCAAAGTGGCCGGGGTCTATCGCGGTGTGAGGTGTGATGACCGGTGAAGGGGCGGGGGGGCGAGGAACGAGTCGGCCCGCCACGCGCCGCGAAATGGTTCCTGACACCTTTTTCTTAGCCTAGTCCCTCGTCACCAGCATTTAGTCTTCCACGCCCACGCCGATCACGATTAGAACCGCATAGTCCTGCTTCGTGCAGCCCTCGACCGGAGGCATCGCTCCCCCTGGCGCAACTGGAAACGCAGTCTTCTGCACGTTTGCCGGCGAGCATGTACCACCAACCGCCGCCGGTGTATAGCGCGCGGAGCGGCAGGCCAGGTGCGTCACGTCGTAGAGCGTCGCGCCTTTATCGAGCTCCCAGCGCCTATCACCATTCTTGTCGGCGGGATGAATGGTCAGCACAGCCGTTACCTCGCGGTTACCCGTGACCACGTATTTGCCGGGAGGGAGCGGAAAGGTCGGCTGCTCCATGATCAATCCGTGTTCCTTCAGCCACCAGTCCGTGCCGTCGAATTTCCAGCGCGCCGGGGCGACGCCACCTGCATCCTTCAACCGTTTGTAGCTGTTCAGCTCGACGCCCCGAGGACCCGGGTCCAGAGGCCACAGACCCCACGATTGCGCGCCGCTCCCGGAGGTCGCACCTGGATCGCCCAGCGCCGCGATGAACTGTGTCGATATGCGCTGGAACTTCGTCTGACCTCCGCCTGCGGCGTGGGCTTGGCTTCGACTCACATTGAATGAGGGGAGCACGAACGAACCGAGCAGAAAGAGAACCAGGATGAGCAGAAAAGACGTAGAACGGGCAGAAGAACTCGCCTCTATTTTTGTCATCTTTGCTCCTGCGTCTCGTCGCCGATTTACGCGTGGGTTCCACACCAGGGCATGAACGCTTCGCAGGGAGGCCAATTTTAGGCTGCATGGCGTCGGATTCGCAACAGGGAGGAGACGCCGGCCCGCCACGCGCCAAGAAATGGCTCCTCGCTCGTCGTTTCAGTATTTAAGAGGCGGTAATCCCACTGCTGTCCAAAATAATCTGCCCCTCCGGGTCGCCCCTGCATGAATACTGCGTTTGAGACGGCTTCGGCTTCTGTTTTTGGACGAGGTTGTCTGCCTGCTGTCCAAGATCATGTGGCAAAGAGCCTGGTTTGCAGGGGCGCCGGGGTGATCGCGGGATGTGTAAAGGGCGCATTGAGCCACGTCCACAGGTCTCGATAGGTCAACAGATTGAAGCGGAGCAAGGCCGCGAGGGTCGAGAGACTCCAGGACCATGTGGACTTGAGCTGGAGAAATTTCAGCAGCACCATCGCAATCAACGCAATCCAGATCTGCACCTGTACGGCATTCTCACTGGTCCCCACAAACGTCTTGATCTTGAGATGTTGCTTCAAGGCTTTGAAGAAGAGTTCGATCTGCCAGCGCTCCTTGTAGATGGCGGCAATGGTGCTGGCGGCCAGATGCATGAGGTTGGTCAGGAAGGTAAGCCGTCGCTGCTGCCGTTCATCCCAGATCACAACCTGCCGCAGGGGCACGGGACATCGTTCGGCGGCATGCAGGCCGGTGAGGCGAATCACCTCATCGGCCAACACTGGGCCTCGTGTGGGGACTCGCCGCCGCTCCAGGACTTCGTAGAGCATGTTCGTTCGTGGACGCGTCACAAATCCCACCGCGGTGAGCGTCCAGCGATGATAGAGGGCATAGTCGAGATACCCCCGATCAATCGCCACGATGGTACCCGGTGGAAACGTGAGTTGCTGGGCGACGCGCACATCGTTGGTGTCGCCGTCGGTCACGAGTGCCCAGCAGGGCAAACAACCCTGGTGGTCGAGTTGCAGATGCAGCTTAATCGCCCCCTTGGTCCGTTGAAATCGAGCCCAATCGAACACGGTCGCACACAACTCGATGATGGTCGTATCTAGCGTTCGCAAGGGATGCTTGAAGCGGAACCGCCGTCGTTTGGAGGCGGCCACCGATTGACACTGGCCGAGGACTTGATAGAAGAGCGTCTCGTACAGTCGCCACGGGCGATGAGCATTGGCATACGCCAACGTCGATCGTGTCGGTGTCCGTCGCACGCCGAGGTGGACGAGCTTGCCCAGGGCCGTCGCCAAGCCGCCACAGATCTCGCGGAGCGAATGCGCGCTGCCCATCTGACAAAACAACATGGCGACAAAGTGATCCCAGCAGCCGAACCCCTTGGCCGCTCGTTCAGCGGCATGCTGCTGGATGGCACGAGCAAAGGCCGCACGATCAATCAGAGCTAAGATCTGCGCAAAGCAACTCGCAACGGCGACCATAGGACACCTCCAGCTTGTGAGTGGCACGGCGCGGATACGCCGTGGACGGATGTGACGGAAGGCCCATCCTACTCACAGGCCAGCGACATTTTAAGAACTTATTTTGGACAAGAGTGATTCCGTGCACTTTCTCTTACTTTTGGCAACCTGAGCCTGGGTCATCATGTCGGCCGGAGCATCGGTTGACCGTGGTTGCGGGTGGGCGTAACATCAATGAACCCTGGCCGTTCCGATCACATCCGCGATGCGATGGAGGAGGCTCTCGTGGAGAATCAAGTCGAAGATCAACCGGTCCTCAATCATATTCAGCACCTCGTCGCAGAGGAACACCGATTGTACGGGGAGGGGGCACTTCCCCAAGCCGGTCGTAAACGGCTCGCGCAGGTCCAGGTCGAACTGGATCAGTGCTGGGACCTCTTGCGCCAGCGACGTGCTCTTCGCGACGTCGGGCTTGATCCGGACGAAGCGGAAGTTCGTCCGCCGCAGGTCGTCGAGAATTATGAGCAGTAGGGATTCCTCGTCAGCGAGCGAACGAGAGCCGGTGCGTGCCGCTCCTCACGTGAGCTGAAAGCCAACCGGATCGCAGTCCCAACGCGCGCGGGAGCGATCGACATCAACGCCGTTCTGAAGAGACCCTTAGCCGGCGATTTTAAGAACAGGCCTGCCACCCTCCGGGAAATGGGTCCCGGCATCTTTCCCCTTGAGTTCAGCTAACGGTTAAGCAAGAGTGGCTTCGAGGACGCTCACGGGTGTTGTAGTGGGCACAACTCGTGCGAGGCGCAACCCCGCCTTGCTGAGCAGCGTGCCGTATTCCTGCTCCGTCCGCTCCTGCCCTCCCGGTCCCACAAGCATCATCATGTCGAGCATCTTGCCCGGGTGGGGAGTATCACCGGACGGAAGCACCATCTCGATGATCAGCAATCGGCTGCCGGGCTTCATCGTGTGCCGACAATGGCCGAGGATCGTGAGGCACTGGTCCTCCGTCCAATCGTGGATGATGTGCGAGAGGAGATAGGCATCGCCGCCGCGTGGAACGTTCTCGAAGAAACTGCCAGACTCGATCGTGACGCGGTTCGTCAGACCGCGCGCCTGAATCAGCGCGGGCGCGTCGCGAACGACATGTGGGAGGTCGTAAAGAATGCCGCGCGAGCCCGGATAACGACCAAGAATCGTGGTCAAGAGATGACCCGTGGCTCCGCCTACGTCCACGATGGTCGTCAAGCCGGTGAAGTCATAGGCAGTGGCAATTGCGGGGGGTTCCGCTCCGTGGATGCCGACCATCGTCTCGCTGAAGAGGGACGCCTCCTCGGGATGCTTCGCCAACCAGTCGAAAACAGGCATGCCCAGCGATTTCTCAAATCCGCTTTGTCCGGTCTGGACCGAATAGAGCAACTGCCCAAATCCACGCGACATCCAGTCGCTCGCCATCGTCAGGATCGTAGCGCGCGCCGAGCCTGGTGCGCCGGTCTTGAGCGCATCACCGAGTGGTGTCAAGGCGAAGCAGCGCCTCACGTCCTCGGTCAAGATACCGAGGTTCGCGAGCGTCCGCATGAGGCGGTAGAGGGAGGGTGCGTGGGTCCCCGTTGGCCCGGCAAGTTCATCGGCGCTCTTCGGCTCCTTCGCCAAGTGGTCAGCCAGATTCAGTTTGGCTGCCACGTACACAATGTGAGACACCCAGTGTGCCAGGGTCATCTGGACCAGCTGTGCCGGTGGCGATGTTTCAGTCGTGCTGTGATTGTTCTCGGTCATATCCTGGTCCTCCGGTTACGGCATTCGGCGACGGTTCACGTTCTTCGCGGCTCTAGAGAAGCGGGCTAGCTAGGAAGTCTGCTGTAACCTACCGTGCAGCATAGTAGTGCAGTCTCAATAATCAGTTGGGGGCAAGTCTACTATAAGGTCGTAGACGTATCCATCACCTTACAGATGGTGTGGGAGCCTTGTGAGGGGGATGACGATTCAGAGGCGGTCTATCTGGTGCGCAGGTCTGTCTTGTCTCTCTTGTTCGGCGAACCACACACACGAGATAGACCGAAGACACCAGATGAACCGGCTCCCCGCCACGCGCCGGGAAACGTAGGATTGCAAGGCCTGACCTTCAACCACCAGTCCTGTCGAGCAGGACAATTTGTCATGGGGTGGATACTTAATCCTTCAGATTCCCCCCAACCTGCCTTCATCAAGGATCCGATCGTCGTCTCGGGGACGAGCTGTCGAACCACTGCAACTGATTGGAACATATGGGACACCTGGCGCTCAGCAAGAAAACGAGAGGAGAGGGTCCGATTGTTTTGATTCCCTGGCATTCTCTTTGCGTTGTAACTGTTGCAGAGAGTGTTGCTGAAGAGTGACAGGTAGCCATTCCAAGCAGAAGGCGGACGGATCTCATGACACCCAAGGGAAGAGCGACGGCTTTGCGAATCGGGCATGCGACGTCAGCGCGGCGTGCCAGAAGACGACGCTCGGTCAGACCTCCAGACAACACTTGGATGAACTTCGTTACAGCCCCTGTGACATCAGAATTGGCGGGCGACGAGGCAGACGGGCCGGACAGTCAGCGCTTGTACCATCAAGCTATGGAGGTGAGCCATGGCATATGCGACCAATTCCATCACATCTCGCATTGAATGGTGCCGACGGCAGAGAACGCAGGCGCGTGCGCAGCTTGAGCTTGAAGGATGGCAAGCAGAAGAGGAGGGGCTCCGGGACGCTCTCCTCAATAGAGATCACACGAACCAGTATCAGCAGGGTCCTCCCGGTGTGTTCGAGAGGTATGCGATGGGTCTCCAGGACGGGCAAGCGTTGATTCGCGCTGCAGGGGAGGACCGACATGTAGCCACTCCCGCCCATAGGACACATGTTTGATTCCGGTTCCATACAGGAGAGCCATTGGGGCTGAGAGGCGCTTCTCTCGTATCTCGCGGTTGGTCCCTTCGGGAGATGAATGATGAACTGCCCACGATGCGGCGGCCTTGCCGTCAGTGATTACAGCATCGATCTGCAGGCCGGCCCTTCATCCGGCTTTCATGGGTGGCGGTGTGTCAACTGCGGCATGATCAGCGATGACGTCATCCGTGAAAATCAACAGACGGCGCCGGCTCTGAGGATGTCCCAACGCCAGGGTCTCCCTCGGTGCCCTGATCGTGCACAGATGCTGTCGCTCCGCCGTTGTGTTCCCCGCTCAGGGTGAGGACGAGGAAACCGGGTCACTCTGCTTTCTAAGTGTCGGCCTGGTCCATGCCCTCGCCGTGCTGCATTCTCTCCCGCCCGCCTGAGTCTGCCAAGACAGTCTCCTTCCCAGGGCCCCGCCTATGGCTGATGGCGGGAAGGAAAGGGTGTATCTCGAAAAGACCGTCGTTCGTGAAGCGCGAAGCGTATCTCGCGAGCCGAAACGATCACCGCTTGCGGACGACGAGCCACGAATCAAGAAGGCAGGCCCGCAGCGCGCCGCGAAATGGCTTCGGGCATGGTTTCACGTCTGGTTTCAACGTGAATACATCGGTCTCGAGTCCTAATCAAGGCCGGCCAGTGAAGAAGTAGCCCGCCTTCACGACGCCGGCAAGGGTGCTCTTGAGTTCAAGGTCATTGACACGAGCACCAGAGGTACCGCCTCCGATGGCCGACTCACTCAGGATGACGTTCAAAAACGAACCGGGATAAGACAAGCCGCTCTATGCATCGACATACCACTCCGCCTGCGCCGTGGTTGCGAACAAGGAACCAGGCAATCCATCCGCCGGAAGGAATCTCATGATTCGCGTGAGTCGAGTGGCGGGAGACCATGCGGCGCTCATGGCCGGATCTCACTCGGCAGTGAACCGAATCGTCCTCCAGAACACTTCGGCAACTAATTTTGTATGCTGACTGTTGATTTGCATACGGATAGCGACAGCGCGTTCGGGCATTTCCCCGAAGAGCGCCCGATAATCTTCGACGACGTTGCGTTTTTCGAGCAACCAGTTGCCGATCTGACCGGCTCCTGATTCGACCACAATGGCCTTCACATTCAGGTAAAGGGGACCGGCGGCGGCCCCCATTGTCCCTTGTGGCGCAGTCGGGTCCCAGATGTAGCTGATGACTTTCCGCCGCTCAAAGAACGTCTTGGGAAAGACGACGAGCAACTGAGCGGCCTGGTCATCCGTGTCGGGAGAAGAAAAATCTCCTCCGGCCGGCGGGACAGTCACCTTCCACTCCCATTCGAGATACGGCGTCTGCCTCAAATCCACCGTGATGCTTTTCTCCAAGGCGAACGAAGAGGATTCGGTCCGTAACTTGATGGCCTGATCCTCTGCGTCATCCACAACTTTCCAACTGCCCGTCCCGAAGTGGACCGGCTTGTCCCATTCCGCAAGAGTCTGTGTCTTGCCTTTGCCCAGGATGATGACTTCTTCTCCGGCAGAGAGTGATCCGATGCCCAGCACCCCTATCAGGATAGCAATATAAAGAGGTATCCAGGCGACTGTCTTTTTGCCACATCCTTTCGCCATAAGTCCTTAGCTATCGCGCCATCTACATGAACTCAACAGAGCCGTGAGCGTGAGTCACTTCCTTGTGTCGCTCCTCCACTAACGCTCGGCAGTGCCGATAACTAAAAACGAACCGGCGTATCCTTGTCAAGGAGGTTTCTCATTCCAGGGGAGCACGATAGTCGTCTTTTTTATGGAGGCGGTTCCCTGGGCCAGCTCATTCAAAACCGCCGGCCCGGTCTGCCTGGTTGCCCTTGGGCTCAACCCAAACTCCTGGCCCACATACATTAATCCCGGGACTCTCTTGGGGGATGTGGGCCAGCTGAAGGGAGCGATCTGTGCGGCGAAGAAACAGGGCCAATCTACCTTCCCTGGTCCGTTCGGTCTATCGCTGTGAGAGGGAAGGGTAGAGAAAAGAACGAACGGCGTATGGCTGATAGCTGATGGCAAGAGCGGGGAGCGTCGTTCGTGAAGCGTATCTCGCGAGTCAGGGTAATCACTGCTTGCGAATGACGAGATACGAGTGACGAACGACGAAGACCGGCCCGCCATGCGCCGCGAACCGAATCCTGACACCGTTTCATCTCGCTACTGTTCAAAGCGTACATCCCTCGCTGCGCCTCTCGATTTATCAAGCCCATGGGCGTATGATTTTTCCCCTGGCTCAAAACGAACGATTTGAAGAGGGCTGCCACTCGTTGCTATCAAAATGGCTTCCGAGTTAACCCCGTTTTGGTGAGATTGTGAGCGGCGAACACCTTCCTTCGCATCTGTCTTCCGTACTCATTGTGGACGATGAGCCGGATATCTGTCTGGCTCTCGAAGATCTCCTTCGACATGAAGGGTATACGGTTCGCAGTGTGATGACGGGACGGGAAGCACTGCATGAAGCCGAACACGGCCGGTTCGGGGCAGTGATCCTTGATCTGGGGTTGCCGGATCTGAGCGGGTTCGCGGTCCTTCGCGGGTTGGAGGAATTTGACCCCCTCCTACCGGTCATTGTCCTCACCGCATCAACACAAGACAGCCACACGGTGGAGTCCCTCCGCCGGGGCGCCTTTGCCTACGTCACCAAGCCCTATCACCGGGATGAGCTGAAAATCATTCTCCGTCAGGCCGTTGATGCACGGAGATTGGTGCTCAAGATGAATCGTGTCGAGCACGCCTTGAGCGGGAGTGAAGAGCAGTTTCGCCAGGTTGTCCAGACTGCACCGGACGGGATTGTGCTCGCTGACGGCGACGGGAAGATTGTCTCGTGGAATCCCGCTGCCGAACGGCTCTTTGGCCATACAGAGGGAGAGATTTTAGGGCAGCCGTTGACCGTCATCATGCCGACCCGGTACCGGGAGGACCATCAGCGCAGGCTTGAGGGTGCCAAGGCCGCTGGCGTCTCACCCTTGACCGGGAGAACGATCGAACTTCATGGCCTAAGAAAAGACGGGAGTGAATTTCCCATTGAGGTGTCGCTCGGCACATGGAAATTCGGCGGTCAGTTGTTTAGCTGCGGCATTGTCCGCGACATCACCCTCCGGAAGAAGGTGGAAGCGAAGCTTCTGCAGCAGCAGATCGAGCAGCAGGTCCTGTTGGATCTCATTCCAGCTATGGTCTGGTACAAGGACGCCCACAATCGCATCCTGCGAGCGAACCGGCACGCGGCTGAGTCCATCAACAAGACTGTGGCAGAGGTGGAAGGCCAGACCACCTCTGCCCTCTACCCGGAGGAAGCGGAACAATACCATCGGGATGACCTCCAAGTCATCGCGTCGGGCAGGCCAAAACTCGGCATCGTCGAACCCTACCAAACGGCATCCGGTGAGAAACGCTGGGTCCGGACGGACAAGGTGCCCTACCGTGATCCTCAGGGGGACGTGATTGGGGTACTGGTTTTTGCCCAGGACATTACCGAGCGCAGGCAAGCGGAAGCGGCTCTACGGGAGAGTGAACGTCAGTATCGACTCTTGATGGAGGAAGTGTCGGACGGCATTGTTGTGTTAGATATGGACGGACATTTCAGGATGGCAAATTCAAAGGTCTGTGAGATGTTCGGGTACACGAGAGAGGAGTTGCTCCAGCTTCATGTGAAGGACACCTATATTCCCGCAGAAAAAGCCCTGGCCCAACAACGCCTCGACCAACTTCATTATGACCAGCCCTTGCGTTTTAAACGATTGTTGCAGCGAAAAAATGGAACTCTCATTCCGGTCGAAATCAGTGCGACGAAGATGTCCGATGATCGGTACGTTGCTGTGGTACGAAATCTCAGTTGACGGAAATTGCCGGAATAAACGGGGGCATTCTTCTGATTCAGGTCGGTCTGGTCCATAATCATATTCAGCACCTCGTCGCAGAGGAACACCGATTGTACGGGGAAAGGGCACTTCCCCACGCCGGTCGTAAACGGCTCGCGCAGGTCCAGGTCGAGCCGGATCACTGGTGGGACCTCTTGCGCCGGCGACGCGCCCTTCGCGACGTCGGGCTTGATCCGGACGAAGCGGAAGTTCGTCCGCCGCAGGTCGTCGGGATGTATGAGCAGTAGGGATTCCTCGTCGGCGAGTGGACGAGAGCCGGTGCGTGCCGCTCTGCACGTGCGGTCGGCTCGCAAGAGTGGGGGGGATCGCGTCGGTCTCAGATATCTGGTCCACCGTGCGCCCGCACGGCCGACCTGGAAACACTCGGGAAAGTAGCCTGTCAATTTTTTGTTCTCATGTGGAAAGCTTCTTCAGTTCGCTGAAAAATAAGCTAGTGGGGCATCGGCAGTTCCGCGATCAGGCCGAGGCCCGGTTAGCCATCGCGGAGTACATCGACGGGCTCCGCACTCCCGGCGGCTACATCAGGCGCTCGGCTATTGCAGTCCAGAGGAGTTCGAACGGCAGGAGAGTGGTGCTTCATCCACCTGTCTGTGATTCCGGAGCCACCTCAACCTGACCCTTCAAACATTTCTCTATTCTCCCATGCCACACCGCCCTCTTCCGTAGGGATACTTGTTATTCATGGGGTGGAAGTTTAGGTTTCAAAAACCAACCTAATGAGGGTATCATCTTGGATGTTCAGTGGTATTCGAGCCCTTCTCACGCTGAGTGTCCTGCTTTCCAGCACGAGCCTGTTCTTGACCGCCTGCGATACCAGTAGCCCTCCTGTATCGAGCATGGCAGAGAAAAGTACGGTGCGTAAGATGGCGCAACCATTCGTTCCCGGGGAGGTCCTGGTCAAATTCAAGCCTTCCGTGTCCCAGGAACGCATCGACGCCATTCTCAAGGAAAGCGGGACGGAGCTGATTGCCGGGATCAAGGGCATTGGAGTCCAACACGTTCGTATCGTGGGCAAGGAATCTGTTGAATCTGTTGTGAAGAAATTATCCACCTTCCAGGAGGTTGAATTTGCGGAGCCAAATTTCCGATACCGGAGCCAATAAATGGCTCCGGAACTCATTCTGGAAGGGTCACCGGATGAAGGCCCTGGTTGTCGCTCTCATCGTCTTCTCCTCCGTCTGTCTGGTCTGGACAAGCGCCAGAACGGCCGATACCAAGCGGCAGAGCGGGGCGTTTAAGCTGCTTTCCGGAAGCGAGTCGCAGCCAGCTCAGTATGTGCACGGCGAGCTTATCGTGAAATTCCGGGATGCGGCTTCAGCCGCCATGATTGCGGCGGCGCATAGTGCCGCAGGGGGCCGCACAATCAAGACCTTTCCGACCGGTACCCATAGGCTCCATCATATCAAGCTCAATCCGGGGGTCGTCGTCGAAGATGCGATGCGCCAGTATCAACAAAGCCCGGGGGTTGAATATGCCGAACCCAACTATCTGTACCAGGTGACGATGATTCCCGACGATACCCAGTTTACGTCGCTCTGGGGACTTCATAATACCGGCCAGAACGTCAACGGCACCGTCGGCACTGTCGGCGTCGACATTGATGCCCCACACGCCTGGGACCTCACCACCGGCAGTCCCAACGTGATCATAGGCGTGGTGGACAGCGGCATCGCCTATGACCATCCTGACCTCGCTCCGAACATCTGGATCAATACGGGGGAGATCCCCAATGATGGCATCGACAATGATGCCAATGGGTTCATCGACGATGTGAACGGCTACGACTTCTTCAGTGACGACCCCGATCCCATGGATGCGCCATCCCCTTTCTTCCCTTCCTCCGGAAACCCGGGACACGGCACGCACGTGGCGGGAACGATCGCGGCGGTCTGGAACAACGGCCTCGGCATTACTGGGGTGATGCAGACAGCCAAGTTGATGGTCTTGAAAGCTGGAGATGTGACAGGGAATCTTACTTCCGCTGCCATCCTCCAGGCAGAGGATTATGCGCGGGCGTGGGGGGTGAAACCCGGAGTTGGATTTCGCGCCATCAATGCCAGCTTCGGAAGATCCGGTGGTCCTTGCAGCCAAGCGGAATATAATATGGCCAGCGCCCTCAATGCGGCCGGGGTCATGTTTCTTGCCGCCGCCGGCAACAGCAATTCGAACAACGATGCGACCCCGTTCTATCCGGCGCAATACAGTGCGACGACTGCTTGTGGGCCTGGTCTGCCCAACGTCATCGCGGTCGCCGCGATTGATCAGAACGGCAATAGGGCGGGCTTTTCAAATTTCGGCGCCACGTCCGTGCAAATTGCCGCGCCAGGCACGAACATAAATAGCACCAGACCGACGTCGAATGTCACCTCTGTGCTTTTCCATAACTACGACTCAAATCCCGGCGCCCTCGGCTATACCTTCACCGGCACGAATAATAGCTGGGGTTTCACGAACAATGTCTCCCTGAGTCCTCCGACCAGCTTGACGGACAGCCCGGCGGGGAATTACCTCAACAACACCAATTCATTTGCGACCGGTCCGATGTTCAGCACGGTTGGACAACGCGGCTGCCGACTTGTTGGCTCACTGCAACTCGCAACCGAGTCGGGCTTCGATTTGTTCTATCTCAATATTTCACGGGACGGGGGAACGACCTGGGCTACGGTGGGGAGCATCTCGGGCTCGACAGGCGGTACGTTCGTCAACCTGCCATTTTCTGACATTCCCGATAGAAGTGCCAATAACCGCTTTCAAATCAACTTCGTCTCGGACAGTAGCATTGTTGCCGACGGCGGATATTTCGACAATGTGGGAGTCGAGAGTACGTCCGGCGCTCCGTCTGGAACGGCCGATTATCAATTTCTTCAGGGCACGTCGATGGCAACGCCTCATGTGACCGGAGTCGTGGGGTTGGTCCTAGCTGCAAATCCCAACCTGAATGTGGCCCAAATTCGAGACGCCATTCTCAACACGGGTGTTCTTGTTCCTGCGTTGAATGGAGTCGTCTCCACAGGTCGCCGGCTGAATGCGTTCAATGCGATCAGTTCGGTCATGGCGACCTTCACCGTTCCTGTGACCAAGAACGGGACAGGGACCGGCACAGTCAAGTCGAACCCGGCGGGTATCGATTGCGGGAGCTCCTGTAACGCGTCATTCAATCAGGGCACGGCGGTGACGCTGACGGCGACGCCGGATGCCGGATCCATTTTCTCAGGCTGGAGCGGTAGTGCCTGCACAGGAGCAGGTACCTGTGCCGTGAACTCCGCGGCCACGGTGACGGCGACCTTCGATATACCATCAGCTCCGGCTTCGTCTGGAGGTGGAGGCGGGTGCTCCATCGCACAGGCCGGCAGGAGCGATGCCCTGATGCCGACCCTGCTCCTTGTGGCACTCGGGGCACTCATTTGGAGAGTCAGTCGTCGATCGAATTAACTGCATGCTCAATTATCTAAGCCACAATCCTGCCGAGATTCCCCGGGGCAACCGTGGGAACCTCGGCAAGATGTGAACAGCTCCACATCCCATAACATGTCGGCGCTGCGTGAGCTACTTGGGCTCAGGCAGGTGCCGGGCTTTTATCGCTCCCCGACTTTTCTCTCCTGCCTTGCCGCAGGAGCTGCCTTCTGGGGGCTGTTGCCGCTCCTGGTGGCTGTCCAGCCGTTGCCATGGCATCGTATTCTGTCCTTGGTCTTCTTATCGGCTGTGGTCTGGCAGCCGATTGTCGAAGAGCTCTTCTTCCGTGGATGCCTGCAAGGGTTCCTGTCCATTCGTGAATGGGGACGGCGATCCCTGGTAGGGATCAGCGTCGCGAATCTTCTGACCTCGATGATGTTCGCCGGCTCCCACATCGCAACACATTCGCTCCTTTGGGCATCGTTGACGTTGTTTCCCTCGTTGCTTTTTGGGGTTCTGCGTGATCGGTCTGGTTCTGTCTTCCCTCCAATCGTGCTACATGTCGTTTATAACGCAGGGTACTTCATGCTGACAGGGGGTTTGTCTCTCGCCTAAGCACGCAAGATATGATGCAAAAAGAAGACAACATTGATCATGAAGCCAGGGACAGGTCCTGCCAGAGGATCACCGGATTAAGAGGGAGGATCACTCCGCATGTTCCAGCGGACTGATTGGTCGGACTAAAGGGAGGAAGAAAAGAGGGCTAGCTTAGAATGCCTCCATTTTTTCCGCCCAGCCGAGATTCTGAAGATGGCGTGATCGGTCGCTCCCGGCGCCGTCCGCCTTCGGCCGATTTTCGAGTTACGCCATGAGTCCTGGTTCTCGGACGAGATCTATCGGCTGTTGAGCCGTCCGGCGCACCTTGTGCATCGCAAACTCGATCCGGCATCCGCGCCGGGAGGTCACAACGACCGACTTTCTGTATTTTCGTTTTCACGGACCAACCAGGCTGTTCAGATCTAGCGATACAAGGGCGGAAGTGGCCGAGGAACCGAAGAAGATGAGACCGCACATGAAGTAGGGATAAGATGTGTATGCCTATTTCAACAACGATGCGAAGGCACTGCGGTCGCGAACGCCGGGGCGTTGACTGCGCTGATGCGAAGGTGTCAGAAAGAGTGATGCGCGTCGTGGTGAAAGTCATCTTCTTGGTTCTGTTGCTGGCGGGATTACCGCTGCTGGGCATTGTCATCGTCGGGCAACCGCTTGATCGCTATCTGGAGTTCCCTCCGCGCACCCGCTACGTCCAACATGCGCCGTTCTCCTGGACGGTGTTTATCGCCCTTGCGCTCTGCATTGTGGGGTCGGTCGCCCCTTTTGTCCTCCGCATCGTTACCTTACGCCTCACGCCTGACGCTCTCCGTCATCCTGTCGGCACTTCACTCGACCATCAGCTCATAGAGAAGCGCTTCACGCTTCACGAGAGAGGCCCGACGTCTCATGCGTTCCTCTGGTGGGGATGGCTCGGTGCCGCTCTGACTGCCCTGTCCTGGGTGCTGGCGTGGAATCGCTTCGTTTGGTTCGAGCCGCTCCAGCCATTCACCTTTACCCCCTTGTGGGTCGGGTACATCCTGCTCATCAATGCCTATACGTTTAAGCGCACGGGACGCTGCCTGATGCTGGACCGGCCTCGCTCGTTTCTCTGGTTGTTTCCTCTCAGCTCGGCGTTCTGGTGGTTCTTCGAGTATCTGAATCGCTTCGTGCAGAACTGGTATTACATTGGAGCTCAAGAGTTGACTCCGTTGGAATATTTCCTTCACGCAACGGTACCATTCTCCACTGTCCTTCCAGCCGTGCTCGGCACAACGGAGTTGTTGACATCGTATCCATGGATAAGCGCAGGATTGGAACAGTTTCGGCCGATTCAAAGCACGAACGTGAAGATTGTCGGGTGGGTGATTTTCCTGCTTGCTAGTGCCGGGCTGACCGGTATCGGCATCTGGCCGGGTTATCTGTTTCCACTCGTCTGGGTGGCGCCGCTCTTGCTGATCACGTCACTGCAGGCGCTCGCAGGTGAGGAGACGATTTTCTCAAGCGTGGCGCGGGGAGGCTGGAAGTCCCTGTGGTTGCCGGCTCTGGCGGCGCTGGTCTGTGGATTCTTTTGGGAGATGTGGAACTACAAAAGCCTGTCGCACTGGGAGTATGCCGTACCCTTCGTCCACCGGTTCCCGATTTTCGAGATGCCGCTCCTCGGCTACGCCGGCTATCTCCCGTTCGGGCTTGAATGTGTGGCAGTTGCACAGTTCTTCATTCCCGAATGTTGCCGGGACATTCTCATGGATCCCTCGCATAGGGCGTAAGGGATGTGAAAGGAGACTATCGCATGGTCAGGAGTACCGTCGGCCTTGGGCTATTGATGGTGGGATTCCTCCTGCTGGGCATCGCCCAAGGGGGCGCGCAGGTAGAGATTGATCCTGCATCGGCACCAAAAAGTTTCATGAGTGGAAAGGACTGGCGAGGATTAAGCAAAGGGGAGCAACAGGCCTATGCCGTCGGGGTCGTCGATGGGCTCGACCTTGCCTTCGCCTACGAAAAGCAGGGGACCAACCTTGCCTGGATCAATCCCTGCGTGACCGGCATGTCCTCGGATCAAGTCCGTGCCATGCTCCTGGCGGAAATTGACGCGAACCCGGGAGAGTGGAATCTCCTCACGGTCCATCAGTCGATGTATCGAGCGCTGCGGAAGGCCTGCCGACAGAGCCCTGGAAAAAGTAGATAAATGTCACTGAGCAGTCCGCGTGAGGGTGAAGACGGGGGACGGTCTACTTTGCCTAAACGGCTCGGTCCATCGTAGGGTGAGGGGAGAGGGCGGGAAACAACGTATCTCTTGAAGCGTATCTCGCGAGCCAGAACGATCACGGCTTGCGAGCGACGAGATACGCGCGACGAATGACAAACCGGGCCGGCCCGCCACGCGAAGTAGTTTCTTTAGTACCCTCGTGGTCCTCTCATTGCTGCCTCGAACATGTCTTTGCTACCAGTTCGTTGTGCGTGGTGATTTCTTGCTCAAAGAATGCTTGCTCCCTCCCACTGCCATCATTCGCCAAACCGGCGAATAAACCAGGTCTTCACCACCTGTGTCAGAATCGCATAGCCCAATAACATGAGGGCAAGAAACAGCCAGTACCTGGGCGGGAGCTGGACAAAGCCGAGCGTGTTCGCCAGGGGCGACATCGTCAGCCAGGCGCCGACCGCGACGATGATCACGGAAGTGAAGGTGAGCGGCCAGCTGGCTCGGCTTTGGATGAACGGGATCTTGTTGGTGCGAATGACATGGATGATCAACGTCTGGGTGAAGAGCGACTCCACAAACCATCCCGTGTGGAACAGGGCCGGATTGTCCCAGCAGTTGAACAGGTACAGCAGCAAGAAGAACGTCAGGTAATCGAAGATCGAGCTGATCGGCCCGATAAACAGAATGAAACGCCGGATCTTGTCAATACTCCACTGGCGCGGCTTGGTCAGCCAGTCCTCATCCACTTCGTCAGTGGGGATGGTCGTCTATGAGAAGTCATACAGGAGGTTGTTGATCAGCACCTGGATCGGCAGCATGGGCAGGAAAGGCAGGAACGCGCTGGCCCCCACGACACTGAACATGTTGCCGAAGTTCGAGCTGGCCGCCATCTTGATGTATTTGACAATGTTGCCAAACACCCGTCGGCCCTCCAGCACGCCCTGTTCCAGCACCAGCAGGCTGTTTTTCAGCAGGATAATATCGGACGACTCCTTGGCGATGTCGACGGCGCTGTCCACCGAGATGCCCACATCGGCGGCCTTCAAGGCCGGGGCATCGTTGATGCCGTCGCCGAGGAACCCCAACACGCGGCCCTTACTCTGGAGCGCATGGATGATGCGCTCCTTGTGAGCTGGGACCAGCCTGGCAAAGACGCTGGCAGCGCCGGCCGCTTCGGCCAGTTCCGTTTCGCTCATCGCCTCGATTTGAGAGCCGAGCAAGAGGTTCGCCACCGGCATGCCGACTTCCTTGCAGATGTGCGCGGTGATGATCTCATTGTCGCCGGTCAGGACCTTGACGTCCACGTTCAAGCCGTGAAGCCGCTTCAACGCCTCTGTCGCTGTGTCCTTGGGCGGGTCGAGGAAGGCCAGGAAACCGAGTAGGATCAGGTCCGCTTCATCCTTGACCGAATAGACCGGTTCATCCGGGGCATTCGGTATTGTCTTATACGCGAGGGCGATGACCCGGAAGCCCTGACCGTTCAAGTCGTCCGACAACTGTCGGCGTTTGGCGTCGTGCTCGGGCAGCACTTCGATGACCTCTGCTTTGACTTCCACCCTGGTGCACAGGCTCAGGACTTCATCCACCGCGCCCTTGCAAATGAGTATGTTCAATCCGGTTTCATCTTCCACGACCACCGACATCCGACGCCGGACGAAATCGAAAGGGATCTCGTCGATTTTGCGGTACTTCTCGTTCGCTTTCAGGCGTTCTTCCAATTCCTCATGATTGAGGATCGCTTCATCGAGCAGGTTCTTCAACCCGGTATGGTGGTAGCTGTTCAGATAGCCGTAATGCAGCACCCTCTCGCTGGGATCGCCATGCGCGTCCAGATGCTTTTCAAGCACGATCTTGCCCTGGGTGAGGGTGCCGGTCTTGTCGGTGCACAGCACGTCCATCGCCCCGAAGTTCTGGATGGCGTTCAGGCGTTTGACGATCACTTTCTTGCGAGCCATTGCCAGGGCGCCCTTAGACAGATTCACGGTCACGATCATCGGCAGCATCTCGGGGGTCAGCCCGACGGCCACGGCCATGGCAAACAGAAACGCGTCCAGCCAGTCGTGCTTGCTCAGTCCGTTGATGAGGAACACAGCCGGAACCATCACAGCGATGAAGGAGATCATCAGCCAGGTGAACTTGTTGACGCCCTGATCGAAGCTGGTCAACTGGCGCTGCCCGACGATACTGGCGGCCAGCGATCCAAAGTAGGTCCGGTTGCCGATGTGCAAGGCCACGGCTGTCGCGGATCCGCTCTCCACGTTGGAGCCCAAGAAGCAGATGTTGGGAAGGTCCAGGGGGTTCTGCACGTTGGTCGACGCCGGGGCGGCTTTCTTCTCCACAGGCAGGGCTTCGCCGGTGAGGGCCGCTTGATTCAAGAACAGGTCTTTGGCGGAAAGCACCCGCACATCAGCCGGCACCATATCGCCGGCGGCCAGCCGGATAATATCGCCGGGCACGACCTTCTTGAGCGAAATTTCTTCTTCCTTGCCGCCGCGGACCAATGTCGCGGTGTTGCTGACCATCGCTTGGAGCTTCTCGGCCGCCCGATCGGCCCGCATCTCCTGGAAGAAACGCAACACCACGCCCAGAACCACCATCACGAAAATAACCACCGTCGCCCGCTGGTCACCGGTGAGAAAGGAAAGCACGCCCAGTGTCACGAGCAGAAGGACCAAAGGATTCTTGATGTTACTTAAGAGGCGCATCAGGGCCGACTGACGCTTCTCCCGGGCAATCTCGTTCGTCCCGAACTGCTTCAATCGAGAATGGGCTTCTCGCTTGCTCAGCCCGCTGAGCTGCGATCCAAGGCCCTTCAGGACGGTATCGGTATCGGCACGCGCCGATTCCAATAGTTGAACGGGATCATGCGTTGCGTTTCCGCCGGAGAGGTTACCTCGGGACTGAGACACGTCCGGGGGGTTCTTAGAGATGGTCATCATGCCTCTACTTAGGGAGAAGAAACGGCGACATTGTACTTTTTAAGGATGGACCTGGTCTATGCCGGCGGCGTACATCGAACGATGACGGATGTCTTGAGGGAGCGTTGTGTGAGGGGAGGAGGATTCAAAGGCAGTTTATCTGGTTTGTCTGGTTGATCTGGTTGGTTTCGTTCCCTGAACAAGACAAACGAAAGAAACCAAACAAACCAAATAAACCAGATGAACCAGATCCCCGCCACACGCCGAGAAATGGTTCCGGGCGCCCGCTTTCCTTTCAGAAATTCAGAATGTCCCCCGTAAGTTCTCCATGCGATGAGCATGTCCAGCATTTCCGCACTGTGCGGATCGAGCGGAAACACTCACTGAAATTGAAGGCGTCCAGACTTCGTCCTTACACACGAGGAAGAGGTCGTGCTGAACGGATAATTGGGAAGAATGTTGCGATGTAGTAGGATTGACGAGAGGGGCGAACCTATTTACACATCTTCAACCTCCGCCGTCCTTCGGGCATAAGTTTTGCGGCTTGCAAGAAACGCCGATGACCAGCTGTCAGAAATTCGCAACAACCGAGACAGATGGTTTATGCTGTTCACCGAAAAGCGGGGCACAGCAAAAGGCAGGCATGATCGCCGTCTTATAAACGACTCAGGTTTTGCCGTCGAGTGAATCGATAAGATCCGGATCGGGTAATGCCGTGCGGAGGAGGTGAAGAATGAAGATCAATGCGATACTGCTGATGCTCACTATGATCCTGTTACCTTCGTTGAGTGACGCACGTTGTCGGACAGTGGGCGAGAGTGCCAGTCTAGGAAGCGAATACGGCACCTTCCCACTGTATCCGGCGGAACGCGTCGTTGAAGCCGGCCAGAAACGCGGTAGTGTTGTGCTACAATGGGTCGGCTACGGCATCGGGCTGCCGCTTTTTGTCGTGGCGATGCCGTTTGCCATGGTCGGAGCCGGTGCCGGCGCCGCGCTCCATCCGTGGACGAAATGCACAGAGATAGAAGGACGATTACCGATGGTTGAGGCTCAGTAACCCCGCGTTGAGCGGCAAGAGCTTCAGGAGCGGCCCCACCACGCGCCGCGAAATGGTCATGGTATCGATTCTTTTTAGATCAGTAGTGGCAGGGACCTCAAGCAGTTACCCCGAACAAAGCTCCAACCCCGGCAGTCAAGGCCATTGCCAAGGCCCCCCAAAAGGTCACCCGCACGGCAGAAGTAATCACGGAAGCGCCGCCGGCCCGCGCAGCCAGGGAGCCTAATAGGGCGAGAAACAAGAGCGAGCTTCCAGAAACAGCCCACATGAGCGCAGATACCGGCACTACAAGGACAATCAAGAGGGGCAGGACAGCGCCAACTGAAAAAGTGACGGCCGACGCCACTGCGGCTTGAACCGGTCGTGCGGTCAATGTCTCGGATATACCCAGCTCGTCGCGTGCATGTGCCCCGAGCGCATCATGCGTCATCAACTGGGTCGCGACATTGGAGGCCAGTCCTGCATCAAGCCCGCGCTCAACGTAGATAGCGGTCATTTCCCTGTGCTCTTGCTTGGGGTGAGCAGCTAACTCCTTACGTTCCCGATCCAGATCGGCGCGCTCGGTGTCGGCTTGCGAACTCACCGAAACATACTCGCCGGCAGCCATCGACATTGCACCAGCCACAAGACCGGCAACGCCCGCGATCAAAATACTCTTTGAACTCGCACCTGCTGCTGCCACGCCTAAGACGAGGCTGGCAGTGGAAACAATACCGTCATTTGCGCCGAGGACAGCCGCACGGAGCCAGCCGATGCGGTGCGTTTTGTGTTTTTCAGGGTGTGGCATCACGTCCATTCTGCCTTAAAGCCGTGCCTAGCGACACCTCACGTTCAAGTCTGCTGCAGCTTACCCGTGCAGCACAGCAGGGTAGCCGCAGCAATCTGTGGCGGGCAAGTCTACTGCAAAGTCATAGCCGTATTCATCATTCCGGAAACGATGTAGGAGTTTCGTATGAAGTGAGCGGAGGACGAATCAGAGGCGGTCTATCTGGCGCGCGGGGCTGTCTGGTCACTCTCGTTCGTCGCACTACACCAACGAGACAGACCGAAGGAGCCAAATGAGTCAGCTCTCCGCCACGCGCCGCGACATGGTTCGGGGCGCCTTCGCATTTCCGGTACTCATTTCATAACCACAGTTTGTTTAATGGTAAATATCCCCACACCCCTGGTAACTTTCACCTGCCCTGCGCGGTTCAAGCGAGACACTTCGAGAAAGAGCTCGTTCCAGGTGAATTCCGGGTAGCGAGTCACCAAGGCCTCGAACTCACATTCCGGAAAGCCTTGGAGGAATTCCAGGATCCGGTCGGTAATGGGCTTTTGCTGTGACATCAAGCTTCCTCCTTATGGGTATCTGAGTGTCCGCGAACTGACACCTGCCTCAGACTGCCTCTGAGACTCAAATTGCCAGGGTTCTGAAGCGCGGTTGACTAGCATGAGCGTTATGGGGCTCACGGTGCAGAGAACACCTCTCATGCCTGCCTACTCAACCGGGTGCCGTTCAGCACCAAAAATCATCTACATGGCCTCCTCCGGAGGCCATCTCGACAAATTCACAGCCCACCATCGGCTGGTACTCCGGTTCCTTATCACGGAGGCCGACTTGACGGTGCCGTAGGGCGCGCACTGCTCATGCCGCTGCTGGGCGTTCGTGGCAGGAGACAGGCCCGCCACAGAAATCCTCGTACCCATGAGTGCTCATGAAGAGTGCTCATGGGGCTGTTGGCGTTAGAGCGGCGGAGACTGGAGAATCGGTCGCGTGAGGAAGGATCAGGAAGCGCGAGGGATGAGACAGTCAGCGAAGCAGAAACGTCGTTTTGTATACTGTGCCCGAAGGTCGACTAGGTCAAGTGATATATTTTGCCTGCTGCTGCAGACTGGGATTCGACGCCTCATCTCAGCCCACCAATGCCGCTCGAGCAGTTCGGCCACGACGGTCTCCCGTGTGTTCCCGTGCAAGGGATCGCGAGGATGAGAGCGGGGCGGTCGATCGTTCATATGATGCGGGCTTTGTGGAGAAACGTAACTCATTGCTGAAGAATTCCACCAGAAGTCCTGGACCAAAACCCGCCACGCGTCGCGAATGGTGCTGACACGTTTTCTTTCTGCCTCAATCCGGCTGTAATCCCACAATGATAATGTCCGCTTTCACCACAATAGAAATGTCCTCTTCGTTGCTAGACTGCTGGCTTTCACACGGAGGGCCAGATGGTCGGAGAGGACAGGGTCATCATGAGTGTGAAGGAACTCAGGCGGGTGCACGTGATTC
>JAGXAR010000006.1 GCA_018971525.1 Nitrospirota bacterium
GTCAGGCAGTTAAATGCGAAGCCCCTTTTGCTGGTGCGATCAAGGATGTCGAGCGTGGCCTGTAGATACTCGCGCCACTGTGCATCGCTGTGCCCGAGCCGGACATTGAAGATACCGCTGGCAATACCGTAATCCTCTATAGACTTCGGCTCGGCGGCAACAGCAAAGCTGGCGTTCGGTTTTCGGCCGTAGCGATCTTGGGCGGATCGAATCATATCGTCTGAAACATCGCAGCCGTTATAGATGTAATTCTGGTAACGAGCGTTCAAGTAATCGTAGAGTGCACCATAGCCACAACCCAGATCATTGAGGGAAAATGCACCAGAATTCTCGATGATCTTGCACAACTGTTCGAAACGGAGCACCTGACTTTCTTCGCCATTCCAATCAACCCCGCGTGCGGTCTCGCCATGCTCGGCCAGCTTGCCGGAGTAGTACGTAGCCACCTGGGTGAGGAGGTCAGGTATTCTGGTTGACACTTCCTTGCCAGAAGAAGTCATGACCGCACATACCTCATGTAACGTGGCGCATCTTTGCCGCAGTTGAACAGCAAATCAAGAATCGAAACGCCGTGGGTGAATTCTCCCCATAGTTGGGGATATTCAGCGTAGCCAGAATAATCGAACCAGGTCAGCTTGATGCCGCGCTTGGCAAAATGCTGCTCTTCGATGTAGTCCTTGGCGGCTGGCCCGGAAATGTATTCTGCTCCCCCGGCCTGCAAGCATAGATCGGCAAGGCGCTCGGTTTTGCCGTCGGCTAGATCATAGTCCCAAGAATTGCTGATCGTGGTGGTGATACCCAGGTACGCACAGACGGCTTCGATGAACTCCCGGTTGAGTACTGATAAATGGGTGTACTCACGCCGCATATAGAGAGGCTCGAAAAGCTTGGCGATTTCATCGAAGTGCTGGGCGCGGGGATAGTTGCGGATCAGTGCCTTCCAGTGCACTTGTGCCCAGTCAGTGCCATCAATCTCTGTTTCACGGATGGTCTGGTCGTATCTCCCCTTGACCTTGACCGGCACGGTGAGCCACTGCGGTCCTTGCGGGGTCTTGATGAGGTTCCTGTTGCGCCAGTCCCGCTTGGTGTACTGCATGTCGTCATAGAGGATGAATTCATCCACCGCAGCGATCATGTCAAAGTAGCCTTTCCACGGGATGTAGTTCGACTGGAGAATCGCAATTTTTTTCATGAGGTTTCACACACTATTATCTGTCAGATGAAGTTCGAACTCTTACACGCTTGGCGTGCCCGTCGCGCGATTGAGAGCCTGGCGGACTGTTTCAGCATCCTGCTAGACCGGCACGACGTCCGTAATATCAATTTCCACGGCCGCGGCTTGCTGAATGAGGCGAACACCCAGCAGCAAGCGGTGGCGCTTTTCTTTACGCAAAAGAATTCCACGCACGCCTTGGAGTGGCCCCCGGATCACCTCGACCATCATGCCTTCATATAGATAGGGATGCGGATCATATGGCAGCACGCTGGCCATGAGAGTCCTGAGCGCCGCAATCTCCTCATCCGCGATCGGCTCGGGACAATGGCTGGAGCCAACAATATCGACGACTCCAATTGTCTTGAGCACCGGTAGTTTTTGCTCCGATGCAAAGCGGACGAAGCAATATCCCGAAAAAAGAGGAACCTCGATTTCTTTCTTCCGATCCTTCCACTGACTCAGACGCTTGACCGTCGGCAATAAGGGCTCAATGCCCTGATTCACGAGCTGGTCGCGCACAACCTTTTCGTGACGCGACCGCGTCCGAAGGGCATACCAATGAAGACCGTTTGTTTGGTTGATCTGGTTCATTTCGTTGTTTTGGTTTGTTTGGTACGGAGGTATTTGATGAGACCAGAGATGATTCGACCCGCCTTGTCGGCCTGCGCATAGAGCGACTCGAACGCGTCCTTGGACAAATATCCTTGGTCCACCGCGATATACAGATGGCTTTGGACTTCGGCGGACGAGGACATCGCGATGAACAGAAACTGCACGAACTCCTTATTCGAGCGACGCACAAATCCTTCAGCAATATTGGCCATCACCGAACCCGCAGCACTCTGGATCTGGCTACAGAGGCGAGCATCTCTTTTCCATGCAGAGCTCTGTTCGATGGCTTCGTAGATTTGCCGCGTCAGCTGTCGAGCTTCTTTCCAACAGTCTAGATCTTCAAAACGAGTGAGCTTCATGGGAAAATGGGTTTGTCTGGTCGATCTTGTTTGTTTGGTTCATCTGGTTTGCTTAGCTGGCCTATTTAATTTGGTTCGTTGGTCAATTGCAACGGTTCTTCCAACCAGACAAACCAAACAAACCTCCTCGACGAGATAAACCAGATCCGGACGCAGCTCCGCCCTTTCACTTACATCTTCGAGCAAAAAAACCCCTCTACGCCGGCAGCCCGGCGATTGAAGCAGTCTGCTCTACAAACGTAACCCGAGACTCATCACTTTCTCGCGCGGTACTCCGGACTGCACCAATTGCTCTTCACAGGCAGCGGCATGCTCAAGGTCCGCAATCAACACCCGATCAAACTGCCAGCCGGCGATCCTATCCGGCGAAAAAACCGGGCAAGAGAGGAACGACTCACGCAAGCCTCCATCAATGAATCCCACACAGTCGATATTCATCTCTCGAAGCGACAGATAGGCCAATTCGGCTAACTCGGTCGTCCCGTAGATCACAACCCGCTGGCCATGGGAGGCATCGAACGTCGACATCATCTCTTTTAACCGAATACGCATGTCACGGTAATACGAGAGGGAGTACTGCATGTAGAGATAGGTCAAGCGCGACTTTTCCGCAAAGCCCTGTGGGGTCAGGAGATACCTGATTCGATTGCGCGGGATGGTCGTGACCTTGATATAGCCCTTGCGGGCCAGACGCTTGAGATACAGATTGGTCAGGCCGAGCGCCACACCAAGTTTGGTGGCAAGGGTGCGCTGAGTGGCCCCGCCATCTCGATCGAGTTCACTGAGGAGGAGCAGGTCTCGTTGACCTTGTAAATCCATGAATTATACGGAAAAATTTAGCACATGTTCACAATATGAACAAAGCGGGCAGGCCTGTCAAGCAGTTTCTTCCCTATCAAATCGATAGCGCCGTCCGCCCTATCTAGCGGGTTGTTGAAAAGGTCTGCCAGCTCTGTTCTCGTATCGCTCAGAGGGGTTCAACGTACAGAAGTATGCTTCTGCCCCTTCGTTCACCGCGGTCCTGCGGGCCACCTTTTTGAAGATCCTGCCTGGTCGTTCTGGCACCGGGCGTGGTCATGTTGCAATGCGTATTTTCGGGTGTTCGGGAATTTTTCCAGAGCCTGCTAGAAAGATGGAAGTCTGCCGGGGACTTACCTGAAGAACGGTTTCTACAGTACGCGGGGAAGGATGGCCACACCATCCTGCTGCTTAACGGCATAGACTGTAATTTCAGTACCGTAGCCAAGATGACCAGCAATCAGCGATACCGGCCGGGCAATCAGACGGTCGATCAATTTGCGGAAAGGGACTTCCTTTCGAAACCGATGCTTCCAGAATCGATCCAAGCTCGCCATTAAGAAGATGGCGGTGACACCGGTTCGAAAGCGATGGAGTTGAAATCCTGCCTGTCTAAGAAAACCGGAAAGGCTGCGCTTGTCAAAATGATAGAAATGCCGTGGGGGATCCAACTGGAACCACCAGCGGCCAAATAGTTTGTATTCCAGGCTGTTCACATTGGGGACACTGACGACCAATAGTCCGTCATCCTTGAGCAATCGATGCACCCGACGTAACGCATCTACAGGGCTCGAGAGATGCTCGAGCGAATGGCTCATCAGAATCAGATCGAACGACTGAAGCGGGAACGGCGCTGACTCTAACGTCCCGGTGTGAATATTCCCTGTCACAAGTTCGCGCGCATGCGCGGCGGCGACCTCACTGATCTCAATGCCATAGGGTTCCCATCCCTGATCTTGCAAGGTCTTCAAATTCCCCCCGGCCCCACAGCCCACATCCAACACCTTCCCTTCCCCCCTCCAGGGCAAGGGATGGCGCCCCTTCAACTCCCGCAGGACCTTGTCTGGCCATAACAGAATTCGCCGCACGATACGGGACCATCCGGCGGAACCAGTCGAAGGATATCCATAATAGTCTTCCAGCACCCATCGCTTGATTCGTGCAGAAAATTTCTTCGCCTGTTGCTGGAACTCTGGCCGCGCCTTCGCTTGCACCGGAGGGTAATAGACCGTTGGATAATAAGAACCAAGCAGATCTTTCGAGGGACGAGGATTGAGATAGACCAAGCCACATTGACGACATCTGACGATCGTGAATTCATCCTTTGTCACTTCCAGCAGCACGTCCCGTTGGCGAGTGACAACCTCGGACTGATCCGAATGACACAGGTCGCAGATGACCGATTCCATCCCTGGTTTGAGCTGCTCACTTGCACTGAACATTGCCATCCCCATTCACTTGCCGGCTATCGCAAGGCTGCTCGCGACCGCTCTCCAAGAAGACGGGTCGCTGCCGCCATGACTTCGTCAATCGCAATCAATTTCATACAATTTTGATCGCCCCGCTGACAGGTCGGATGAAAACAGGCCCTGCAATCCAATTCTTTATAGATGACTTCACATGCTCCCCCGCGAGGTCCCCACTCTTGTGGATTCGATGGACCGAAGAGCGCCACCACGGGCGTCCTCACCGCTGTCGCTATATGCATCGCCCCGCTATCGTTGCCGACAAACAAAACCGATCGCTTAAGGATTGCTGCAAAGGTTTTGATTCCCGCCTGACCTGCTAATACGATGGGGCGGCACTTCGCCGCATGAACAATCTGATGAGCCAGATTGGCCTCTTGAGCACTTCCCCCGATCAATACCTGACAGTGATATTCAGCAGTAAGCCGGTCGGCCAACTCGGCGAATCGATCAGCGGGCCAGGCCTTGAACCAGTACCGGGCGCCTGGCTGCAGGATCACCATCGACTGCGAGCGCTGGACACCGAGTTGATCCAACAGTTGATTCCCACTGTTCTCCTCTTCCGGCGTCAGCCACAGCTGAGGATCCGTTGAGCCGGCTTGGATGCCCATGGGCTTGAGGGCCTCCAGATCCCGGTCAATCCGGTGCCGCACACATGGCACAGGCTGGACCACCTGTGTGTAGCATCGCCCTCGCCAACGATGCTCGTCGTTGAATCCAATCCGAACCGGCGCCCCGCTGATCCAACTCAGAAAGGCAGACCGGTCTCCATCCGTCAAATCGATCACCGTGTCGAATCGATGACGACGCAGTCCGGCGATGAGTCGCCATTGTGCCGCCAGAGATCCTTTGTCGAGGACCATGATCTCGTCCAGGTCCGGGTTTCCGGACAACACGTCTTCCGTCCCGCGATTCACCATCATCGTGACCCGGACATCCGGTCGTGCCACTTTGATAGCTCGCACGGTCGGCGTCGCCAACAAGACGTCACCGAGGTAGCGGAGTTTGATGATGAGGACGTTACGCACGACACACTCACTCAGGTCTATAGCAATTCAGGAACACAACTCTTTGTATAGCCCAATGGTCTTGGTCGCGGCCTGTTCCCAGGAGAACTGCTTGGTGCGATTAAATCCTTTGGCCTTCAAGGCGTCCCGCAGCGGCTCATCCTCAAGCACATGGATCATTGCCTCTCCAAGCGCCCGCGCGTCTTGGGGATCTGCCAACACGGCCGCATCACCCGCCACTTCCGCCAACGCAGTCGAATTGGACGTGAGCACCGGCGCCCCACAGGCCATCGCTTCCAGCACGGGCATGCCAAACCCTTCGTACAACGAAGGGAAAACAAATAGATCGGTAAAGGAATACAACAGCTGTAAATCATTCGTAAACAACCGTCCCGGGCAGAGCACCTTCTCCGATAAGCTGCGCCTTCGAGCCGTCTCCTCATAGTTCCCGAACGGATGGATAGGCGAACCGACAAGAACCAACATTCTCGATCCCAGTTTCTTCCGTACCATCTCCGCTGCTTCAAGAAATACCTGATGATTCTTGCGCGGGTCTGCCCCTCCTATAAATAAGACATAGTGCTCAGCCGTCAGACCGATCCGTTTCCGCAACTCCGCCATCGCCTGGTCGTCCAGACGTGGCACGAAATCCTCCGACACTCCATTGGGAATCACCCTGATGTGCTCGCGCTTCAAACCATAGAGTTCCATTAGTTCTCTGGCGGAAAACTCGGACACCGTGATGGCTTTTCTGGCTCGCAGCGCGGTCTGTCTCGTCTTGAACGAAGACGGCCATTGGCCCAACATCTTCTTCGAGTATTCAGGGTGGCGATCCAGCCAAAGATCGTGAATGGTGACGACTCCGCCATAGCGCCCGACGGTCTGCATCCGAAAGTTGGTCCCATGGTAGAGATCCAACCGATCGGACGAGCCCCGCTTCTTCATCCCCCATCGGCTCGAGTTTACCCACTGAAGCCGCGCAACGCCCGGCCATGCACTCACAGACTCAGGCTGGTCCGCGCCCGGCCTCACATAGGCCACAAAGTCGATTCCTTCTTGCTGTGCCAGCATCGTGCGAAGCAGGTGGTAGCTGTGCCACCCCACCCCGCCCATATCGCCCACCATCGGATTCGCATCAAAACCGATTCTCATCCTCGCCCCTTCTGTGCTGCCACGACCTCACCATAGAGCTGTTCCATGTGCGCGACAGAGGCATTGAGACTAAATCGCTCGTTCGCACGCACTCTCCCACAGCGGCCCATCTGCTCTCGTCGGACCGGGTCCTCCAGGAGAGCCACCACGGTTGCGGCCAATGCTTCGACATCTCCCGGAGGAACGAGGAAGCCAGTCTCTCCCTGAGCCACGACTTCGGGGAGCCCCCCTGTCGTGGTCGCGACCACGGCTTTTCCCATTGCCATCGCTTCGACCACCGCGATCCCAAACCCCTCCATGAGTGCCGGGTGCACATACAGATCGAGGGAAGCCAGGAACGGCTGAACTGGGTCCTGGAAGCCAACAATGTGGACGCGGTCGGCAATCTTCAGCTCTTGCGCGAGTCGCTTCAATCGATCGGCATAGTCATTGTCGTCACTGCCCACAATCACATAGTGCACCGCTGGTACCGCACCGATGATGGCCGGGATGGCCCGAAGCATGACCTCATAGCCTTTTCGTGGAAACAGGTTGGCGGTGGTGCCTACCAAGACGGCTCCGTCAGGGATTCCGATCAGCTGACGAATCGCCTGGCTATCATGCGTGGGATGTCTGTCGGAAAGATCAATGCCGCTGTAGAGGGTCCGTACCTTGCTCGCCGACACACCGCCGGCAATCAACGACTCTTCAATCTGCCGAGAGATCGCAATGACAGCTTCTGCTCGATCAAGCTCATAGCGTCGTACCTTCGCCGGCTCAATTTCCTGTCTCACATGGGCCACGATCGGTACGGACTGAGAAGCGCAATGAGCAACCGCCCTCACTGTATGAGGCACCCACCAGATATCGTTCACATGAATCATGGCTGGATCGAGTTGATCTACGAGAGCTCCAAAACGCTGGATCGCCGATCGACGCTGGAAGAATGCGAGTGGCTTTCTCCAGGGAGGGAGGCTGAGCGCATGAACGGGAACTGCGATCGCGTGGAGCTGATCCCTGAAAGGGCCCGTCCCTGGACAGACCACATGCGGCTCCCACTTCTGCCGATCGAGCGTCTTCAGCAATGCAATCAGATCGCGTTCTGCCCCACCGATGGCTTCAATCCCATGCACGTACAGGATTCGCGTGCCCACTACCTGGCATCCGGGTGAGAGGCGACCTGCCTGGTCGCATCCCACAGCTTGGCATATTTCACAAACGTGTACATGCTGGCGAACACACAGACAATGAGGCCGCGCACTCCATCGCGAAACCCCTGCTTCAATACATAGGTTTTGACCAAGACCACCAGGGGACGGAAGACCAGGTCAATCCAGCGAACCGTCCGCAGCCGCTTGGCCTTCTCCTGTGCAGCCAGCGTGGTATAGAGCCCGAACTTCTTGAAATGATCCTGAATGCGCCGCTCCGTGTAGTGATCAAGGTGCCCGACCAATGTCCCGACCTCTCCATCGACGATGAGATTTTCATGCACCGCGACATCGTTGTACTGAGCGATCCCCCGCCGAAACAGGCGCACTTGATAATCAGGGTATACACCGCCCCCTCGCACCCAGGCTCCATAAAAAAAGTTCCTCCTGGGAATCCGATAGGCCACGGGAGCACCGGATGTCCAGCCATCGAGACAGGATTTGATCTCCCCGCGTAGTTCCTCGGTCACTCGTTCGTCAGCGTCCAGAATCAGAATCCAATCAGACGACGACTGTGCCATCCCGAAATTCTTCTGCAGGCCAAAACCGGGCCAGGGACGCACGAATACCTTGGCGCCGCAGTCGCGGGCCAACTCCACGGTCCGATCACAGCTTTCCGCATCGACCACGATCAACTCATTGGCCCACTGAACCGACAACAAACAATCTTGGATATTGGCTTCTTCATTCTTGGTGATCACCACGCATGCTACTGTGGGCAGACGGGAGGCGCCGGTCATGACGGCACTCCACTGGGCAGCAGTGTCGCCGCTCGCTCAAACTGCCGGCGGTACTGCTCGACTACGCGATCGGGACTGATCCAGAGCCGGCGCCAAGCCGTAGCGCGATCCAGTTCCTGAACCAGTTTCTTCACAGGTTTCACCAGATGCCGAGTGAGCCGCTGCCTGAAGGACGAAGTGGCAAACTCCGCCGGTTTACACCACAACTCGGCCTGTTCGGCCTGACTCCACTTCCGGTCGATCGTCCATCGTTCATGGGTGCAGGCAAACGGCTCCCGCTTACTCTTGATCGTCGCCCGGATGAAATGGTGCACGAACGATGCCCCCACAACCATGCATCGCTTCACGTCCCCGACCACCTGCTCGCGCTTGCGCAAGGTGTAATACAAATCCCAGTCAGCGGATTGCACCCGTTCGTCCAAGCCGCCGAGCGCATCATAGGTAGATCGCCTGATCATCACGCAAGACCCGACAATCCCCTCAAACATCGTACCGGCGAACGCACGGTGCGCCTCCCCGCAATAGCGTTCCCAATCGCCATACATCGCTTGGATCATCATTCGCAGTTGGTCGATGTCTTTTCCGCTAGAGAGCCGCCCTTGCCCGATCGCCGCCCAGCGCCCCTGCATCCAATCGGTCAACGAGACGGTCGGCATCATTTCCAGCCCAAGCGGAGACGCGGCATCAAGATGATGTCGCTCCATCGCCTCGATCAAGAATCCGTTCCAATTCGGCGCGACGTACAAATCATTGTTGATGTGGCACAGAAACTTTCCGCGCGCCGCGCGGGAGCCGAGATTCATCGATTCCGGGTAGCAGAGGTTTCGATCGTTTCGAATCACCTGACAGCCGTTCGCTTCAAAGAACTCCGCCGACGCGTCGGTCGAATGATTGTCGACGACGATGACTTCATACGGACCGGTCGTGTACCGGCGGATGCCTTCCAGGAATAGTTGGTTGTGCCCCAACTGATTGTGAACGGCAACAATGATGCTCAGCATGATGTGACGCCCGGCCGACCTCTCCTGTTACCCCCGAAACCCCCGCCGAAGGACTTCCCGATAAAACTTGAAATTCAGCCAGCGATTGCGCCGGGTTGCCCAGCGCCGGGAGGATCGGAGCCGATCCGCCATCACCGCCGGATGCGATCCACCGAATTCCTTCAACATGGCATAGTCCTCAAACTGAAAGCTGTCGTGAGCAAGCTGCTTGGCCTCAACGGCAGGAACGTGACCTCCGTGATAGACCGTCACTTGCTCCCGTTTTTTCTCCAACATTGTTTTAGGGTCCTTCACCCACCCATAGTGAAAGACTCGCCCCCCCGATGGGGCAATCCATTCCTTCGGTCCGCTCTGGAGATACTGCTGCGTCGCCTTGAGATGGAATCCCACGGCATCGCCGCAGGACTCCACCTCACCGTTGTTTCGAATGATCCGCACGGCTTTATGGTAGAACCAGGGATTCGTCGACCAATAGTCCGCGATAAAATGTAGATACCGGAACAAGAGCCCTTTCACCTCGGGATTGCCAAGATGGCGCCGCATCGCCTCCTGGATGACCGGCAAATCGTCTTCGTGCACAACTTCGTCGGCTTGAATGTAGAAGGCCCAATCCCCGGTGCAGTGGCACAACGCAATGTTCGTCTGTTGGGCGTAGATCAGTCCATCTTTTCGCAGCGTCTCGTCCCAGACCGACTCCACGATTCTGATCTTCGGGTCGCCGATCGAGCGGATCAGCTCAAGCGTGCCATCGTCGCACAGCCCGACATTCACAATGAACTCATCGACCACCGGCAAAATGGAACGGATCGACTCAACGACCGGATAGTCGTACCTCACGACGTTCCGCACGAATGTAAATCCGCTGACTTTCATAGACAGGCCAAGGTTAAGGTTGAGGCAGAATGCTCCATAGCGCGACTCTGATCTTCCGGAGGTCGATGTTTTACCCTCAACCTCAGCATTTCCTCGTGAGTTCCCAGAATTTCGCATACTTCATGAAGGTGTAATAGGCATAGAGTCCGGAGAGAATCAAGCCAGGCATGCCGTCGAGGAAGCCGGCCCGCTGCACATACGTCTTCAGAAACGCCCCGACCGGATGGGTCATCAGTTGATGGGAGGAGAAGCGCCGGCCCTGCTCCGTCATGCGGCGGGCCATCAGGTCGGAGTAACGATCCTGCTTCGCCACGTAGTGATCGATGTCTCGAAAGGGATACTGCAATGCGGGACTCTTGAGGAACCCGACCGACCCGTCACAGTCGAAACTTTCATGGACCAGTTCTTCGCGGTAACGAAACCGTCCCTTTCGAAACAACTGTGGTTGCCGATAATCGGGATACCAGCCGCAATGTTTGATCCACCGACCTAAGAAATAGTTTTTCCGTGGCACGAAGTAGGCATCTGCTTCCGGTCCGCGGTCGAGCACCAGCCCAATCTCTTCCCGCAACTCAGGCGTCATCCTCTCATCGCTATCCAGACTGAAGATCCACTCATGGGTCGTGAGTGCGACTGCCTCGTTGCGCAATCGTCCGAATCCTTTGAAGTCGACTTGATAGACCTTGTCCGTGAACTCACGACTGATTACCGCCGTCTGATCTGTACTGTGGGAATCCACGACGATCAACTCATCCCCCCAGCCCGCCACAGACTCAAGGCACGCCCTCATATTAAGCTCGTCGTTGTAGGCGATGACATAAACCGAGAGCTTAGACATGAAGCACTCGCAATGGGGAAGGATCTCCGGCTACCTGGACCACGTGTTGCGCAACCATGTCCACCGTGAGCCGGTCGAGACAGTCCCAATAGGGACAGGCTTCGTAGATACACTTTTCGCAGGTCGGCACATCGGGACGCAGGACCAGTCCTTTGCCAAGCGGCTGCCAACGTGTCGGAAGATTGTTCCGTCGCGGATCGAATAGACTTACATTCGGAACACCGCAGGCTGCGGCAATATGGGCCGGGCCTGTGGCTCCGGAGACCACCGCGTGACTCGCCGCAATCACAGCCATCAACTCTCGCACCGACAACCGCCCCATGAGATTCAGGAGCGAGGCAGGGAGCGGCTCTTCACTGTTCACGTGCTGGTTGAACATATCTGCTTCCGCCTGGCTTCCGGTCAACACCACCCCCACTCCCTTCCGATGCAACTCACGCGCAAGCGAGTGATAGTGTTCAATGCGCCAGCGCCGGGCCGCAAACCCTCCAGGATGGAGCACCACCCTGGGTGCCGGCATCCCAAGCAACCGCTCTTGTCCCTTCACTCGTTCTTCATCGGTCAGCACAAGGCTCGGTGGAGACACGATGCCAGGCTTCAATCCGAGCCCCGCGAGCATGCCGACGTTATACGAGGTTTCATGCTTGGAAAAATCTTTCCGATGTTCATAGACCCGACGATTCGCCAGCACGCTATACCAGCGGTAGCCTGTCGCCACTCGAAGCGGAACCCGCGCCAGGAACGCTGCCCACATCAGGCGCTTGAACGGTTTGAGAAACACCACGGCATCGACGGCCCGGCGAAACAATGACACCAGCTCGCCCAGGGATTCCCGGCCCGTGACCGTCCAGATCTCATCGAGATCAGGATGGTGAGCCAAGACCGGGGCTGCATAGTCGCTGGACAGGAAGGTGATCCGCGCCTCTGGCAGGAGCCGGCGCAGCGCGGAGGCGACCGGCAGACACAGAATTTCATCGCCGATCCCGTCAGGCCGGACTAAAAGGACATTCATCGGGGAACCATCCGCAGCGACCGCTGCGCGCGAGCCGCAGCCAGGACCTGCTCAGACGACACTATTCGCAAACATTCCAACGGCAGCGTATTGTGGCATGTACGACTGAAACAGGGTCTGCAGGGTACGTTTCCCGTCAATACAGAATGCCCCACCCCATAGGGCCCGGTTCGCGCCGCACTCGTCGGCCCGAACAGGGCCACGACCGGCGTACCAACCGCCGCCGCGATATGCATCGGACCTGAATCGTTCGTAATCAGCAGCGACGCCTTGCTCAGGAGTGCAGGAAGCAACCCCACTGTCGTGGCTCCGGCCAGATCAACGGCGAGGGTCTTCATCATCCCGCTCACCGCAGTGACATCCGCTCGTTCGTCAGGGCCACCGATCATCACCACCACACCACATCCTTCTTGCTGCAGCCGATCTGCGACTTCGGCGAACGACGCAGCCGGCCACCGCTTGGTCGGCCACCGGGCAGAGACATTCATCGCCACCCAGCTCGTTCCGGTCGTCACTCCGGATCGGCTCAACAGGCGATCGACCTCATCATAATCTGCTTGCGGGATACGGAAACGAAACTCCGGCGTGCCGGCCTCCGCGGCCCCCACAGCCTTGGCCAGCAGCAGGTAGCGATCGACTGCGTGCATCTCGGATTGCGGAACTGGCACGCGTCTCGAATAGAACCAGGGACTCCCCTCTCGCCCGTTGGCAAATCCCACAAGCAGGGGAGATCCGCTGAGCCAGCCGATGGCGGCGCTCCGAAAGAGACCTTGAAGATCTACGACGAGATCAAAGCGCTCTGCACGAAGAGGAAACACCTGGGAGAGCCACCCCTTGAGCGTCGATTCCACCGACCAGACCCGATCAACCCCGTCGATGCGCTCGACGAGACCAGCCCATTGGCGCTTCACCAGCCAGGTCAGTCGAGCCTTGGGATAGGCCCGGCGAATTGTCGCACAGGTCGGCATCGCGTGTACGATGTCGCCCAGTGAACTCGGCTTGATAAACAAGATGTGGCGATAGTCTTCCATGAGCGTTGATCGTTATTCGTTACACGTGAATCGCAAGACTAAGCAGCTCTCGTATCGTGAGCGATTAGCAGTTAACGATTCACGGTTAACGAAGGACGTGTCTTCACGTCATCCAGAATCCAGTCAACTGCGTCGGCCATAGACTTCGCCACCGCATCCGGCATGGCCTCTGCCGCCCTCAGCGCATCCTGCGCCTGTGTATCCACCGGCTCGGTCGTAATGAGAATGGCCTTGGCGCCGACCCTGTGTGCCAATTGTATGTCGCGCGCGTGATCGCCGATCAAATAGGATCGTCGGAGATCCAGGTGCAACTCTGACACAGCCCGCTCCACCATGCCGACCTCCGGTTTGCGACAGTGGCAGCCATCGTCAGGATGGTGTGGGCAGAAATAGATCGCATCCAGCGCTGCGTCCTCTTGTTCCAAAAGACCTTCCAGGCGGGCATGGATTGCTTCCAGATCCTTGAGGGTAAAGATCCCGCGACCGACACCGGATTGGTTGGTCACGACGACTAACCTCGCCCCGGCCCCTTTCAAGCGCGCCAGAGCCGGCCCGACCCCCGGCAACAATTTCAGGTCAGCGGCGACTTTCAGATAGCCTGGATCGTAGTTCAACGTTCCATCTCGATCCAGAAACACCGTGACACCATCAAGAATGTTTCTTTGGTCGGTCTGGTTTATTTGGCTTGTTTGGTTGGTTTGGTTCGAAGCAGCTACACCGGATGAACCGGACAAACCCAATAAACCAGCTACCTGTTTCGTCGCCGCCTCATGCACCTGATCTACGGTCACCCTTGTCATGCACCGATGATCGATCGGACATTCACGCAGCAGGCAGGGTGCACAATCAACCGGCTGCCGCACGATGGCATGGGGGCTCCCAAAGGGCGACGTGGTGCGCCAATCGGTCGGCCCGAAAATCGCGACGACCGGTACCTGGAACGCGGAGGCGATGTGCATGGGACCCGTATCATTGGTGAGGAGCATGGCGCACCGTTTCACCCCCGCCATCAATTCCCGGATCGTCGTCGCCCCGGACAAGACCAGGGATCTGGACGACAGACGCGCGGCGATCTCCTGGGCCAAACGCTCTTCCCCCTTTGCCCCGAAAATGACCACGCTGACTTGTTGTTCACGAGACTTGCGAATCGTGCGACAGAGTCGTTCCGTGACCTCGGCAAACCGTTCGGGCAACCAGCGTTTGGCCCCGCCGTAGGTCGAGCCGGGATTGATCCCGACGACGACATCGGATGCGGTCAATCCGCCCTGGGCGAATCGCTTCGCCATCGCCCGTTCCTCCTCAGGAAAGACGACGAGCTCCGGTACGAAGGGATCGCCTGTGAGGCCCAGCGGCTTCAACAGATCCCAATAGTAGCGGACTTGATGGACGAGCGAACGGCGATCCGGCGCAGCGACTGGATCGGACAACAGCAGACTTCGTCCGTCTGTCGCATACCCATAGCGCCGAGACACACCGGCGAGGAAAGTCAGGAACGCCGCCTCGAACGCATTCTGAAACAGCACTGCCAGATCGAAGCCTTGCCGCCGCAATTGTCCGGCCAGCGCCCACTTACCGGAAAGCCCCGCGTGACGCCCCTTGGTGTCATAGGTCAGCACGCGCGTCAATGCCGGATGGCCCGCGAACAAATCTGCCACAGCCGGTTTGACCAACAGCGCGATCTGAGCGTCAGGAAACAGCTTCCGCAATCCACGGAGTGCGGGCTCGCACATCACCGCATCGCCAAGCCAGTTGGGTCCACGCACAAGAATCCTTTTGATAATTTCTCTATCCACAGGCCTCCGCGGGGGTGCTATTCGGATAATTCAACACGAGTTGCTTGAGCCGGTCTTCCCCGACTGTCACGTCCGTGGTCAGTCGAACTGCCCACCAGCTCTCGGTGGGGTGGAGGAGCGCGGCCAACTTGCCGGCATCTTTCTCCGTCGTCACGACCAGCTCAGCCTGAAGCTCAGCCGCTCGGGCTCGCAGTTGCTCGACATCCTGACTCGTATAGGCATGGTGGTCGACATAGACCGCTTCGTCCAGAATCCTGATCCCGATTGTCTCGGCGAGGGAGCGAAATGATCCGACATGTCCCACGGCGCTACAGAGCAGCGCTGTCTTTCCCTTGGACCAAGAGAGCGGCTGCAACGCCCCGGTCACCACCGACACGAAACTCTCCGGACGAAAGACCACTTGGATCGGGTCCGGCATTGGACCGATGACGGACTGTAGCCTGTGACGGACCTGTGTCACTTGAGCCGGCACATCCGCTCTCGTGACCACGATCGCGGTCGCGCGCGCCGCCGCCTGAAGCGGCTCACGGAGTCGACCGGCCGGCACCAGTGCCGCGAGTCCATCCGCATCCGTGGCATCGACCAGCAAGAGATTCACGTCGCGAAAGAGCCCCAGGTGCTGAAATCCATCGTCGAGTACCAGACAATCAATCGGAAATCGATCCATGACCCAGTAACCAAGCTCATAGCGATCAGCGCCAACGGCCACGATCGCCTTGGGGCAACGCTGCGCCATCAAGAACGGCTCATCGCCTGCCTCATTCGGGCCGACCAGCAGGCGCTCGCCATTTGACACTAACAGATACGGATCCGCACTTGTCCGCCGATAGCCCCGGCTGAGAATCGCCACCCGTTTCCCCTGTGCCAGGAGCCAGTCGGTAAGCAGAATAACCACCGGCGTTTTCCCCGTCCCACCCAGCGTAAGATTCCCGACACTCAGCACGGGGACCGGTAATTTCCGCTGAGCGAACCAGCCCCAGTAGTACAGGAGCGCGCGCAGCCGCGCAACGACCCCGTATGGGATTGCGACCCACAGCAGCCACCACCTGACCTTTGTCCCGGGATTCAACACTTTCCTTGCTATCGTCCAGCCATGAGGGAAAGCGACCGGTCTGAGAGAGGAGACCCGCTGGTGCCTTGCTGTTGCGTCAGCAGCCTGTCGATGGCCTCCAGCGTTTGTTGCAAGGCTCCCTGATTCTGTTCGACCACCTGACGAGCAGACCGGCCCATCCGCCCCCGTTCCTCGCCATCAGAAAAGAGGGTAATGACCTGTTGCGTGAGGTCCTCTCCGTGGAGAACCCGACGGCCGCCTCCCGCCTGGATCAAGAGATCTGCAATCTCCGCACAGTGGTCCGTGTAGGGACCGAATAACACCGGCTTCGCCCACAGAGCCGGCTCCAATAAATTATGTCCACCAACCGGAACGAGCGTGCCTCCGACAAATGCCACTACCGCTTCCCGGTAGATCACAGACAATTCGCCCCGCGAATCGAGCACCAACACACGGGGACCGGTGGATCGCAGCGCGCCGGCCTGCCCGATGGTACTGCGTCGCTGCACGGCAAACCCGCGCGCTCGAATCATCGCCTCCACCGATTCCGCTCGCTCAATGTGTCGAGGCGCCAGCAGCAACACCGCTGAGGGACACTGTGTCACGAGCACCCGATAGCACTCCACGATGGTCTCTTCTTCGCCGGGATGGGTACTGCCTGCGACAAAGAGCTGTTCCGAATCCTGAAGCCCAAGATGAGCCCTCGTCGCCCCACCCTCCGTGACGGCTGGTATCGGCTGATCGAACTTGATATTTCCTGTTCGCCTGACTCGAGAAGCCTCTGCTCCCAGCGCGATGATGCGTTCGACGTCACGATCCGTCTGCATCAGGCAGAGGCTGAGCGTCTGCAACATCGTCCGATAGAACGCTCGCAGGGGCGCCCACTGCTGCCGAGTAAAAGACCTGGTCGAGAGCCGACCGTTCACGAGGGCAGTCGGCACTCCACGCCGACGCAGCTGCCACAAGAGATTCGGCCAGAGTTCGGTCTCGACGAAAAGATAGAGGCATGGTTGCAGTCGTTCGATGAAGCGGGAGACGACCCAGGGAAAATCGAGCGGCGCATAACAATGGTCTGCCACACCGGCCAACCGTTGCTCCACGGCTTCCCGTCCGGTCTCGGTCACCGTCGAGACCACCAGGCGGCACTCGGGATGACGGCGATGCAGCTCGTTGACGAGCGGTGTCACCGCCACCACTTCACCGAGAGAAACGGCATGGACCCAAATCACTGGTCTGTCTGGTTGATCTGGTATATTTGGTTCATCTGGTTTGTATCGCTCAGTGGACCGGAGCCAACCAGACAAACAAGAAAAACCAAATGAACCAAATGAACCTGTTTCCCACCCAAGCCGTTGGAGCAATCCGCGACGGCACCGTCGTTTGGCCAGCAGGATCGCCACGATGACCGGCGAAACGACGAGCAACACAATATTGTAGAAGAGACGCCACATGGCTTTGCGCGTTAGACGTGAACCGTCAAACGTGAAACGCCGCGCCTGGACCCCTTACCTTCAACGGCTAACGCCTCACGTTTCACGTTTCACGGCCCCATCCGCCTGATCCGTCAGTCGATTCAGGACCGTCTCAAGTTCCAGGCGTGCCGCCTCCAACACCTGTTCATCAGAATCTCGCGGAACCCAGATGGGGGCGCCCCACAGATAGAGGCCTCGAGACCATGGATATGGGACCATGAACCGATCCCAGCTCGCGAAGAGTTTTTTTTTGAGCAGCTAAAGGCCAGCGGCACGATCGGAAGCCCTGTGGCTTTCGCCAACTGAACCACGCCGAGTTTCGCAACCTGGCGAGGCCCCTTGGGTCCATCGGGAGTCACCACAAGATCAGCACCGGATCGCCCGAGGCGGATCAGTTCCCGCAAGGCAAGCGCCCCGCCCCTGGTGCTCGATCCACGGACCGCCCGATGCCCGAATCGAGAGATGATGCGCGCGATGATCTCGCCATCCTGATGCTGGCTGATCAACACGTTGGCCTCTGTACCCCGATATCCCATAGGGACCATGAGCTGCTGCGCATGCCAAAACGCGAGGATGATATGCCGGCCCTGACGATATAATGCGTCCACCTGCTCGTGGCCCTGCGAATCCATCCGCATCGACCGCCCCAGCCCTCGAATCACCGAAGCCCCGATCGGAGGAAGCACAGAGAGCTTCAGCCATTTCTCTATTCGCTTCATGGCGGGGTTACGCATCGGCCACATCCTGGAACTGCATCGCATGGAGCCGCCGGTACTGTCCCCCGCGGCGAAGCAACTCGTCGTGCGTCCCCACTTCCACGATCGAGCCTCGGGCCAGGACCATGATCCGATCTGCCCGTTGAATCGTGGACAACCGATGGGCAATGACGACGGTCGTTCGATTCTTCATCAAATTGGCGAGCGCCAACTGGACGACCCGTTCGGACTCGGTGTCCAACGCCGACGTCGCTTCATCCAGAATGAGCAAGGGTGGATCGCGCAAGATCGCGCGGGCAATGGCCAAGCGCTGCCGCTCCCCGCCTGAGAGCTTCACCCCTTTCTCTCCCACAATCGTCTGGTATCCCTGCGGAAGGCGCTCGATAAAATCATGGGCATAGGCCGATCGCGCCGCCTGAACAATGTCTTCGTCGGTCGCGTCCAACCGTCCATAGGCGATGTTGTTGCGAACGCTGTCGTCAAACAGGATTACATCTTGCGACACCATACCAATCTGCGATCGGAGCGAGCGGAGGGTATACGACTGAATATCGACCCCGTCGATGAGAATGCGACCGGCCGTCGGCTCGTAAAACCGCGGGATCAGATTGACCAGCGTGGTCTTTCCGCTTCCACTACTGCCCACGAGGGCGACCATTTCTCCGGCGCGAATCGTCAGGTTGATGTCATTGAGCGCCGGCACCGCCTGACTCTCATAATGAAATGTCACATCGTCAAACGTCACCGACTGCGCAACCTGCGGCAACTCTAACCGGCCCCGCTCCGCATCCTGTTCGGTCTTGAGGTCCAAGACGTTAAAGACTCGTTCCGCCGCGGCCAAGGCTTGTTGAATCGAATTATTGGAACCGGACAATCGGCGAATCGGCGTATAGGCCATGAACATCGCCGTCAGAAATGAGAAAAACGCCCCCGGCGTCATCGAGCCGTTGATCACGAGAAAGCCGCCATACCAAATAATTGCCGCGACCCCCACGACACCGATCACTTCCATATGCGACGACCCGAGAGAAGAGACCTGGATCGCCTTCATCGTCGTATTGAGAAACGCGCGGTTGCTCTCTTGAAATCGCGCCGCCTCCGCCTCTTCCCGCCCATAGGCCTTCACCATGCGAATGCCGGACAACGTTTCCTGAAGTGTGGAGGCCATATCCCCCATCCGCTCCTGGCCGCTTGCCGCCAGCGCCCGCAAACGCTTGCCCATCCTCACCATCGTGAACACTGCCAAGGGAATGACAATCACCGAGAGCCCGGCCAGCCGCCAATTCTGATAGAAAATCACGCCCATCATGGCCAGGAACGTGAGTCCCTGCTGAAAAATATCTTTCAGCACCCCCGCCACCGCATTGGCCATCAACGTGACGTCGTTCACCACACGGGAGACCAACCGCCCCGACGTATTCACATCGTGATAGGGAACGGGCAGCCGAATGAGTTTCCCAAACAACTCCTGTCGAATGTCGGTGATCACCTGATTCCCGACATAGTTCATGAGATAATTTTGCCCGTAGTTGAAGGCACTCTTGAGCACCGACACGACGAAGAGCGCGAGCGGGAGGACGAGCAGGAGGCTTTCGTTCTTGTTGATGAAAATCTCGTCGAGGACCGGCTTGACGAGCCAGGCGTAGGCGCCGGAGAATGCCGCCACCAACCCCGAGCAGACGAACGCCGCACCCAACCGAACCCGATAGGGCTTCAGGTAGCGGAACAATCGTATCAAGCGATCGAGAGTCGGCATTCAGACAACGCCACCTGCGCAGCTCGGCGGGAAGCGCCGGGCTCCCCCAATGATTGCCGAACCTGTCGCAGCCCTTCTTTCATGTCATTATATGCCGACGAATCGCGCAAGAGGTGGAGGACTTCCTGACACAACCGCTCTGCCGTCGCCTCATCCTGGATCAGTTCCGGCACGACCGACCGGCCGGCCACCAGATTGACGAGCCCGATCCATTTCACATTGATCAGCCAACGCGCCAGCCGGTATGTCAACGGCGATGTCTTGTACAGCAACACCATGGGAGTCCCCACCACCGCCGCCTGCAAGGTCGCGGTCCCCGACGCAATGAGCAACACATCGGACAGGGCCATCACCTCGCTGGCCTGATCGTGCACCACGCGGACCGGCACAGGGCTGTGCTGCAGCAGGGCCTGGATCAGATTATCGTGAATTGAAGAGGCCTGCGCCAGGATAAATTGCGTTCCCGGTTCGGCCAGGACCAGTTGAGCAGCCGCCTTGAGGAGCACCGGCAGGTGCAGTTCGACTTCGCTCACGCGACTCCCCGGCAACAATCCGACCACACGGGCGGACTGGTCCAAGCCGAACTCCCTGCGAAGCTTCGCACGATCATATTGCGGCGCCACCGAATCAAGCAGTGGATGGCCAACGAACGTGCAATGAACTCCGGCCCGGCGATACAGTTCCGGCTCGAATGGAAGGATGACGACGGCATGATCGACCCGGCGCTGCATCCACTTCATGCGCCCCGGCCGCCAGGCCCACACCTGTGGGGCAATGTAATAGAGCACGCGTCGGCCGGCGGCTTTGGCAACCCGGGCGAAATGAAAGTTCAGCCCCGGATTATCGATCAGCACGACGAGATCCCAGGCCTCAGCCTTCAGCACCCGCCGGATGGCCAGCACACGCTGAACCATGGCACGGATGGCGGACAACCCGATCAATCCCATCACGTCCAGCTGCGGGACGCCCGCCACAAGGCTCACGCCTGCGGCACGCATCGCAGCCCCGCCAATGCCGACCAACTCGGCCGTCGGGTCGAGCGCCATGATCGCCTTGGCTAAATGAGCTCCGTGGAGATCACCCGAGGCCTCGCCTGTTACGATCAGAATACGCATGGCTTCAAATCCGGGGTAAAGGGGCAGAGAGATAACCGGGTGGAGGGATAAGAGCCTACACCACTATCCCGTTACCCCTTATACCCGGCTCTCCCCTTTTTCATGTCGAGCTGCAAAGGCCGCAATGGCCTGCAAGACCTGATGCGCCATTTCCACTGCTGCCGCGCCATCCTCACCCGACACCACCGGCCTCGTGCCCGTGCTGGCTGCGTGAAGAAACGATTCAAGTTGAAGCTTCAAGGGTTCTTCGCCTCCACCCTGCAGATGCTCGACCTCGACGGTCGGCCGCTCCCCGGCCTTGGCGCTGCGTCGGCAAATCATCCCTTGTCGCGTCTGGAAATCGATCGATAGATAGTTATTTCGTTGGAAGAGGCGCAGCCGGCGCATCTTATTCGTCGACACGCGGCTGGAGGTCAAATTGGCCACGCAGCCGCTCTGGAACTGAATGCGGGCGTTAGCGATATCGATCGAGGAGGACAACACCGCCACCCCCGCAGCGCGCACCTCTTCAACGGGACCGGGATTCAAGGACAGCACGAGATCCAAATCGTGAATCATCAGGTCCAACACCACATCCACATCCGTCCCCCGTTCACTGAAGCTGCTGAGACGGTGACATTCGACGAACACAGGCCGTCCGATATGGGGACGCATCAGCGCCATCACCGGATTGAACCGTTCGCTGTGACCGACCTGTAAGCAACAGCCCCTCTGTTTGGCCAGCTGCACCAACTCCTGTGCCTCTCCGGGCGTGACGGCAATCGGCTTTTCGACCAGGACATGCTTGCCCGCCAGCAGACAGGATTTTGCGACGGCATAGTGGCCTGACGTGGGCACCGCCACACTCACGATATCGACGTGCGGCAACAATTCATCAGCCGTACGAAAGCCGCGCACCCCATGTCGATCTGCGATCATCTGCGCACGCTCGGTCGACTGATCCGCCACGCCGACGAGCTGCGCCCCGGGCAAGGAGGCATAGAGGCGCGCATGGTGCTGGCCGAGATGTCCGACGCCGATGACGCCTGCCCTAAACGGTGTCATACTGCGAGGCTCACTTCCCGCTTGGTTCGAGTTTCGTGATCCCGACAATGGCAATGCGGGCAGACCGGGCCTTGTCCAACATGATCTCGCGATCCAACAGGATGGTCCGACCGGCTTCGATCGCCAACACGGATGCCTTGACGGATGCCATCACCTCGATGGTCCGAGGTCCCACGGCCGGGAGATCGAACCGCAAGTCCTGCTGCGGCTTCGACCGCTTGACCACCACCGCCCCCCCCTTCGCCAAATCGCCGCCGCGCTTGATGGCTCCGTCGGTGCCTTCGACCGCCTCGACGGCCACGACCACGCGATCTTTGATCACGACGCACTGCCCGATATCGAGACGCCCGATTTCATGCGCCACTTCCCACCCGTAGCGGATGTCCTCCCACTCTTTCTCCGATGGACTCCGCGCGGTCAACGTCCCTTCTTCCACGAGAATCCCCTCAAGCCCGAACGTCGACTCACAGATGACGATCCCTTCTTGCTCAAGCTCCTTCGCCAATTCGCGCAGAATGTCGTCGTCTTTCCAGAGTGCCAACCGTGTCGCCAAGGCCAAGGTGCGAAAGTCCGGCCGCAGGGTGGTAAAGACATGGGTCTTCTTGATCCCGCCCAACATCACTGCCTGATGGACCCCGTCTTCCTTAAACGCTTTGATCAGCTTGTTGAGTTGGCCGATCTTGATCCAATGGATCCGATCCACATGGCCGGCCAACTCCGGTTCCGTCTCGCCTTCATGCGCGACGGCCGACACGTGATAGCCGAGCTTCCTGGCATTATCCGCGAAGATGATCGGGAACCGGCCGTTGCCGGCAATCAGCCCGATCCGCTCGCCATCGGAGACCTCAGGCAGTGATGCCACGGCGCTTACTCCTCATCCTCTTGATCTTTGCCGACAGACCGGCAAATACCGCGCTTCGTCCCCTCCAGGAACCCCAGGACGGTCATCACGTCGGGTTGATCTCCGAACTCGGTCTTGGCGAGCCTGGCCGCTTCAGCAGTTCGATGCCCCGATCGGAAGAGCATGTCGTATGCCCGTTTCAGCACCGAGATCCGATCGGCCGAAAACCCCTGCCGGCGCAATCCCACCGAGTTGAGACCATACATCCGCGCCCGATAGCCGCCCGCAGCCCGCATGAATGGCGGGAGGTCCTGTCCGAGAGCGCAACAGCCGCCCACCATGGAGTACGACCCGACCCGCACGTGTTGGTGAATACCGGTCAGTCCCCCGATGATGGCATAGTCGCCGATGGTGATGTGGCCGGCTAAACTGGCGGCATTGGCCAGGATGAGATGGCTGCCGAGATGACAATCATGGGCGACGTGCACATAGGCCATCAAGAAGTTTTTCGAGCCGATGGTGGTCGTCCCACCGCCTTGCACCGTCGCGCGGTTGACCGTGACATATTCCCGAAGAATGTTGTCATCGCCGATCACCACCTTGGTCGGTTCGCCCTTATAATTGAGGTGCTGGGGAGGAGAGCCGATCGAGACAAAGGGATGCAGCTCGCACCGCGCGCCGATCTCCGTCCAGCCGTCGACTGCAACATGAGAACCAAGACGCGTCCCCGGTCCGATGGTGACGTGTTCGCCAATCACACAAAAGGGCCCCACGACGACGTCGGCGGCCAACTGTGCGTTGGGGTGGATGATCGCACTCGCATGAATCTGCACGCGCACCTCCAGATAAACATCATCGGTCGATCATCATTCGTAACCGGACCTCACTCTCCTACGGTTGACGAATGACTGCTGACTATTGACGCGTTTCGGCCTTTTCTTCTGTCACCATGGCGGTCACTTCGGCTTCGCAGACGAGTTCATCCTCGACAAAAGCCTTGCCCTGCATCTTCCAAAACGGCGCCCGTTTCTTGACAACGTCGATCTCAAACCGCAATCGGTCACCCGGCACGACTGGTTTTCGAAACTTCGCGCCATCGATACCGGTCAGATACACCACCGGACGCGCCGCATGCCCCAGCGATTTAAACGCCAGAATCGCGCCAACTTGAGCCATGGCTTCGAGAATCAGCACCCCCGGCATGACCGGGCGTCCAGGGAAATGCCCTTGAAAGAACGGTTCATTGATCGTCACGTTCTTGACCCCTACGATCCGCCTCTCGGGGTCCAATTCCTGAACGCGATCGACCAGGAGAAAGGGATACCGGTGAGGCAAGAGGGACTGAATTTCAGCTTGTTCCATCACGGACATCGGCAGAACCTCCTCATAGGCAAGACTTCAAATGATCCTTCCAAGCTTGTTTGTCATCTCTCTAGGGATGGGGGCTGATTGAGCTTCTACTGCGCGCGTCATCCCAATCCCTCACTTCACTTTTAAGGGTAGCCTGGTTGATCCTCGATCGGGCGCGTCGAACGAGCACATTCTGATCGTGCGCGTTCCGCGAGCAGGAGGACGACCAGGCTGCCCTCTTCTCCGCTACTTATTCTGCCGATCGAACTCCTTCACCACCTGATCGGTCAAATCCAACGCAGGCTGATGATAGAGCACGATCTTGATCGCCGCCTCGCTCCCCTTGTCGATGATCGCGACGTACCCGTTCTTCTCCCCCACGGCTTGCGCGGCCGCTCGCACTTTTTTCGAGTATTCCACCACCATTTCACGCTGCTTCTGTTGAATCTCGCGATTGAAGTCGGCCAGACGACGTTGATAGGCCTCCAGCTTGGCCTGGAACTGACCTTGCTTCTCCTGCTTCGCGCTGTCGGTCAACTTCCCGTCTTGAATCGTCTGCTCCAATTCCTTCAGTTCTTGATCGTCGGCACTGATGATCTTTTGCCTGGTCGTGGAGTAGGCCTTGAGTTCTTCCAAGGCCCGCTTGCCGGCCTTCGACTGCTCGATCACCAGTTGTTGATCCATCACCGCGACCTTGAACGTTTCAGCCGATAACCCCGGCGATATCATCGCCAGCCACAATCCCACCGCACTGATCAGACCGGTCACTGTCGTTCGTTCCATCGAATTCTCCTCCTCTCCTGACGATCACCACATCCTACGCATGCGCCTCGCAGGATGCTGAAAAAGTCGGTCTTCTCACCCGCCCGCCCTGAGTCTGCCAAGACAGCCTCCTGGCCCAGGGACGCGCCTTTTCCCCCGTGCTGGGTTCTTGCTTCGCTCGTTGCGGCCTTGCCGGACGGTTTTTTAAAACATCCTGCGGAGGCGTTCCCTCGTCACCCCGACATTCCGACTAGCGATTCTCAAGCGGCTCTCAACTGTTTCTCTGCAGCCTGCTAGGGATACTCACGGTTAAATTCGTCGATCACTTGACCTGTAATATCGAGCCCTTCCTCGCTATATAAGGTAGGGCCTCCTTTGCCCTTATCCATGACGACCTGTAAGCCAAGGCGCTTGGACACTTTGCCCACGATGAGTTCCACCTTCTCACGGAACCCTTCGAGCACGTCTTTTTGCTTTTCCTGGACCTCCCGGTTCATTTCGCCCGCTTTCTGCTGATACTCCGCCATCCGACGCCGAAACTGCTCTTCGCGCTCCCGCTTCGCAGCCGCGCTCAACACACTCGCCTGCCTCCCAAAATCTTCTTCCATGCGGCGGAGTTCTTTCTCCTCCATCTCGACCAACGCCTGGCGATTCTTGGAAAACGCGCTCAAGGAATCCTTGGCCTTCTTTCCCGCGTTTGTCTCACTCAGGACACGGGCAGGATCGACGACTCCCACCTTCCCCTCAACTTTGGCTCCGCCGGCGGCACAGCCGGCGACAACGAAGAGCGCTATCAACAGACATCTTGCGCAGAACAGCTTCCGCATGACGACATCAACCAGGATCACTCCGCTACCTCACACTCATGGCCATATGCTTGCCCTCTTAGAATAGAGAACCGATCGTAAATTCGAAAACCCCTTTCCGTTCTCGCTCGCGCGGAGCCAGGTTCAGCCCATAGGCGGCACGGAGGGGACCAAAGGGTGAAATCCATCGCCCTTCAATACCAGCCGTTTTCCGCAAATGAAACGACAGAGGCTCGTTATCGTCGAAGCCCTTTCCATAGTCGAAGAAGATCACTCCGTTTAATTTGGCATCGGAGGAAATCGTAAAGATAAAATCGTTATTGAAAATCAACTCTTTGGTTGCGCCGAGTAGGGTATTGCTGGTGGTCACCGGTCCCGCCTGCCCGAACACGAACCCGCGCATCGTATTGATGCCGCCGACAAAATATCGTTCGGTCAGCGGAATGGGTTTCCCCTCTATGCCGACCGCGGCGCCATAGCGAGCGCGGACCGAAATCCTCGTGTCATAGGGCAAGGGGGTATACTTGATGACATCGAAATAGTACTTATAAAAGTTATTGCTCCCGCCCAGGTAGGGCGTCCCCAAGTCGAAACCCACAGAAGCTCGCCAACCGGTGCGGGGATCCAAATAGTAGTCTCTGGTGTCTCGAGCGAGCGAGGTCCGAAACCCGGTCGTCGTCTGATTCCCCAGCTGACTACAGATAAGAGGAAACACATCCGGACAAATCCCATCCTGTGGATCGCTGAAATTCAACTGCTCCGCGAACAGACTCACACTCCCTGAGGCATATTCAGAGAGCCATCGGCCAAACGTAATGCTGGCCCCGGATTTTTTCTCAAAATAGGTGATGTAGTTGGTCATACTGCGGTAGACGTCCAACTGCATCGACGTCAAGGAATCGTTCAAATACGGGTTACGGAACGTGATCAGCCCCAGGGTCCGCTGCTGTCCCAATTGACCTCGGATGCGTCCCATCCAGCCGTTTCCACCGAGGTTTCCTTCCGTAATATCGGCGATCGCGACCAACTTGTCCAACGTACTGAATCCGCCGCCGATGCTGAACTGACCGGTCGGCTTCTCTTTCACGCGGACATTCAGGTCCACCTTATCCACACCTACCTGGGCAGGAAGGATTTCCACCGTCTCGAAAAAATTCAAGTTATTGAGACGCTGAAAGCTCCGCTTCAGCGAGGGGGTATCGATGACATCCTGTTCATCAACCCGGATTTCACGACGAATCACATTGTCTTTGGTCTTCTCGTTCCCATTGATGTTGATCTGACGGATCCGCATCATCTCCCCTTCCTTGATGGTCAGGATGATGGTTGCGGTCCGGTCCTCCATGTTCGGAGTCACACTGGGCGAGACATCGGCAAAGGAATAGCCCTTGCTTCCGTACAGATCGGTCAACCGCGTAATCTCGTCACGGATTTTTTGGCGCTGAAAGATCTCCCCCTCCTTAATCTTAAGCCCCTGGCGAAGCTCCGGATCTTCGAACACCGTATTCCCGCGGAACCCGACTTCGGCCACGGTGAACGGCTCCCCCTCCATCACCGTATAGCTGACGACGAACCATTTTTTATCGTCGCTGAGCTCCACAGTCGGCAACCCGACCTGAGCGTTTAAATAGCCTTTGTTGAGCAAGATCTCTTTGATCCGCTCGACGTCGTTGTTCATTTCTTCCCGCTTCAAGACGCCGGCATCCGAGAGAAACGACGGCAACTTCAGTTGCGTGACCAGGCCATACCAGGGAACCCATTCCCGAGTCGCCATCACCTTGAACATCTCGTCTTTCGTTGCCGCGTGCAGGCCGTCAAAGTTGACCGTCTTGACGCGCGCCTTGTCCCCTTCTTTCACGAAAAACGTCAGGCGCTTCCGATCCTCATCCAAGGTCTGCACGACCGGGATCACCCGGCAATTGAAATAGCCGTCCTCCTGGTAGGCCAGACGAATCTTCTCCGCACTCTCTTTGGCCTGCGGCTGATCGAGAAAGGCTTGGCTCTTGATCGTGATCTTCTCTTTGAGCTTGTCGTCGCTCAGCTCTTGATTCCCATCAAACACGATCTCGGTGATAAACGGTTTCTCGCGGACCAGAAAAGTGAGGGCTACCCCGCCCGTTCCCGATTCCGTCTCCACCTGCACGTCTTCAAAATACCCCGTTTCATAGAGAATTTTGATTTGCCCACGGACATTCTCAGGGGTATAAGGATCGCCGGGTTTCAACGTCAACCGACCGGCAACAGCCGGTAACTCGATCCGCTTGTTCCCTCGGATCTCAATCGCGGTCACTTTGACCCCGGCCTGTTCCGCGGCGACCGCAAGAACCGGCATCATTCCGCACACCAAGGTGACGAGCACCATGAGCATGAGAAGGAGCCAATGCGGCCCGGCTGAACAGCACGGTCCCCTCACCGTATCTGAGTCCCATAGGCAGAAGAAGTCAATGACAACGTCATGGCATGGATAGCCCTGTTTACCTGCGACCGCACACCGCGCACCTGTGACCCAACCACACACGACGCATTTCGGGAAGCGTGTGAAGATGGCGGCAGAGGAGGTTGTTGACTCAAGAGACCTACGCGCTCAGCGCAAGCGTATCCCTCACGGCAACACGCGTGCAAAACCTCTGGATTATATTGGGCAAGTATTTGAATGTAAAGCTGACCGCCCACCTTGTTCGCGCAGGTTGGTCGCAAACCCGCAGGGGAAGCGAGTCACGCACGAAAAACGCGACTCGCGTGACGTGCAAACCATGCCCCCTCTGTGTCGCTCCTTTCCTGCAAGTTTCGCCCGTCTCGCTTGAGCAAGACAGCTGCACGTGCAGCAAACACGTCGTGAATCATGCGGACGACGGCTCGGTTGTGCGATCGTCTCACGCCGCTTGTGAGCTCCTGCATTCCTTGACATCGCCTACCTCATCACATAGTATCGAACCATGTCACGCTTCGAAGTGCGCAAAGCCGTGATTCCCGCCGCAGGGCTCGGTACTCGCTTCCTTCCCGCGACGAAAGCGTCTCCCAAAGAAATGTTACCGCTCGTCGACAAGCCACTGATTCAATATGCGGTGGAAGAAGCGGTCGCCTCCGGAATCGAAGACATTATCATCATCACCGGGCGGGGCAAGCGCGCGATCGAAGATCATTTCGACCGATCGGTCGAGTTGGAAGAAAACCTCAAGGGCAGCGGCAAGGCGCAGCTCCTGAGCCAAATGCGGCACATCTCGACGCTCGCAAATTTCTGTTACGTCCGTCAATCGGAGGCCCTCGGGCTCGGCCATGCGGTCCTCTGCGCCCAACGGCTGATCGGTGATGAACCCTTTGCCGTCATTCTCGGCGACGAAGTCATCGATGCCCCGATGCCCGGCCTCGCACAGCTCATACATGCCTACAAGAAACGTCACGGTGCGATCCTTGGTGTGCAGGAAGTGCCACACCATGAGGTCAGCCGCTATGGGATCGTGGCGTCTCGAACCGTCTCAGCGGGGTTGCATCGAGTTGAGGGCCTCATTGAAAAACCGTCGCCGGCCGAAGCCCCGTCCAATCTCGCGGTCATCGGTCGCTACGTCCTGCCGCCGGAGATTTTTTCCATTCTGCGAAAGACCCAGCCCGGCAAGGGCGGCGAGATCCAATTGACCGACGCACTCCGGGAATTGGCAAAGAAGTCCCCGATGTATGCGCTGGAGATACAGGGACAACGGTACGATGCCGGAGACAAGTTGGGATTTCTCATTGCGACCGTCGAATTCGCGCTCAAGAATCCCTCCCTGGGACCGGACTTCGGCGAGTATCTGCAGAAGCGCACACGGCCTTCCAGCGGACGCAACACGACACGATCACGAAAAGCCTAGTCGCGGCACTCAACGAAGACACAACCTCATATCTCATTCACAGCTGAGCCAACACTGAGACTACACCGATGAACGACTCGATCGAACAAGACTTGCAGCCACCCCAGAACGTTGAAATCCCCGACCAGCTTCCGCTGTTGCCGGTCCGGGACATCGTCGTCTTCCCCTACATGGTCCTCCCTTTGTTTGTCGGGCGGGAGATGTCGATCAAAGCGATTGAAGCCGCGTTAGCCGGTAATCGGATGATCTTCCTGGCTACGCAAAAAGCCTTGGACGTCGAGAACCCCTCCCCCGAAGACATCCATGCCATCGGCACAGTCGGCATCATCATGCGGATGCTGAAATTGCCCGATGAACGCATCAAAATTCTCGTGCAGGGGCTCTCGAAAGCCAAGATTGCGGGCTACATTCAAACTGAGCCCTACTACTCCGTGCGCATCGACAAACTCACCGAACACAAGCCGGCGAGTGCCGCCCTTGAAACCGAAGCCGCCATGCGCACTGTAAAGGAACAGATCGAACGGATCGTGAGTCTCGGCAAAGTCTTGATCCCTGACGTGATGGTCGTCATCGAGAACCTCGAAGACCCCGGACGTCTTGCCGATATGGTGGCCTCCAATCTTGGCCTCAAGGTCGAGCTCACCCAGGCAGTCCTGGAGGTCATCGATCCGATCAAGCGCCTCCGGCATGTCAGCGAGATCCTCGGCAAAGAAATCGAAGTCCTCTCCATGCAGCAAAAGATTCAAGCGCAAGCCAAGGGGGAGATGGACAAGACCCAACGCGAATACTTCCTGCGCGAACAACTCAAAGCTATTCAGAAAGAGCTGGGAGAACTCGATGAACGGGCGGAGGAAATCACCGAGTTTCGCAAACGGATCGCAGAATTGAAGATGCCGGAGAAGGTGCTGAAAGAAACAGAGAAACAGCTCAAACGCCTTGAAAAAATGCACCCGGATACCGCCGAGTCCGCGACCGTCAGGACCTACATCGAGTGGATCGTGGAACTGCCCTGGTCCAAGAGGTCGAAGGACAACCTCGACCTCAAGGCTGCCGCCAAAGTGCTCAACGAGGACCACTACGATCTGGAGAAGGTGAAGGAACGGATCCTTGAGTATCTCGCCGTGCGGAAACTCAAAGACAAGATGAAGGGGCCGATTCTCTGTTTCGTCGGCCCTCCGGGCGTCGGGAAGACTTCGCTCGGAAAGTCGATCGCCCGCGCGCTCGGTCGCGAGTTTGTCCGCATCAGTCTCGGCGGCGTCCGTGATGAAGCCGAGATCCGTGGTCATCGACGCACCTACGTCGGCGCACTCCCCGGCCGCATCATTCAAGGCATGAAACAAGCCGGCACCAACAACCCGGTCTTCATGCTGGACGAAGTGGACAAGGTCGGGATGGATTTCCGCGGGGATCCCTCCGCAGCCTTGCTCGAAGTGCTCGACCCGGAACAGAACAACTCCTTCACAGACCACTACCTGGGAGTGCCCTTCGACCTGACCGAAGTGATGTTCATTACGACGGCGAATCTGATCGACCCCATTTTGCCCGCCTTACGCGACCGGATGGAAGTGATCGGGATCCCCGGCTATACCGAAGAAGAAAAGTTAGGCATCGCCCAGAAATATCTGATCCCCCGGCAGCTCAACGAACACGGTATCACCGAGAAACATGTCCGCATTGCCGAGCCGGCGGTGCGTCAGATCATCGCCCACTATACGCGTGAAGCCGGCGTCAGGAACCTCGAGCGCGAGATCGCCAACGTCATGCGCAAGGTGGCGAAGAAAGTGGCGGAAGGCAAAGGTGTGGGGTTCCCCGTCAATCCGGCCAACCTGCACAAGTATCTCGGCGTCCCAAAGTTCGTGCCCGAAGAAGAATTGGAGATGGACGAGGTCGGCGTGGCGACGGGGTTAGCCTGGACGGAGTCCGGCGGCGATGTGCTCTACATCGAGGCCACGGCGATGAAGGGCAAGGGGCAATTGACCCTCACCGGCCAGCTGGGCGACGTGATGAAGGAATCCGCGCAGGCCGCGTTGAGCTATGTCAGATCGCGAGAACGCACCCTCGGCATCAATCCCGATGTGTTCACCACGCAAGACCTCCATATCCACGTGCCGGCTGGGGCGATTCCCAAGGATGGGCCCTCAGCGGGCATTACCATGGCCATCGCCATTGCCTCGACCCTGTCACAAATCCCGGTGCGCCGCGACTTGGCGATGACAGGCGAGATCACGCTCCGAGGCCGAGTGCTCCCCATCGGAGGATTGAAGGAAAAAATTCTGGCGGCGAAACGGGCCAAACTCACCACCGTGATTCTTCCGAAACGCAACAAGAAAGATCTCGACGAGATTCCCAAGCACATTCTGAAGGGCATCCATCTCATCTTTGCCGACACGATGGATGATGTGATGAAGGTGGCTCTCCGGCGAGACTCGAAATCCACGCGGCCAACGGGGAAGTCCCACACGCCGCCGCCACAATCAAAAAAACACGCCACGCGCGTGAAGACAGGGCGAGCCGCCCGTTCCCTGCCGGTGCATGCAGCCATCACGGCAACGCCTCCCCTACATCTTCACTAGCATGGCGTCCACGGTCCGCACGAAGGCCCGTCCCACGATCCGCGAATTCGATCTGATTCGAGCCCTCCATCGACGTCATGGCCGCCGCGCCCCCTCAGTGATTCAAGGGATCGGCGACGACGCCGCCGTCATCACGTCACGGGCCGGCCAATGGACGGTGCTGACGACGGACCTCTTAACAGAAGGGGTCCACTTCGACCTCCGAACCGCCACGATGTCTGATATCGGCTTCCGCGCCGCAGCTGCGAATCTCAGCGACGTCGCGGCGATGGGAGGAACTCCGCAGTACCTGCTCGTCGCCTTGGCCATACCACGCACCGGCACCAGGCAGCACGTTCTTCAGCTGTATCGAGGGATGATGGCCGCTTGCCGCCCGCATCGAGTAAGACTCATCGGTGGGGACACATCGGCCTCCGGCGACGGATGGTTTATCAGTGTGACGCTGGTCGGGATGGTCCCTCACCGCAAGGCCCTGTTTCGGAGCGGTGCACGAATCGGAGATCTTCTTTACGTGACCGGCACAATCGGCGACGCCTTGGCCGGACTGAGACTCTTGAACGAGCCGCCACCCCGTGCGAGACGCCACCCGCGCACCGGCGCACTCTCAGCCAGGCACCGGCAATTTCTGATCGATCGGCATCTGCATCCGACGGCACGCGTCGCGGAAGGTCAGTGGCTCAGTGCCCTTCATCTGGCGACCTCCGCGATCGATATTTCAGACGGGCTCTCCGGCGATCTCCGCCATATCTGTGAAGAAAGCCATGTCGGGGTAGACCTCGATCTGGGCGCGCTCCCGCTATCGCCGGCATGCGTTGCCTATGCCACCTCCCGGCACCTCGACCCGGTGGACCTCGCGCTGACCGGAGGCGAGGATTATGAATTGCTCTTTACCGCATCAGCACGACAGCGCCCACGACTCGAGCGGACAGCGCTCGAACGAGGATTCTCCCTGACCCGCATTGGGAAAATTCACCCCTTTCGCTTCGGGATACAGGCCGTTTCCTCTCACGGCCGGCGTCACCGGTTGCCGAATACCAGCTACGAACATTTCACCTAACCAGCATTATCCAGGACGGCCATGGCCACGATCCCTTCATTTCGGTCACTGCTGAAACAGGTCCTCCATCTGCAGGAATCGCCGCAGCGAACCGCGCTGGCCTTCGCCATTGGGGTTTTCATTGCCTTTTCCCCGACCTATGGATTGCATACCGCCATGGTGCTCTTCTGCACCTGGGCATTAGGCCTGAACTTTCTCGCGCTTATGGTAGGCGCCTTTATCAATAATCCCTGGACCATGGTGCCTATTCTTGGTGCCACCTACTGGGTCGGTGCACTCTTACTCGACCGATCCGACGGCCCCTCCTTTGATTGGCAGGATCTGAGTTTCAGCGCGATCTACGAACAAGTCATGCCCTACGCCGCACCCTTCTTTCTTGGTGGATTTGTCTTGAGCCTTCTCGGTGCGGTACTGGCCTACCCACTGGCCTACTATTTTGTATCCAAACATCGGCAGTCCCACCCACCGGCCCAGGCAGAGCCATTGCCGCCCATCAAGATGTAGGCTAAGATCGGGGCCATGCCTGAGTCCGGCCATCAATCCAACGCCCCGTATGATGGGTCGGCGCTGATCGCCGATCCGATACACCAATACGTCTCCTTCACCGTGCCCTTCTCCACTGCGGACCCGCACGAACGGACGGAAAAGGATCTGATCGACTCCCCCTGGGTCCAACGCCTCCGATACATCTATCAACTCCAGAGCGCCCGTTGGGTGTACCCCTCCGCGGAGCACACCCGCTTCGTCCACTCGCTCGGCACCATGCATGTGGCAGGCCGCTTTGCGCGCCATCTCTATCCGTTTCTCAAGAAAGCGGTAAAGGAGATTCCGTCAGCGAACTATGTCGAAGAATTCCTCCGCGTCACGGCGCTCGCGCACGACATCGGCCACGGCCCCTTCTGCCATTTCTTTGACGACAACTATTTGCATGCCTTTCATGCCAGTCACGAAAAACTCGGGCAGATCATCATCCGCGACCATCTCGGTCCGATTATCCGCAAGATCCGGCGCAGCCCGTCCGGCCCCTTCGCCAAAGGCGAGGAACTCAGCCCCGACCAAATCGCCCATGTGATTCTCAAGGAAAAGGGCAAAGACAACTCCCGTATTCCGCGATGGCTCAATATTCTCCAACCGGTCATTTCCGGCAGCTATACCGCTGACAACCTCGACTATGTCCTGCGCGACTCCTATATGTGCGGCGTTGCGGTTGGCCCGGTCGATTTAACCAGACTCATTCACTATACGATCATCACGGACAAAGGATTTACGATCCATAAGACAGGCCTCCCCGCCCTGCAGATGTTCCTCAATACCCGCATGTATCTCTATTCCAACGTCTACTATCACCGGACCACGCGCGCGATCGACATCCACCTCCGCGACATCTTCGGCGACACGATGAAGCTCCTGTTTCCTCACGATCCTCGCAAGAAGATGGACGAATACCTGACGTTGACCGACTGGTCCTTACTTGAACAGGTACGGGGATGGAAGACGTCGCGCCATGCGACCGAGCGGCGCCTGGGTGCAGAATGGCAGCGGATTCTTGGACGCGACGTGAAATGGAAGATGGCCTACAGCACCGTACTCAAGGAAAAGGGCCAGGAACGCGGCATGGACTTCCCGAGCCATGAACACTTCGAAGAACAGATCAAAAAAGAGTTGCCGGCGCGGCTCAAAAAAGTGGAGTTCCGTGTCGACATGGCGCCGCTCGACCCACGGCCGGACCCGAAAGACCGCCGCGGTAGTCCCCTCTATGTATATGATCCCGGTACCAAAGGCATCTCGACCGACCCATTAGAAGAATTCCTCGACCTGCTTCCCACCCGTCTGGTTCAATTCCGCGTCTATACCCTCGACCATGCACACGACGAAGCCCTCTCGCGCGCCACCGCAACTGTGCTCAACAAGACCCCTTCGAGCCTCGAGTCGAATTTCTAGATTTTGCTGACAGCCTGCCAGCAGACTGAAATACTTTCCTTGTCGCAATGCGCTAGAAAGACGGATTCGAACAGACAAGGAGGCAGGCTATGGCGAGATGGAGCGCACTACTCACAATCACATGCTGTGTACTGCTCTTTACAGAGGCCCAGGCTCAAATAGTTCCTGGCAGCGATCTGCCCCAGAACACGGAAGGCATCCTGGATGCTCTCCCCTCCGACGTTCTCGCCAAAGTCCGCCAACTCGCCCAGCTGTTGCAGCAGAACATCAATGAGGGGAAAATCACCGACGCCCAGATTCAGCATGAATTGATGTCGGGCAATCTCCAGCAGACCATCAAATCCATCAACCCGGAAGCCAGCCATCTACTTGACGACATCAACGCCTCCATGAAGAACAGTCCTAACGCCGAAAGTCTCCCAGGACTCCTCGGCGGGCTGACGGGTCAAGCACAGTAAAAGTGAAGCGTCTGTACAAGGGCTACGATTCCGTGACTCAAGGAGCGGCCCTTCGTGGCTTGTGTGGCACAACAGGAGAACACTCCCCCAGGATGCTCAAAAGGCCGTTCAGCAAGGCGTAGCGAGTGAAGGGCCGAGGCAGACCCTCTGGGGTACCTTGGGGGCCTGAACGATGCGAGAACGCTGCTGGCGGACTTTTTCAGCATCCTGGTAGTGCGGTCGAGCCGAAGCGCATACGCAGGCAGAACCCACCAGGCCTACTCCCTACTGCTTGACCGGTACCGCTTCAGGCGCAGAAGTCGTTTCAGGTTTGGGAGTCGCGATGCTATTGGCAGGGGATGAACCGTTCTTGAAGGGTAAATCCAGCAACGTATAGGGATTCACGCGGGCGCCGTTGAGTTTGACGCCCCAATGGAGATGGGGGCCGGTGGCGCGGCCGGTCGCTCCCACCTTGCCGATGATTTGCCCCGCTGTGACCAAGTCTCCATCTTTGACCAACACGTCAGACAGATGGAAATACATCGTATAGAACCCGAGGCCGTGGTCGACATAGACGCCCCTGCCGGAAAAAATGTGATCCACGGTCAAACGCACCACGCCGTCGTTGCTGGCGGCGACATCGGCCCCCATCGGCGCGCCAATATCCTCTCCATTGTGCGGATTCCGCGGCTTGCCGTTCATGATCCGCACGCTGCCGAAAATGCCGGTGCGCTTGCCACTCACCGGTTCCACGAAGTTGCTATGCCATAATTTCAGGCGTGAGTTCTCTGCGAGCGCCTGCTGTACTAATTGTTGCTCGGCCTTCCAACGTGCCACGCTCTTCTCATCCAGGTCGACCTTCTCTTTCGGCAGCTTCAGATGCTCGACGGCAAACTTCTCTTTGGCCACCAGGACATTAAAGCTCAACTGCTTCGCCTGTTCGCCCTGCTTCACTTCGACGGCGAGTTCATAGGTCCCCGGTTCGTCCTGCATGTCTATCCCGAGCAACCCGATATAGCCGGCCGGCTCCCCGGGTCTGAACTCCCTGAAAAATGGAATCGTCCGGCTCAGAAACGTACCCTTCACCTCCGTCGCCTGTTCTTCGCCCTTCACCTTGACCACCAACACCTGCCCCTGCTTGCCGCTGTATTGCCCATCGAGGCCCTTCGGCGCAGGAGGCGTATTGGGAAACAACTCGACGGGAAAGACGCTGGACAGCAACACGACGGCCATAATCAGCGTTCGATCCAGTCGTGCGAACCGCCGATGCGCCCGTTTAAGAGCAGTCATCATCATCGGTAGAACCGTAGCCCCGCCACCTGCGCGACCAACTCGTCCACACGCCGATTCACGGCGCTGAAGGGGTCCATACAGAGAATCGTTTCTTCCCAGTAGCCATTGAGCTTCAGATAGGTCCAGTCGACCGTATAGGACCGATTCTTCGCGCGGGCAAACCGGATGAAATCGCCGCGCACCTTCGCCCTCGTGGTCTGTGGTGGAGTCGACATGGCCCGTTGCACCGCTTCCTCCTCCACCACCCGTTCGATCAGACCACGAGACTCCATAAGATAATACAACCCGCGCGTCCGTTTGACATCATGAAATTGGAGGTCGAGCAGGAACACCCGTGGATCGTCCCAGCCACAGCCCTTTTTGTCGACATAGGACTGGATGAGATGGCGCTTGGTCACCCAATCGATTTCACGCACGAGCTGCATCGGGTCCTCTTCGAGCTTATCCAGCACCATGGTCCATCGTTGCCACACATCGTCGAGGATTGGATCGTGCTCCTGTTGGGCCAAATATTCCTGCGCTCGATCCAGGTAGACCCGCTGAACTTCCACTGCCGTCATCTGGCGGCCATCGTCCAGCTTAATCTTGCGCTTCAAGGTGGGATCGCGCGAAACCTCGCGAATGGCTTTCACGGGGTCCTCGAACTCCATCCCTTGGACTGTGTACCCTTCCTCGATCATGGACAGCACCAGCGTCGCTGTGCCGACTTTCAAATAAGTCGCGAATTCCGACATATTGGAATCCCCGACGATGATATGGAGCCGCCGGTAGCGTTCCGCATCGGCGTGCGGCTCGTCTCTGGTATTGATGATGCTGCGCGAGGAGGTCGTCGAGGAAGAGGTCTTCTCGTGAATGTGTTGGGCCCGTTGCGAGATGAAGTATTGCGGTTTGCCCGACACCTTCAGAACCTTTCCCGCTCCGCTATAGACCTGCCGCGTGACAAAGAAGGGAATGAGTTGCTCCGTGACTTTCCAAAAATCGACGTCGCGGCGCATGAGGAAGTTTTCATGGCACCCGTAGGTATTGCCGAGCGAGTCCGTATTGTTCTTGAAAATGTAGATCTCCCCGGACAGACCTTCTTCCCGCAATCGTTCTTCAGCCGCCGGCAGACAGGCTTCAAGCAATCGCTCACCGGCTTTATCATGGATGACGAGATCGAGAATGTTGTCGCACTCTGGGGTGGAATACTCAGGATGGCAGCCGGTGTCTTGATAAAACCGAGCACCGTTCACCAGGAAGGCGTTGGAGGGCCAGCTGTTTGGAATGAGACCTTCAAAAATATACCCGAGCACCTTCTCCATCGGCAGATAGACCCGCCCGTTCGGAGAAAAGATAAGTCCGTACTCATTCTCCAAACCGAAGATCCGTCGTCTCAGAGGACCGGGTTGCAGCATGTTCGTATAAACAGAATACACGCCGGCCCTGCCTTCTTCAACAGAAGGGAAGGATCCGCCGATGAAGAGAGACTCGCAGGCTGCGGAAAAGGTATTGAGGCAGGATGGGAATTCAATGGCTGCGCGTCCGGGGAATGGGAGAATACCCGGCAGGATGCTCAAAACGTTCGTCCAACAAGGCCGCAGCACGCGAAGAAGCAATGCGTATTCTGTTCGGTGCGTGGAGCCTCTGAGCAAAGCAAGAACGCCGGTTGGTGAAAGGTGCGTCTTGGCGCACCGGGGTTGGGCAGATGAGATGAGCGACTCTTACAGCATCCTGCTAGGTCGCGAGGAGCTGTCTGGTGTCGGCAGACGAGAGACGACGGAATCTTCGACCGTCGCGGGTGCGGTCCAGAACCGCCACTTCCAGGCTCTCCAGCGAGAGCTTCTGATTCCCGATTTGTTCGAGTGCGGTGATACAGAGTGCGAGAGCATCTCGTAGTTCAGGAGACTGAGTCAGGCCCTTCTCCTTTAATAGGGCCTGCACGGCCTCGGACTTGCCTCCAATGACCGCGAATGTACGCTCGTCGATGATGCTGCCATCGAAGGAAATGCGGTACATCTCATTGGCCTGACCGTTGTGCCCGACCTGCACCACCAGGATTTCCACCTCCAGCGGCTTCAGCTCCTGGCTGAAGATAGTGCCGAGGCTTTGGGAATAGCCGTTTGCGAGCGAACGGGCCGTCACGTCCTCACGGCTGTATGCGAATCCTTTGAGATCCGCGTGTCTGATGCCGGCCTTCCGGAGATTTTCAAACTCGCTGTACTTGCCGGCCCCCGCGAAGGCGATGTTGTCATAGATCTCTGAAATTTTATACAGCGAAGCGCTGGGGTTCTCCGCAACGAGAAGAATGCCATTCACATATTCGATGGCAATGATGGAGCGGCCTTTGGCGATGCCTTTCCTGGCATACTCCGCCTTGTCCTGCATCATCTGCTCGGGCGAGACGTAATAGGGCATCGGCATGCTTAATTCTCCCTGGAACGACGAGTGGCAATCACCCCGTCATAGATGTCACGGATCTGCTGATCGGAGACATCGGTAATGCCGTTTGCGTTCACAATCTTCGCAGTAGGATAAATACCCCGCACGAGATCAGGCCCCCCGGTGCCGACATCATCATCTGCTGCATTGTACAGAGCCAGCAGGGCCAACTTCAGAGCGTCCGGTTCTGCTAAGCCTTTGAGGAAATGCTCCCGCATCGTATTGCGCGCATCTTTCCCCCCTGACCCTATGGCATGGTAATCCGACTCTTCGTACCTGCCACCCGCGAGATCGTACTTGAAGATTCGACCTTCTGCACGCTTCAGATCGTAGCCGACATAGAGCGGCATGACGACCAGCCCTTGAAAGACCATCGGCAGATTGGCCTTAACCATCTGTCCGAGTTTGTTGGCCTTCCCTTCACAGGACAGTTGCACACCTTCTAACTTCTCGTAATGCTCCAGCTCGACTTGGAACAGCTTGGCCATTTCAATACAGGGACCGGCCGCGCCGGCGATGGCCATCGCTGAATACTCGTCGATCTTGAACACTTTCTCGATCCGGCGCTCGGCAATTTGAAATCCTTCCGTCGCTCGACGATCTCCGGCAATCACCACGCCCTGTTGATATTTGATCGCCAGTACCGTGGTGGCCTGGGGAACGCTTATCGAGCCTGCCCCCCGAATCGGCTCGGCTGCGGCCTGAGCCTGCAGGAATCCACTGCGGCCGGTCGGAGTCAGCGCGGGATGGTGCTGGATCAAAAAGTCGAAAAAACTCGGGTCGTCATGGTTGGGGAGGAATGGCAGTTTCATAGTGTGAATCGCGGGGATCCTCGTTCATCAGGCCTTGAGCTTCGCCAGCAATGCGTCGACGGTCTCGACCTGATCGAGGAGGTCACTCGTCAGCGAGGCGGTACCTCGGAGCGGGTCCATCAAAGGTACCCGTTTGACTTGGTTGTTTCCGACGTCGAAGAGCACCGAGGTCCAGCTGACCCCGTAGAGCGACTTCGCAAACTTACTGACACATCGTCCACGGAAATAGGCGCGCGTTCCCGGCGGCGGGGTGAACTCCGCTCGAGCGATCTCGACCTCTTGCACGACTCGCTCGATCAGGTGGCTGCGTTCGAGCGTGAAGTAGAGGCCCTTGTCCGGGCGGACGTCGTGATACTGGAGATCCATCAGACGCACCCGCGGGTCGTCCCACCCGCAGCTCTTTCGCTCCATATAGGATTCCATCATCTGGCGCTTCGCCACCCAATCCAACTCGCGCACCAAGAGCCGAGGATCTTGTTCCAACTTATCCAGCACGTCTTCCCAGCGGACGAGAACATCTTTTGTAACTTGGGAGAGATCGTGACAGGCATAGTATCTCATGGCAGCCTTTAAATAGGCTCGTTGAATTGCCACCGCAGTCGTCGGGCGACCCCCTGTCAGTTTGAGTGTCTCCTTCATGCCCAGATCGCGTGACACCTGCTTGATGCTTCGGACCGGATCGTCCAACTCGATCTGCGGAAGATCTGCACCTGCCTCGAGCAGGTCCAGGACAATGGCCAACGTGCCGACCTTGAGGTAGGTCGAAAGTTCCGCCATGTTGGCATCTCCGACAATGACGTGCAACCGCCGATACTTGCCATGCTCCGCATGCGGCTCATCGCGTGAATTGACGATGGGGCGCCTGACCATCGTATTGAGATCGACGAGGCACTCGAAGAAATCCGCACGCTGCGAAATCTGATAATCCGTCGGGCTGGTCTGATTCTCTGCGCCGACCTTTCCCGCCCCTGCGAAAATAGGCCGCGTCACAAAGAACGGCGCCAAGACCTTCACGATGCGCTCGAAGGGAACCGCGCGAGACATTAAATAGCTTTCGTGATAGCCGTAGCTATTCCCCTTGCCGTCCGAGTTGTTCTTGTACAGCACACAATGATCTCGTCCGGTGGCTCGCGCCATCTGTTCAAGGCACTGGGCAAGGATGCGCTCGCCGGCTCGTTCGAAGGTCACAATTTCTCGTGGATTGGTGCACTCAGGCGTGGAGTATTCCGGATGGGCGCCGTCGACGTAGAGACGGCCCCCATTGGCCAGCACTTTATTCAGCTGACGATTGTACTCGGGATTGGGCCGTTCCCGCTCCCCCTCGACCTCGAAACCGCGCGCGTCGAGCAGCGGGTTCTCATTTTCATAGTCCCAGACGGCCAGAGGAGCCGGCAGGCCTGGGTAGTGCCCGATGACGGCGATGGAATTGGAGACGGGGTCTGCGGCGGCTGGATCGCGTGACGCGATGCCGAATTCGGTTTCTGTTCCTAGTACGCGGGGAGTCGTCAGCGAAGTAGATTCCTGCATGGGTGTGACGTCTTAAAGATAGTGCCCTGTCGTGACGGTTTCGATCTGACGCGACTCGCCCGGGCCTCCGCTGATCGTCCGAAGATGCACGATCTTTTCGCCTTTTTTCCCGGAGACCTTCGCCCAGTCGTCTGGATTGGTCGTATTGGGCAGGTCTTCGTGTTCCTTGAACTCCTCCCGAATGGCGCGGATCAGGTCCTCGGACCGAAGGCCACGGCCTTCCTTCGCAATCGCCCGCTTGACGGCAAACTTCTTCGCGCGCGACACGATGCCTTCGATCAGCGCACCGCTCGCGAAATCCTTGAAGTAGAGCACCTCTTTTTCACCGTTCGCGTAGGTGACTTCGATGAACTTATTCTCTTCCGAGGAGGCGTACATCGCCCCGACTGTGAGATCGGCCATCTGTTCGACCAAGGCCTTGGCGTCTCCGCCATAGCGTTTCAAGTCCTCCTCGGCAAACGGCAGGTCGACACTCAAGTACTTCGAGAAAATATCTTTGGCCGCCACCGCATCGGGACGACCCACCTTGACCTTCACATCCAACCGTCCTGCGCGGAGCACAGCCGGATCGATGAGGTCCTGGCGATTACTGGCTCCGATCACGATCACATTGCGCAGTCGTTCCACGCCGTCGATTTCCGAGAGAAACTGCGGAACGATCGTCGATTCGATATCGGAGGAGATCCCGGTGCCTCGGGTTCTGAAGAGCGCATCCATTTCGTCGAAGAACACGATGACGGGGTTACCGTCCGCCGCCCGCTCTTTCGCTTTCTTGAAGACTTCGCGGACTTGGCGCTCCGACTCCCCGACATACTTATTGAGCAACTCCGGGCCCTTCACATGCAAGAAGTAACTCCGCACCTCTTTGCCGGTGAGATGCCCGAGCTTCTTCGCGATCGAATTCGCGACGGCCTTGGCAATCAGCGTTTTTCCGCATCCCGGCGGTCCATAGAGCAGGACCCCCTTGGGCGCGCTCAACTTGTACTCTGAAAACAGGGCCGGATGAAGAAACGGCAACTCCACCGCATCCCGGACTTGCTCCAACTCGTGCTGCAACCCGCCGATGTGCTCATAGTCGACATCGGGCACTTCTTCCAACACCAGTTCTTCCGCCTCGGACTTCGGCAACTTTTCGATGACATAGCCGGAGCGAGGATCATAGAGGAGATGGTCGCCGACACTCAGACGTTCGGCCAGCAGCGGGTCACCGAGCTCTGCAACCTTTTCTTCATCGAAATGCAGCGTCACCAGGGCACGATTACCTTCCAGCACATCTTTGAGCCGCACGACTTCGCCCTGAATATCGAAGCCCTTGACCTCAATGACGTTGAGCGCTTCGTTCAGGACCACTTCCTGCCCTTTACGTAACGCATTGGCATTGATCGACGGGTGCACACTGACTTTCATCTTCCGTCCGGACACATAGATATTTCCGGTTCCGTCAGTATTGAGACTGGAAAAGATGGCGTAGGCCGAGGGAGGCGCGGTCAGTTTTTCAACTTCGGCACGCAACGCTTCGATCTGCACCTTCGCTTCCTGAAGCGTGGTGACGAGCTTTTCGTTCTGTTTGGTGGCTTGGTCGAGCTGATAACGGGATTGGTAGAGCCGACGGATTTCTTCTTCCATCGACTGGATCTGCACACGAAGCTTTTCAACCTCGCGAGTATGTTCGTCGTTGCGTTGTGCCACGTCCGTTTCTCCTTCAGTCAACCGCTTCGTGATATGCGTGACGGAATCTCGGAGAGACCGGAATCGACTCGGACTTTCTTTCTTGCCAGCCATGACGCCACTCGAAGAAAGCGAAAACCCTTGCTGAATCGAGGAGTCCTTGTCTGCGCGGATTCTATCACCCGTTCCCGAGGTGGTCAACCGGACAACGGCATCCTGAAACGCGATGGCCGTGCGTCACGCACATCACGGTAAGAGCGTCACGGCATCGAGTAACTCGCGCGTCGCCGACTCCACATCGGCCGCGCCGAGAATCGCCGTGATCACCCCCACACCGAATGCCCCGACACGCCGCATCTCACGCGCACGCGACGCCGTCACTCCGCCAATCCCGATGATTGGAATGCGCACCAGCCGACAAGCCTTCTCAAGGGTGTGAATACCGAGCGGCGGACCGAACATCTGTTTGGATGGCGTCTCGTAAATCGGGCCAAGGACGATGTAGTCTGCGCCCTGCAACTCCGCCTGCACTGCCTCCTCTGTCGTATGCACAGAAACACCCAGGAGCCGCCGTGCACCGAGCAGCCGTCGTGCGACCGAAACAGGCAGGCTATTGCTGCGCAAATGGACGCCGGCTCCTTCCAGCGCCAACGCGACATCGATCCGATCATTGATGAGGAGTTGGGATGTGCGCGAGCGCATCACGGCCTGCACCTCACGCGCAAGCGCCACAAGGTCCCTGACGGACAGATCGCGCTCACGGATTTGAACAGTTGGTGATGCGGCTGTGAGCACCCGTTGCAGAAGGGGGACCAACGGGCGTCCGCTGGTCTGATGGCGATCGGTGACCAGGAACAACCGCGACTCAAGCTGTGGCATAAAGAAACGTTCGGCGAGCAGTCAACACTCAGAGCATACCCTCGATTGGACTGCTGGCCGTGGCATACAGTTTTCGCGGGATTCGGCCGGCTTTATACGCAATCCGACCGGCAAACACGGCGTATTTCATCGCCTCGGCCATGGAAATGGGATCTTGAGCCCCGGCAATGGCCGTGTTCATCAGTACGGCGTCCGCCCCTAATTCCATCGCAAGGGCGGCATCAGACGCGGTCCCGACGCCGGCATCAACAATGATCGGCACCTTGATCATTTCCATAATGATTTTTAAGTTATATGGATTGCGGATACCGAGTCCCGACCCAATCGGCGCCGCCAGTGGCATGACGGCGGGGCACCCGATGTCGACGAGCTTCTGCGCCACGATGGGATCGTCATTCGTATAGGGAAGCACGATAAAACCTTCCTTGATCAAGATCTTTGCCGCCTCGATCAATCCAGCCGTATCGGGGAAGAGGGTCCTCTCGTCGCCGAGCACTTCCAGCTTGATCAAATCGGACACGCCGGCGGCCCTGGCCAAGCGGGCGTAGCGCACGGCATCTTCCACGTTGTAACAGCCGGCGGTGTTGGGAAGAATAGTGTACTTCTTCGGGTCGAGATAATCGAGGAAGTTCTCTTTGGAGCGATCGGTAATATTGACGCGCCGCACCGCCACCGTCACCACATCGGCCCCCGACGCCTCAATGGCTTTCTTGGTTTCGGCAAAGTCCTTATACTTCCCAGTCCCAACCCACAGCCGAGACGTAAACTCACGACCGGCAATGATCAACGGATCATTCTGCATGGACGAAACCCCTCCCTCCACCCTGAGCATCCAATGGCGCACCGCCCCCGATGAAGCTCAAGATCTCCACTCGATCCCCTTGCTTCAGACTTCTACGATCGAAGTCCTTACGATCCAGGATTTCCAAATTCAGCTCCACCGCCACGCGCTCGGTCTTGATGGCGAGTTCACGCAGCAAGTCCCCAACGGTGGCATCAGCCCTACAGCCCCGCTGTTCCCCGTTCACTTGAATCTGAATCGCCTCCGCCATCATCCATCATCCTAGGGGACCAGAAATCTGGTTGTCAACAAACCCTGCCTTGCCTCTCCCCTTGCCTCCACATCCCGGACCACGTCAGAATAGCGTCATCACGACCCATCTATGATGTCTACCCCTCAACACAACCAGCAAGTCGCAACCATCTTTCGATCAATCGGCGAGCGCTTAGCTGCCCAGCGGGCGAACCCCTATCGGGTCAGAGCCTACCGGAAGGCAGCAGATGCCATCGAAGCTTTGGAGGAAGACATTGCAGTCGTCGCCTCACGGCAGGCACTAGAAGACATTGATGGAATCGGCCGGGACTTGTCGGACAAGATTGAAGAGTTTCTCAGAACTGGGACGATCCAGGCCTATGAAGCCTTACGGACACCGCTTCCAGACTCCGTGAAAACCTGGGCAGAGCTCCCAGGGTTGTCCGAATCACTTGTAGCGTACCTCTACACCCGCCTCTGCATTACCACATTGACCGATCTGGAGCAGCTGGTGCGATCCCACCTGCTGCGCACGGTACCCGGGTTCTCAGGATCGGAAGAGCGCCTGCTGGAGGCCATCACCGCCTTACAACAGCAGTCCGCCATTAAGAAGCGCGAGGAAGCTCCTTGAAGATCTTCCAAGTCTTCAGCATCTCAACCGCCTTTTGAAGTTGAACATCCTGCTCAAGCGAGGGATCACCCGAGGCATCAACGGGAGGAAGCTGAGGCATGGTGCCGCTCTTCGGAGTGCCCTCTTCCTGTCCTTTGCCATTCAGAGCCGGCTGATCTTTCCCCGGCACGACCGCAGGCTTTGCCTGCTTTGACTCCCCTTCCTTTTCACCGGGCTTTGTCTCGCCTGCCTTGGCGACAGTGGTCGGCGGTTGGGGCTTCACGACGATATCAGGTGTAATGCCGGTTGATTGGATCGAACGCCCTTTCGGCGTGTAATACTTCGCCGTCGTGAGACGGAGCCCGGACCCATCCCCGAGCGGGAGGATCGTTTGCACGGATCCCTTGCCGAACGAGGTCGTGCCGACAATCACCGCCCGCCCGTAATCTTGCAATGCACCGGCCACGATCTCAGACGCACTCGCCGATCCTTCATTGACAAGTACGATCATGGGCGAATCGTCCATCTGGTCTTTCCCCTTGGCGATCCACTCGTCCTTCTTGCTTTCGCGTCCTTTCGTATAGACCACCAACTTGCCGCCGGGGAGAAACTGCTCGGACACCTCAACAGCCGCGGTCAGTAGTCCGCCGGGATTGTTGCGGAGATCGAGGATCGTCGATTGGAGCTTCTGTTCTTTGAACTGTTTGAGCACCTTGCTCAAATCCCGCCCCGTCGATTCTTGAAATTGCGTCAGCCGAACGTAGCCGATATTGTCCAACACCTTCGACTTCACGCTCTCGATCTTAATGGTATCGCGGACCAGCGTAAATTGGAGCGGGTCGGGAGTCCCATCCCGCTGAATCGTCAAGTTGACCTTCGACCCCTTGGGGCCACGCATCTTCTGAACCGCATCCATCAACGTAAGGTCTTTGGTCGTCTCGTCGTTCACCTTGGTAATGAAATCACCTGACTTGATCCCGGCTCGGTAGGCCGGCGTACCCTCGATCGGCGCAATCACCGCCAGACGGTTCTCCTTCACGCCGATCTGGATACCGACGCCCCCGAACTCGCCCTTCGTTTCAACCTGCATTTCCTTATACATATCCGGCGTCATGTAGGCCGAATGGGGATCGAGTGTAGAGAGCATCCCACGGATGGCCCCCTGGACGAGATCCTTCACCTTTGTTTCTTCGACATAACTCTTCTGGACTTGGGTCAAGACCTCGGAGAACGTCTTCAACTCTTCGTAGGTTTCGGTGGCATGCCCAGTGTGCTCCCAACCCTTTCCGAGCATCACGCCCAGGACCAACGCCACCACCACTGTCGGGCCTATCATCCAAAATCGTCGTCGGGGATACTGTTCCATAATAATAACGTCCTTTCCTCTTTCCGTCCCCTATCGCTTCGCTAACCATTGGAGGGGATCCAACGGCTCCGCCCCCTCGCGTAACTCAAAGTATAGAGTATTTTCACCCGTCATGCCCGTATCGCCCGTTTCGCCGATCGCTTGCCCGGCCCCTACCTGCGCCCCCACTGTCGCAAGAATCTTCGAGGCATGGGCATAGAGCGAAAAGAACCCATTCGCGTGATCTAGGATTATAACGAGTCCGTACCCTTTCAACCAGTCTGCATAGACGACGGCCCCCGGCATCACCGCGTGAATGGCGCTCCCCTCGACAGTCTTGATTTCGATGCCTCTACGCTGCACATAGGTGTTGAAGGTCGGATGTTTCTGACGGCCGAAGAAGGAGATAATGCTCCCGTCAGCCGGCCACGGGAGTGCGCCCTTCACCCCACGAGGGGCGCCTCCCCCGGTTGGAGGTCGAACCGCTGTCGCGCGACGGCGCTGCTCCAACTCGCGCAACAGACTGTCGATACGCGACGCGGACCGTTCTAATTCTTGGAGGGCATGTTCGTAGGATTCTTTTTCATGAGTGATCCTGGTGAGATAGACTTTTTTTTCCTTCTTGACCGATTTCATCTCAGCGAGCTGCTTCTCGGTACTTTGCTTGTACGACAGCATCCTGACCCGGGCTTCTTCCCGCTGCCGCTCCGCCTGCTCCATACGGCTCATATCGACTCGGAACGTCTCCATGAGTGCATAATCCCGCTCGGAGACGGCCGAGAGATACTGGAGCCGTCGTTGAAAATCTCCATACGAATCCGAAGCGAGCAACGTTTTCCAATATCCAAAACGGCCCTCCATGTACTGGACCCGCAACCGAGCCAGAATGGCGTCCTGACGTTCTCGCACACTGGCGCGCAATCCGGCCAACTGCGCATTGATGACCTCGATCTCCTGGTCTTTCTTTCGCAACTTTCGACTAATCTCCTGATGCGCTTGTCGGTAGTGCAACACACGTTCGTCGAGCGTCTGAATCCCCTGCAAGAGGGACTCTCGCTTTTTCCCTGCTTCATCGGCTTGTTTGCGTTTTTCTTCGATCTGACCCTTGAGTTGCTCGAGGGCCTTGCGTTCTTTTTCAATCTTATCGATGATCGGATCGGCAACCGCAACCGTTGGCCAGGAAAGACCCAACAGCCCCCAGATCATGACTCCGGCCCTGAGCCCCGTCCAACGCTTCATGCCTTGGCCTCGCCGAAACGCCGTATAGATACGAAGCTGCCTGCAACCCCGAGCCCCATTCCCACCGCAATCAGGGCAAGACAGACTGACGGAGGGAAGAATGCCATGAGGTTGTCGAGCCCGGCAAATCGTCCGGTCGTTCGCATTTGCTGCCGGAACAATTCGTACATGAACTTGAGCATGACCAGCGAGAGTGCGCTGCCCAAGGCACCAAGCACGGCTCCCTCCAACAGATAGGGAATGCGAATAAAGCCGGTCGTGGCCCCGATGAGGCGCAAAATGGCAATCTCATCCCGTCGGGCAAATAGTGTGAGGCGAATGGTATTGGCGATTATGGTCGCGGCAGCCGCAGAGAGAATGACGCCGATGCCGATGGCGACCAACTCAATCGATCGAATCACCGTCGCGAGGGCGTCGATCCAGTCTTGATTATAATCAACCTTGGAAACGCCGACGACCTGCCGGACCCGGTCCGCCCATCGCTTGACCGCGTCCGGCGAACGGAACGACGGGCTGAGGGCCACCACGAAGGAGGCCGGTAAGGGATTCTGGCCCAGCCCCTCAAGCAAGTGAGACTCCGAAGGAAATTGCGCCTTGAACTCTCCCAGCGCCTGTTCTTTCGAGATAAACAGCAGTGATGCGACGGCACGATCGCCCCGCAGCTGCTGCTCCACCTCAGCGACCGAATCGGAGGCGAGCCGATCATCAAGATACACCATGATCCTAATATCGTCCTGGAGCCATCCGGCCGCAGCCCGCAAATTGACATAGAGCAGCAAGAAGATACCGACACAGGCCAATGTAAAGGCCGTGGTCAAAATGGCGACCATCGTCGTCGTCCGGTTGGTCCGCATATTAACCCAGGATTCTCTGAGGAGATACGAGAGCGTCCTCACACCATCACCCGCTCTTCCGGGAGCAACCGGCCCTGTGACAATGTGAGCACCCTCCGATTCACCTGAGCCTTGACAAGAGGATCATGCGTCGCCACCACGACGGTTGTCCCGCGCGCATTGATGAGTTTAAACAATTCGATGATCTCGGCCGTCAGGGCGGGGTCTAAATTGCCGGTCGGCTCATCCGCCAACAAGACGACCGGGCCATTCACAATCGCGCGCGCGATGCAGACCCGCTGCTGCTCTCCCGTCGAGAGGCCCGCAGGAAGCTGATCTCGCTTGTGCTCGATACCGACCGCCCGTAACGCCTCCGTGACTTTCCGGCGAATGTCGGCAGAAGAAATTCCTTGCACCAGCAAGGGCAGCGCCACATTGTCGAAGACGGACTTCTTCGGCAATAGCCGAAAGTCTTGAAACACCGTTCCCACCTTGCGGCGCAAATATGGAATGTCAGACGGCTTGAGCGTCGTCACGTTTTTCTGGTGGACGAAGATCTGTCCCTCATCAGGCCGTTCGGCCCCGATGAGCATCCGCAAGAGCGTCGACTTGCCCGCTCCACTGGGCCCCATGAGGAGGACAAATTCTCCCTTGCCGATCTCGAGGGTGACGTCTGAGAGCGCCGGCTTCCGATCATACTGTTTCGAAACGTGGATTAATTGAATCATCGTCGCCCTACCAGCGGAGATCGTCTCCCGACACTTCAAATGCGTTCTGAATATGCTCGATCTGCGGAGCGACGGCGTCCGCGCCTTGCAGCAAAACGACATCGAATCGGCATAGTCGATCCTTGACGTGATGGCGGGCCAAATACTGGGCCGCTAACTGGATCAACTTCTCCTGTTTCCGTTGATGGACGGCATGGATGGCTCCTCCGAACGCGTCGGTCCGACGCGCCTTCACCTCAACAAAAACCAGCACCTGACCATCTTCAGCCACTAAGTCCAGCTCCCCCACCGACGAGCGCAGGTTGCGTGCCACGATCCGATAGCCCTTGTGCCGCAGATACTGCTCTGCCGCCGATTCCCCTTCTTGCCCAAAAAGCCTCCGAGGGTCAAGGATGGTCATTGAATCGTCCGTAAAGATTCATCCAGACCGGTCCGCGAGAGGGGGCACCTAATCCCATGGCCGCTCAAGAGCTGTGCGACTGGAGCGAATGTGCGCCGATGAATCGCGCAGGGACCATGTTGGGCGAGCCGTTGCAAATGCTCTTCCGTCCCATACCCTTTATGGGAGAGGAAATTATACTCAGGGTAGGCCCGGTGATACGCCACCATCATACGATCGCGCGTGACTTTGGCCACGATCGACGCGGCGGCAATCGAGATCGATAACGTATCACCTTTAATGATAGATCGTGAAGGAATGGCGAGATTCGACAAGGTCACGGCATCGATCAAGAGGCAGTCCGCCGGAAGAGTCATGGATGCAAGCGCGCGACGCATGGCCAGGCGAGTCGCTTCTAAAATATTGAGGCGGTCGATCTCCTGCTCCGTGGCGACCCCCACACCAATGCCACGAGCCCGCTCGACAATGACCTTATGGAGTCGCGCGCGCTCGGACTCGGAGACTTGTTTGGAATCGTTCACACAGACCAAGCGGCAACGAGTGGGCAGGACCACCGCCGCCGCGACGACAGGGCCCGCCAGAGGGCCCCGCCCGGCTTCATCCAGACCGGCGATACAGCGATAGCCGCGCCGCCTGGCTTCCAATTCAAATTCGTCGGTAGGTCCCACGATGTGGCCCCGCGATGCGACCATTGAAAGGGCACCCGACCGCCGTGGTCGACGGGACCTGGGAATGAGGCTAGGCCTTCGAAGCCGGGGCGGCTTCGACCGGCTCTTCGGCCTTACGGGTGACCCCGGACTGCCCCTTCACACTCGCGACGAACTCGCGATCTTCAACCTTGGCAAACTTGCCCTTCTTCCCCCGGAGATAATACAGTTTGGCCCGACGCACCTTGCCCTGGCGCATGACCTCAACGCGCGTGACGATCGGCGAATGGAGCGGGAAAATCCGTTCCACACCGACACCGTAGGAGACTTTGCGCACCGTGAAGGTCTCTGTGTTCAGCAACCCTTTCCGGGCGATCACCGCACCTTCGAACACCTGAATGCGCTCTTTTTCCCCTTCGACCACTTTCACGTGCACGCGGACGGTGTCTCCGATTTCAAAACTGGGCGCCGACTTCTTCGTGAAAGACTCTTGTATCCGTTCCAACCGATTCATGACACTACCCCTCCTCCCCACATCGAACAGGCGTGCCCGGCACGCCTTCACGAGTAAGTTCGTCTAGCAATTGTTGATCTTCGAGACTCAAGACCCGATCTTGCAAAAGATCCGGCCGTCTCTGATAGGTACTTCGCAGGGCCTCTTTACGACGCCACAGACGAATGGCCTCGTGATGTCCTGAAAGCAACACCTCTGGCACGGGCATCCCTCGAACCTCCGCCGGTCTCGTATAGTGCGGATATTCGAGCAACGCATCCGTGAACGACTCTTCCACGATCGACTCCGGATCTCCCAACACGCCCGGAACCAACCGGGCTGCGGCGTCGATAAGCACCAGTGCCGGCAACTCGCCTCCTGTCAACACATAATCCCCGACTGAAATCTCTTCCGGGTGCAAGGCGAGCCGCACTCGCTCATCGACTCCCTCGTAGTGGCCGCAGAGAATGACGAGGCGACGTGAGTCAGCCGCCAGATTTTTCGCATAGGCCTGCGTGAACGGACGACCCTGCGGGGACGGAAACAGCAACCGAATCTGTTCACCGGCCTGCACATAGTCGGCCTGAATCTGTTCCACCGCGCGCAAGATGGGCTCTGCCTTCATCACCATCCCGGCCCCGCCGCCATAGGGTACGTCATCCGCCACCTTGTGGCGATCGAGGGTATAATCGCGCAAGTTGCGCACGTGAACATGCAACAGACCTTTTTCCTGTGCTCGTTTGAGAATACTCTGGCCAAGCACCGGCGCCACCATGTCGGGAAAGAGGGTCAGGATGTCACACCGCATGGCGATCCTCAAACAAGTCGTCAATCCCGCGAACCTTCATCCGGTGACGTGCGAGATCCACCCAGGTCACAAAGCTCTTCGCGGCCGGAATGAGGACTTCCTCCGTCCCCTTGCGAACGACGAAGACGTGATTATCCGGTATCTCCAAAATCGTCTCCAGCACCCCGACCTCATCGCCCCGCTCATTCTCGACCGTCATTCCAATGAGGTCACATTCGAAATAGACGTCCGCAGGCAATGTCGCCGCTGGATGGCGTGGGACTTGGATCAACCCCCCGCGCAGCATCCCGGCTTCCTCCGGCGTCGTCACACCCGCAAGAGCCATGATGTAGGTCGAGCCGGCGCGCCGAACATGAGTCACGGTCCTCTCGACCATCTGTCCCGTCGGCGGCAAGACATGAATCTGCTTCAGGTGGTCCAACCGGCCAGGCACATCGCTCAACGATCGAACCTTGAACTCGCCCCGCACGCCGAAGTGGCGCTCGATCTTGCCGATTGTCACAAGATCTGCCTGAGCCGTTGTCACGTATTAGGCGCCCTTCTTCTTCGACGCTTTCTCCGCCGCCTTCTCCGCTTCAAACTGTTTCCACACGCCACACCGACGGAGCAGGGTCCTGACCGTGACAGTCGGCTGGGCTCCCTGGCGCAACCAGCTCAACACCCGCTCCTGCTTCAACTCCGGCACAGCCGGTTCCTTCAAGGGATCAAAAATCCCGAGAATTTCCAGGAATCGCCCGTCGCGCGGCTTCCGAGAATCCGCTGCCACGACGCGATAGAGTGGTCGCTTGTGTCGTCCCGTCCTTGTCAATCTCAAATGAACAGCCACTAGATTCCTCCTTCTATACGAAACACCCGTTGATGATTGTTATCGACCCTTACATGGAGCGCAGAAGTTGCGCCAGCTGCCGGCGCCCTCCCGACCCTGCCATAACCTTGGCGATTTTCCTCGCCGAGAGAAACTGCTTAATCAACCGGTTCACCTCTTCCACCTTCGTCCCGCTTCCGCGGGCAATCCGCTTTTTCCGGCTTCCATTGATCAGCGTATGATCGCGCCGCTCGCGAATCGTCATCGAGTCAATCATCGCCGTGACCCGTTTCATCTCTCGTTCGGGGACCTGCCCTTCCATCGCCCCCTTGAGCTTCTGGCCGCCCGGCAGCATCCCTAAAATCTGGTCCAACGAGCCCAGACGACTGACCTGGCCCAGCTGAGCACGGAAATCCTCCAGCGTGAAGGTATTGCTGGTCAGCCGCTTCTCCGCATCCTCCGTCTGCTCGAGCGTAAAAGTTTCTTGGGCCTTTTCGATCAGCGAAAGCACGTCGCCCATGCCGAGGATGCGCGAGGCCATCCGATCGGGATGAAACAACTCCAGCGCATCGAGCTTCTCGCCCACACCCAAAAACTTGATCGGCTTGCCGGTCACAGCCCGGATAGAGAGCACCGCCCCGCCCCGGGCATCGCCTTCAACCTTGGTCAGGATGACGCCGGTCAGTCCGACACGCTGATCGAACTGGCTCGCCATCGTGACCGCGTCTTGGCCCGTCATAGCATCTGCCACTAAGAGGATTTCGTGTGGGTGCACGGCTGCTCTCACCGCCACCAGTTCCCCCATCAATTCATCATCAATGTGGAGACGCCCGCCGGTATCCAGCACAACAAGATCGTATCCCTGGTCTCGGCCCCGTTCCACACCGGCCTGGCAGATACGGACAACATCTGCTTGGGCAGCTTGGACCTGATCGGCTCGATGCACGTCGATCTCTAGGTCGCGCCCCAGACTCGCCAACTGGTCGCCGGCTGCCGGACGACGAGGATCCGCTGCAACGAGAAGAACACGTTTGCCCTGAGCCTTGAAATACCGCCCGAGCTTGCCGCAGGTCGTCGTCTTTCCAGCACCTTGGAGCCCCACCATCATGACAACGGTAGGGGGATTCGAGGCCAGAGCCAAACCGGCTCGCTCGCGGCCCATCATCTCCCGTAGTTCGTCCCAGACAACCTTGACGACCTGATGCCCGGGGGTCAAACTCTGGAGGACCTCTTGTCCAACTGCCTTTGCACGAACCCGCTCGATGAAGTCCTTGACGATCTTGAAGTTGACGTCGGCTTCGAGGAGCGCGAGGCGAACTTCCTTCAAGGCTTCCGCGATGTTCTGTTCTGTGAGGACTCCAGAACCGCGCAGCTTTTTAAAAATTTTCTCGAATTTTTCGCTGAGAGCGTCCAGCATAGCGCCACAAAGAAAAAGGCAATCGAAGCCTTAACCCCAGATCTCCGATCGCCTCGAAAATTCTAGCAAAAGAGCATCGGGGAGTCTAAAGGACGGGGCAGGATGAAGTCAAGGGAGAGGGGGGCGCACATTTTATTGACATGTGGTAGGCCTTTCGCTATGGTCCACCCGTTGTCTTGTGAGACTACGCAGAGAGTTGTGAGGCGGTTGCTGTGAGGAAATCACCATGGGTTCTGCTCATTTTCGTCCTCATCGGTGGACTGTTGGGCGGAGTGCTGGGTGAAATCCTCCGGGTCATGGCCCCACAGGGAACTATTCAGACGGTCTTCGCCACCAATTTCACCCCCGGCATCAGCCCGCCGCTGACCATCGATCTGGTCCTCCTCAAACTCACCATTGGCTTCGCCCTAAAAATCAACCTCCTCAGCCTCCTCGGGATGTTCCTTGGGATCTATCTGTATAAGAACGTCTGACAGAATGCTAGCCCTCTGGCTTCAGCTCTAACTCCCTCATCTTCAACGCTCGAATCCGGTTTCGTAGCGCCGCAGCCCGTTCAAACTCCAACTCCTTGGCGGCGGCTTTCATTTCCGTTTCCAGCCGTTTGATGATCTGTTCCGTCGCCTCTTCTGTTCCATAGACGGCCGGCGACTCCGCGACCAAATCCAGTTGCACATAATCCATTTCCGCCGCGGCATATTCGAGTGACAGGACGTCCTTCTTGATGCTCGTCGGCACGATGCCATGCTTGGCATTATAGTCAGCCTGAATCGTGCGCCGGCGCCCGGTCTCGTCGATCGCCATTTGCATAGAATCGGTGACGACATCACCGTACAGAATTACGTGGCCCCGCACATTCCTTGCTGCCCGCCCAGCCGTCTGGATCAACGACCGATAGGATCGAAGATACCCTTCCTTATCCGCATCGAGAATCGCCACCAGAGTGACTTCGGGAAGATCCAGCCCTTCGCGCAGGAGATTGATCCCCACCAGCACATCGAACACTCCGCGCCGTAGATCCCGAATGATCTCTGCCCGCTCCAACGTCTTAATGTCAGAGTGCAGATACCGCACCTTGATGCCCAGGTCGTGGTAGTACTCGCTCAAGTCCTCCGCCATGCGCTTGGTCAAGGTGGTGATCAGCACACGCCCGCCTTGTGCCACCTCGGTCCGCACTTCGCCGAGGAGATGATCCACCTGCCCTTTGGCCGGGCGAACCTCGATCACCGGATCCATCAGACCGGTCGGGCGAATGATCTGCTCGACAACCTCTCCACCCGCATGCCCCAGCTCGTAGGGGCCCGGCGTAGCGGAGACGTACACCACTTGCCTAAGACAGCGCTCAAATTCCGCAAACGTGAGCGGCCGGTTATCAATCGCCGACGGCAACCGGAATCCGTATTCAACCAAGGTGCGCTTCCGCGAATAGTCGCCCTCGTACATCCCCCCCACCTGGGGAATCGTCGCATGGGACTCGTCGACGATCAGTAGAAAGTCTTTGGGGAAATAATCGATAAGCGTCGGAGGCTGCTCACCGGGCGAGCGACCGCTGAGATGCCGCGAGTAGTTCTCGATACCGTGGCAGTACCCCATCGCCCGAATCATTTCAAGGTCGAACTTGGTGCGCTGCGCGATCCGCTGGGCTTCTACGAGCTGGTTCTGTTTCTTGAAATAGGCGACGCGTTCGTCCAGTTCCTCTTCGATGCCTGTAATCGCCCGTTCATACCGATCCGGCGCAATGAGATAGTGCGTGTTCGGATAGACCGCGACTTTCGGAAGCTTCCTGAGCGACTTCCCCGTGAGCGGATCGATTTCGTGAATGGCGTCGACCACGTCACCGAACAACTCGATCCGCACGGACACTGCGTCATTCGAAGCCGGAAAAATCTCGATGACGTCGCCGCGGGCGCGAAAGGTGCCGCGGTGGAAATCCATGTCGTTCCGGGCATATTGAATCTCGACCAGTTTCGCCAGAATCTTCTCCCGCCGAATCTCCATCCCCTCTTCGAGGAAGACCACCATCTCATGATAGACCTCGGGCGACCCCAGGCCATAAATACAGGAGACCGATGAAACGATCAGGACATCGTTCCGTTGGAGCAGCGCGGCGGTCGCCGCATGCCGCATCTGATCGATCGCATCGTTAACGGATGCGTCCTTGGCAATGTACGTGTTGCTCTGTGGAATATAGGCTTCCGGCTGGTAGTAATCGTAGTAGCTGACGAAATACTCCACGGCGTTGTGGGGGAAAAACTGTTTGAACTCTTGATAGAGCTGACCGGCCAGCGTCTTGTTATGGACCAGCACCAAGGTGGGCTTCTGCACCTGCGCGACCACGTTGGCCATGGTAAAGGTCTTGCCGGATCCGGTGACGCCGAGCAGCGTTTGATGCTTCCGGCCAGCCGTAATCCCGGCCACCAACTTGTCGATGGCCTGGCCTTGATCTCCGCAGGGCTTGAACGGGGCTTCGAGTTGAAACGGCGGCATGGACGACCTTCCGTCCGTTATCTTACCATCGAGAACAGACCTGCGCACAGCGGAGCGCGCAGGCCGGACAGTGACAGGCCCACGAGACGCCACCGGGCCCTTCCGGGGTCCGATGGCATCGGGGTTTCTTAATATCGTGAGTGTCTGGACGCACCGACCGAAGCTCCCTGTCTATGAGCTGGTCCTCGATTCTCGCCCTCGCCGAATCGTCGGCCGGATGGTTCCGCACTCCGGCGGGGCCGATGGCGAGAATCCTGTTGGTCGCTGACCGGCATAGGGGCTGGAGACGGGAGGGCGGCAAACACGGGAAGCGCAAGTTTCTTCGTCTCGATTTTTAACTGCCTCACCATTCGAAGATACTCTCGCTCTTCGGACTGAGACAGAATCAAGAAGGTCGCGCCTTCCTTCTCCGCTCGACCAGTGCGCCCCGTCCGATGGACGTACGAATTCGGATTGGTCGGCAATTCATAGTGAATCACCTGAGCCACATCCTGAATATCAAGACCTCTGGCTGCCACATCGGTCGCCACGAGCGAACGGAGGCGGCCGGCCCGAAAGGCGCCGAGCGTCCGTTCCCGTTGCGCTTGGCTGTGGTTCCCGGTCAACGAGCCGACTGAAGCCGGCTCTCCACCCAAATGGGCTGCCACGCGTCGCACCTTATACTTTTGGTCACAGAACACCATCGACCGTTCCCCACCCTTCATGGTCTGGAGCAAAGTATGCACGAGTTGCGTGCGTACCTGATCTCCCGACACGACATAGTAGGCATGCACGATCGTGGTCGGGCTGTTGATCCCCGGATCGACAGAGATGCGAGCGGGATCGCGCTGCATGCTCTGCGCGAGGGCCTGAATGTCCGCCGAAAATGTCGCGGAGAACAGCAGCGTCTGGCGCTCAGCCGGGAGGAGACGAATAATCCGTTGAATGTCCCGCAGGAACCCGCGGTCCAACATCTGATCGGCCTCATCCATCACGAGAAACGTCACTCCGCCCAACTTCAAGTGACCGGAACCGGCCAAGTCGAGCAACCGCCCTGGCGTACCGACCACCACCATCGGCGGTCGTTGCAGTGCACGATACTGGCGCTCGATCGGCGTCCCGCCGTACACCGACATGGAGGTCATGGACATCGGGGCGTACTTGCGTAGCTCCATTTCGATCTGGAGCGCCAATTCCCGCGTGGGCGCCAAGACTAAAAACTTTGGCCCGGAGGAATGGCTTGGTCCACCAGACCTGGCATAGGGGCCAGGCGCAGGCGCAGAGGCCTCCCGTCGCATAACCTGTTCGATAATCGGCAGCAAAAACGCCAGTGTTTTACCGCTCCCTGTTTTGGCTTGCGCCATAATATCCCGGCCTTCCAGCGCCACTGGAATGGCAGCCTGTTGCACCGGCGTGGGTGTTGTCAGGCCCGCCTGTATCAGGCGCTGGGCAAGGGACGGCTGTAGATTCATATCAGCAAACGTAGACATAGAACTCCTTGTATGGGGCAAACTTCCTGGGACTGCACGATCCGGCCTGGTCAGAGGGCCGAGAAACGCATCGAGTTGATGGGCAATTCTAGGAAGGAAATAGCGGGGCTGCCGGATAGGCAGCCCCGACGTGTGAAACACTTGTTACAGCTTAGTACCGGTCGCCACCGGACCCGCCGCGGCCGCCACGACCGCCACCACCACCGGAACGTGGCTCCTGGGGACGCGCTTCATTGACGGTCAACGTGCGGCCGCCCAACTCAGTGCCGTTCAGTGCGGTGATCGCCGCCTGCGCTTCTGAATCCGAGGACATCTCCACGAATCCAAACCCGCGGGACTGGCCAGTGAACTTATCTGTGATAATCCGGGATGATGTCACCGCCCCATGAACAGCAAACAAATCGCTCAACTGCTGCTCAGTTGTGGAATACGGCAAACCCCCGACGTAGATCTTCGAACCCATTGGGTTCCTCCTTTGAGAATATGTGTTGTCTTGGACTCGAGAACAAAGTGAGGAAGGAGTGGGCCGAAGACGCAAAGACCATGGCGGCTCAAGGCTGGCTTCCGATCAAATTCCCGGGAAGAACCAAAACAACATCTGTCTTAGGCCTTGTCACTCTCTGTGATATCACCACCAGGCCTTTCGCGATGATATACGAGCGGTACTCTACTCCTCAGCCCCCTCAAATGCAAGCGACGAGGCAATCACGCTCGATGCGGTATTTCCATCTAATAGGCAGCGGGGGCAGAAAGCGGACGCTGAGAAAAAAGCGGAATGGCGTGCAAGCTATCAAAATCCAGCACTGTTTGCCCCCGAATCAGGAGCCCAACTTGACCGATCGCCAACGATTGATCCTCAACCGTCACGACGAGCTGCCCGTCAAAGAAGGTTTCGATAAAGTCCTTGCTGATGATGGTATTCCGCTGAATTCGCAGCGTATGCCAGGGGACCGACTTGGGCGTAATCGACGACCGCCCCAGTCTCGTCTCCTTTCCATCCACCACCCGGCTCACTTCCAGCGTCTTCGTTGCAAGATCAACCACTGCCGCATAGAAGTGCGTGGCATCCTTCACCCCAAACACCACGCCGCCCACTCCCGCCGCAGCGTCGACAGGAAATCGCATCCTGACCGATATATCTGGATATTCATACTGAAACCCGTCGGCGACGATCAAACGGTAACAGGTCACAGCCTGGCACGATGAATTCCCCACCAGAATGTTGGACGCCGAGGGGGCGCCGGTGTCCGCCTTGATGGTCCAGTCCGCAGCAGGCCCCTCGCCAAATCCCAGCATCGAGAAGCCGCGAGGAGCCTCGCCGGACTTCTGCTGGTCGAAGGTCCAGCGGTTAAACAACCCCCCTTGGGCCTGACCTTTCAAGTTGGCTTCTTTTTCCGTCTGGCTCTCCGCCTGAATAGCTTCGGCTCCCTCGACACAGAAGCTCCCCTCACTGGCGGTCACGGCCAATGCGAGCCAAACGGAGACCATCCCGATACGCCTGTGCTTCACGCTTATGCCGCATTCTCTCACGTCTATCCTCTCAATCTTCTTCTTACTTCGGTGGCCGCTTCTTGATATCGAGAATGTCCTGCTGGAACCGGTCGCGCGCCGCCAAGATGGCCTTCCGCCGTTGCCAGCGGTCCCAGGTCCACCATCGAAGGCGATCCCGAAACGTGACGACCGGTGGCGGAGCGCTTCCACTAGGCGCATGTTGAAACTCATAGCCCTGGTGCGACTCGCGATTCTCGAAGAATCGGCGGTAGAGGTGATCGTACAATCCTTTGCCTGAGTCGCCTACGCCCACGACACCCTCCCTACAATAACAGGTCCAATTGCTGGCTCTCCGTGACCGGAGGCGAACAGGTCTGACGGTAACAGACATACGCTGTTGGCTGCCCGTTCACACTCGTTTTCCCTGCAGCGAGCGGCAATTCAATCTCCCCGGCACGACGAGAGGCTTCAACCACCAGCACCGCACGATTCGGCAGATAACGTCGATGGACGGTGGAGAGCAACGATTCAGTCATCGCTTCGCCGCGCGCCCCGACAATAACAATCTCTTGTGGCATCGTCAGGTACCAATCCAACGCGCAGAGCATGGCCGATGAGCCATAGGCGTTGTGCTCCATTCCGTTCCGAAACACCCGGAACAGCTGCTCGGCCCGGTCATAATACCTCTGCTCCCTGGTGAAAGAGAAGAGCCTCAACAAGACCAAGGCGACAATGGCATTGCCGGAGGGAATCGCACTATCAGTACCGGACTTCATGCGATGGAGGAGGGCTTCGTGGTCACGGCTGGTATAGAAACACCCACCCGCCGCCTCATCCCAAAATCGCTCCAGCAGATTGTTCGTCACCTCGCGGGCTTGATCCAGATACCACCGGTGCGACGTCGCCTCAAACGCGTCCAGCAACGCGGCGGCGAGACAGGCTGCATCGTCCAGATATCCGTTCAACCGCCCCTTCCCCGCCACGACCGTACGATAGACTCGCCCGTTCTCAATAGCATAGTCCAGCAGGAATGTGAGCGCCCGTTCTGCTGCGGCCAGATAGGCGGGAACCCCAAACACGTGATAGGCGTCGAGATAGGCGGACACCATCATCGCATTCCAACTCGTGAGAATGTTGTCGTCCCGCTGAGGCTTCATCCGTTGCTCTCGTGCCGCAAGCAACTTCATCCTGGCAGGTCGCAACAAGGACTCCACCTCCCCTTGCGCGTCAGCCGCGAGTTGAATCCCACCGAGCCGATTCAACACGTTCTTCCCTTCGAAATTACCGCGCTCCGTCACCCCATAGCATCGGCAGAACTCCTCAGCCATTTCAGCACCCAGCACCGCGGCAATCTCTCCCGGCTCCCAGACGAAGTAGGCTCCCTCATGCCCCTCACTGTCGGCATCCTGCGCGGCAAAGAACGCGCCGTCAGGATGCGTGAGTTCACGACGCACGTAATCCAAGGTCTCTTCTACGACCTCTTGAAACCGATTCTCTTTGGTCAGACGCCATCCATCGAGGTAGATCCGCACCAGCTGCGCGTTGTCGTAGAGCATCTTCTCGAAATGGGGAATCAACCACTGGCCATCCACCGAGTAGCGGTGAAACCCGCCGCCGAGATGATCATAGATCCCTCCGGCTGCCATGGTCCTCAACTGTAAGAGCACCTGTTCTTGATGGGAGACGTCTTTCGTCCTGGCCGTCTGACGCAGCAACAGGCTGAGCGGGGGGACCGTCGGAAATTTCGGCCCCTCGTCGAATCCGCCATGGACCGGGTCGAAAAACTGCCCTAAATTCTTGGCCGCCTCATCGAGCAAGCGATCCGTCAACGGATCGACCGACGGCTGCGGCGTCCCGACTCGTAGCAACCCGGCCTTCACCTTCTCCACATTCTTGCGGACATCGTCCCGGTGATTCCGATAGGCCTCGACAACACCGCGCATGACCTCGGGAAATCCCGGCAGGTTGTAGCGGGGGGCCGGCGGAAAATACGTCCCCCCGTAAAACGGTTCCTGGTCAGGCGTCAGGAACATCGTCAGGGGCCACCCGCCGCCCCGTCCCATAAACACCTGTGCGGACTTTTGGTAGATATCATCCAGGTCCGGGCGCTCTTCTCGATCGACCTTCACGTTGATGAAATGCTGGTTCATGAGGCCGGCAATCTCGACGTTTTCGAAGCATTCATGTGCCATGACATGGCACCAGTGGCAGGCCGAGTAGCCAATCGACAACAGAATCGGCTTGTCCTCTGCTTTCGCCCGCGACAAGGCTTCCTCTCCCCAGGGATACCACTCCACCGGGTTCTCCGCATGCTGCCGAAGATAGGGGCTGGCTTCTGTGATGAGCCGGTTCGGGAAACGATCTTCTATCCTTGAGCCTGTCATCGATTTTCTATCCTTGTGGACAGGCATAGTACATTGGCCCGAAGCCGCTCTGCAACGGACCTCTCAGGCTATGTTATAGTTCTGCGGCACCTCAAAAGGCTCACCGCATGAACGGCTCGACACGCAGCTTCTCTCCCTCCCTCGTTGTGGTCACTCTCATGGAAGTCCTCCTCCTTCTGCTCCCCCTGGGAACTCAGAGTTTCGCACAATCGGAAGAAGACCATCGTGCTGCATGGCTTCGAGCACTCGACAGCCTGTCAGGCGAACGCATGCTCACCAACGTGGCGACACTCAGCAGTCCTCCATTCAATGGACGCCAAACAGGAACAGCGGACGACACAAACTCAGCGAAGTGGATCGCGGAGCAATTTCTAGCTTCTGGCCTTTCACCGGCAAGCACCGGCGTTGATCCAGTCATTCCTGGCGGGCCGGACATTGGATACGCGACTGGATTTATGACCAAAGTAGTCACGGTGCCGAAAATTGCACCGAACCCCCTGCTCCGCATTTCAACAGGCAGTGACTCGCTGACCAAGCAACTCGGGATAGACTATCTCCCCACCCTTGATTCACCCTCCGCCGAAGTTCGCGGGCCGATTGTGTTTGTCGGCTATGGAATCGTAGACGCAACGCAGGGCATCGACGACTACGCCGGAGTCGATACCACCAACGCCATTATCCTGTTTCTCCGGGGCAAACCCACGCACTACAAGGGAACGATCAGCCACGCAGACAAGGTGCGCCTCGCACGCCAGAAAGGCGCTCTCGGCTATCTCACGGCCACAGGACCAGTGCTCAGCTCCTATGAAGCGCGACGTGGCGTCACCGGAGAACCAAGTGCCTTTTATGGACTCGCCCCCCCTTCAGACACACTCCCGGGCGCCTGGATCAGCACCACTCTGGCCGAGCAGATCCTTGCCGCTCCCGATCATACGGAACCAAGTCGGCTGCACGAATTACAAGAGCAGCTGAATCGGTCTCCTGCCACACAATCGGTCGGCACTGGCCGTTATGGCTCTCTCGATTGGCAGACTCGCTCAGAGGAAGGCGTTCTCATGAATGTGCTCGCCTTCTTGCCCGGGAACGATCCGCAGAATACACATGAGATTCTCGTGATCGGCGCGCATCGTGACCACTTCGGACGACAAGCTGGCTTGCTCTTTCCCGGTGCCGACGATAACGCCTCCGGCACGGCAGTGATGTTGGAAGTCGCCCGCGCAATGGCCAAGGCAGGCGCAAGGGGCAAACGGACTGTCTTGTTTGTCTCATTCAGCGGAGAGGAACAGGGACTCGTCGGCTCCCGACTCTACCTAGAACGACCGGTCGCGCCGATCGGCTCGACCAAAGCCATGATCAATATCGACCATGCGGGAATCGGAAACGGACGGCTGACGATCGGGGTGACAGGCTTCGAGAAGAGCGTGGCGCTCGAGGCGGGACAAACAGTTGGTCTTGCAGAGAAGCTCGATCTCTTCGGATTCTTTCCCGGCGGCGACCACGTGCCATTCAAAGAGGCGGGCATCCCAACCGTCACCATTGTGAGCGGTGGGATCCACCCATACTTTCACAAGCCAAGCGATCGCGCCGACACGATTAACCCGGAGATCCTGCAGACTGTGGCGCGGTATGTCCTGTCGTTAACCCGGCATCTGGCCAATGCGCAATAAATGCAGACACAAGGCTTAGGGGAAGAGCGAGAGAACATGCCACCCGCAAGAGGAAACTTCTAGCCTCTCGCCGCAGACCTGAGTTTATGGGATCTCGTCGAGAATGTTTGATTGAATCGATGGCAAGGGCGCTGTTTGGCGAGGAGGACCGGGAAGAACGAGCGGAGAACCGACCTGGTTGGCACCTTGGATGAGTCCGATCGAGAGTTGCGGCCCCAGCGTGGTCACAGCCCCGCTCCAAGCCTGACCGGTTGTGGGATTCCGAAAGCTGAAGGATTGGAAATTGTTCCCCGGGTTATACAGAAATCCCTGCGTGCCCTGATTGTCGAGATAGAGATTCCCCGGGCCGGGCAGATTGAACAGTGGCGCGACCCCTCCATCGAATCCACGAACGCTGGAGATCGATTGGCCCCACACCGGCGAGTCCAGCGATGGGAGGGCGAACAGGAACAGGGCCAGCACAGAAAGCGCCGCGGAAAGCACCGAAACCGGCAAAATAGTCTGCTTGACCCTATGGCCTTGAAATCTCGTTGCACTTAGTCCATGACAGGCTCGCATGAAATCATTATAGTATGAACAAAGACTCCTTGTCGATCATAAGGGGGCGTTATGGAACACGGTACCGGAACAATTGGATGGTGGCGCGCATTTGCCTGTGCCGTCAGCATAGGCCTGTACCTGTCACCTGGTCTCAGTTGGGGTTCGGATGACAGCAAGGCCCCGCCTGTCGAACGACGCGAAACCATCTCCCTCGCCGACGCGGCCATTCGCGCGCTGCAACATAACCTGGACATCAACATCAGCCGCCAGACGAAGGACAGCCGGCTGGCCGACATCACCGTTGAACAAGCCAAGTTTGACCCGACCCTGAGCGTGAACGGCCAATACAACCGGACCGTGAACCCGCTCAATCGGCCTGTGTTCGGCGGAACCGGCAACAACTTGAGCGGGATTACCACCTTTGATCAGCGCAGCGAGTCCGTCACATTGGATGCAACGACAAACCTACTGACCGGCGGCAACGTCGATCTGAACTATAGTCCCTCCCGGACAAATGTAAACCAAAACGTCGCCACAGGCTTCCTGTTCAACCCCGCCTATACAGGTGGTCTCGCACTCACCCTCACGCAACCTCTCCTTCGCAACGCCGGCATTGACGTCACCAAAACGTTCATCCGCGTCGCACAGAATAATGCCACCGTGGAAGAACATGTCTTTCGCGATCGCGTCCTCACCGTCCTGGCCACCGTGGAACAGACCTATTGGGAAGTCGTCTTCGCCAATGAGAATCTGAAAGTCGCTGAAGCCGCCTTAAAGGCCGCGCAAGAACTCTTGGCCAGCAACCGCGCGAAGGCAAAGGCCGGCGTCATGTCGATCGTCGATGTCCTGCAAGCCGAAGCAGCCGTCGCATCGCGGGTCGAGCAAGTACTGGTCGCGGATAAAACGATTCGAGACCAGGAAGATCAGCTGCGCCGCTTGCTCAATCCGGCGGAAGAAGACCTGCGTCAAGATCTCCGCTTGACTCCCCTCGACAAGCCGACCGTAACCTTGGAACCCATCAGCCTGCAGGAAGCCATCGACATCGCCATCGATCAGCGTCCCGAAATCGTCCAGGCGAAGAAGAATATGGAGTCGAGCGATCTCAACACTAAGTTTGCCAAAAATCAGATTCTCCCGACTTTGTCGTTTCAAGGCACCATGGGACTTGCGGGACTGGGGAAAGACTACAACAACTCGGTGAGCAACAACTTCAACGGCGATTTCTATAATTATGGAGCAGGCCTCGTTTTGAGCTACCCCCTCGGAAACCGCTCAGCCTGGAGCACCTACAACAAGCGGCAACTGGAGGCGAAAAACGCGGAAGCGTCGCTCGTGAGCGTGCGGCAGCAAATCATCGTGGGTGTGCGCGAAGCCGTCCGGCGCGTCCAAACAGATTTTAAGCGGATCGAAACGACCAGATCGGCCAGAATCATGGGTGAGAAACAACTGCAGGCAGAGCAAGAGCGCCTGAAGGTGGGGCTGAGCATGACCCGCTTTGTCCTCGACTTCCAACGCGATCTCGCGACGGCCCAAGGGAACGAATTACGCGCCATAGTCGACTACAACAAATCCCTCTCCAACCTCGCGCGGCACAAAGCCACCACACTCGAACGGTATAATCTCCAACTGAACTGACGACCTCCATGATGGCGCCTGAGCCTGGTCCGCACGCGACACCGACTCAGGCCGAAGAACGGGGAGCAGCCCTCGCGCTGCTCCCCATCGCCGCAACCCTCGACTTCTACGCCCTTCCTGACTCGTTCCGGGAACAGACACTCGTCCAATTCGCGCCACAGCTCGTCGCCTATCTTGCCTTCGGCCTCTGGGCCACGCACAACCAGGCCATGGCCGCCCGAGTTGGGTTGCGGTTCTGCGGACTCCGGGCTGGCATACGTTGGGGAGTGCTCACCGGCCTGCTGCTCGGCTGTTTCAACACCCTGATCATCCTCAGGGTAGTCCCACACCTGGGGTACGACATTACCTTCCTGAAGGCCACGCCTCACGCCCAGCTGCCGGTCTTGCTCATGATCCCCTGGTTCATCTGCGGCATTGCGCTCTTTGTCGAAATCAACTTTCGAGGTTTTATACTGGGACGGCTGCTCGTTTGGGGAAGGCAACTACTCGGTCCGAAATTATCCCCGCTGGTGGGAACAATCGCCGTGGGCATCAGCGCGATCACGTTTGCATTCGACCCCTTCATGGTGAATACTTTCCAGCATCTTCATTGGATCGCTCTATGGGACGGTCTCATCTGGGGAATCATCTGGTTGAAGACCAAAAACCTCTATGCAACGATTGTCGCCCACGCCGTGGAAGTGATGCTGATGTATTGTGCCCTCCGCGCCACCCTCATGCCGTGAGCAGCCCGTGAACCCCTCATTCTCCAGTTTTCTGGTGAACGACGTCTTCGGGGATCCCGGAGTCTACGTGGAGGTCCGCTGGTCGAAGCGGGCACTGCTGTTTGACCTGGGCCACAATGACGTGCTGGGGGCAACGAGGCTCCTGCGTGCCAACGACATATTCATTTCCCACACGCACGTGGACCACTTCATCGGCTTCGATGCAGTCCTGCGAGTGGCTTTGGGGCGAGGCAAGACCGTCCGACTATTCGGTCCTCCCGGACTTATCAACAATGTGCATGGCAAATTGCAAGGCTACACATGGAATCTGGTTGACGGGTATCCACTGACCCTCGACGTCCAGGAGTTTCACCCTCAGGAAATCCGGCGGACATTGTTCCGCGCAATCGACTGGTTCCGCCCGGATGGACAACCGGCCCGCCCTCTCGCGCCGGAACCGTCCACAGGCCAATTCACGGTCCTCAACGATCCCATGTTCACCGTGAGCGCGGTCTCCTTGAACCATCGCATTCCCTCGTTTGCCTATTCCCTGGAGGAGCAATTCCACATCAATGTGAACAAGCAGAAACTCCGCGAGGCGGACCTGCCGGTCGGTTCCTGGCTCAAAGACGTAAAACAGCACATCTGGCAGGGTCAACCGGACGAATTCCGCTTTACAGCCACACTCTATGACGAGCACCACCGCGAGGAGCGGGAGCTGGTGTTGGGCGAGATCAAAGAACGATTCTGCACCATCTCACGGGGGCAGAAAATCGCCTACGTCGTCGATGCCCGGTTCGATGAAGAGAATGAAGCCAAAATCATTTCCCTCGCAAGGGACGCAGACGTGTTCTACTGCGAATCGCCCTACCTGGACGCTGACGCCGAGAAGGCCCGCAGCCGGTATCACCTGACAGCCAGACAGGCAGGCCTCATGGCACGCAAAGCCCAGGTGCGCAACTTGGTTGTCTTTCACTTCTCACCCCGCTATACCGGACAAGGCGAGGCCTTGGAGCGCGAGGCGATGGAAGCGTTTCAAGGAATCTGAGGAGGACGCAACGTGAATGACGTCGTAAAGTATGCAGTGTATTTTCTAATGGGCGGCACCATCGTCAGCGTCTCAACCTACCTCGGGTCTCAAGGCCGTTCGTTTCTCGCCGCCTTTGCCAGTACATTTCCGGCCATCACGGGCGCGACGTTTATTCTAATTTATCTAAACGGCGGCAGCGAGTCGTTGGTGGGATATGCGAAGAACCTCTTGTGGTTTGTGCCGCCCTGGATCGTGTACGTCATCTCCATGATTCATGGCGTTCCGCGGATCGGGTTCTGGCCGGCCATGGCCCTGTCCATGACGCTGTATTTCGGTTGTGTCGGGCTACTCAAGCTTGCCATCCGATAACCTCCCGCTACCGTAGAGATCCACACCCTTCGCGATCTTGCGCATCTCCGCTCCCAGCAGGCTGCGGAAAAAGCATTTCGGGGCGGCAACACTTCGATGGCCTGCACGTCTCGGACAAGAGGGCAATACCCTCGCAGGAACGCCGCGCGAGGCAGACGGGACGAGCGAGACGGGCCAAACGAGGTGGGAGCCCCATCTGTCCACGTTGCGCCTTTCTCGCGTATCTCGCGCTTCACGCGGCACGGTCTATGGCTGCCGTTGAATTGGAATCGAATGGAAGCCGGACGAACGTCCGTACTAGGCCAGGTGACTGAAGTGTAACCGATTCATTTCACGCATCGCCGATACCAGCCGATCGATGGCGGCGGTGACGCATTGACTCGCTTCGTGCGAGGGCCCTTTGCCGCCGGCCCAAATATCGGGAGGATGCTCGATCTCACATACATTCTGGCAAAACCGGGTAATGGACTGTTTCCAATAGGTCGGGTCGGCGGCTTCGTCGAGGAAGTGTTCCCGATCCTTCGTAAAAGGCGCATCGAACTGCTTGGCCCGCATCTGCCACATCTGCTCCATCGCGTTCTGCCGTTCTTGGCTGAACTGAAGCCCCGTGGCTTTTTCGTTCAACGCAGCAAAGAGTCCCCCGATCACCCGTTCGACATGCGACTCGGGAAACGCGCCGACACAGGCTTGCACGATAAGGTATTTGTGAAAAATAAAGACCTCGGCGCTGATGCGAGCCTCGTTGGCCGAGGGATCGTAGGCCCGGGCCAGTTCTTTCATCGCATCGGCTGAGGCGCCCTCAAGACTCGCGCCCAGCAACCCCGCGAGTTGACGTCCGAGTCCCATGTAATCCACTGGAGTAGCAGCCTGTGTCATGATGGATCGTTTCTTCCTGTGAGCAGCGTCCACGCCGAGCGTAATCGAGGTGAGAAGAAATTGCCAGGAAATAGTCAGACGGCTCCGGGGAAACGACTCTTCCCTATCCCCCACCCCCTCGATCCGTCCTTGAACCCCTGCAGCTGGATTGTTACGATACCCCTTCTTCCTTTCCTCGCAACCAATCTATGGCAAGCATAAGACAGCCTCTCGTTCCTTCCAGCGACCTGATCGTCGAAGGAGCACGGCAAAACAATCTCAAGAACATCTCGCTGCGCATCCCCCACAATCAGGTCACGGCCATCACGGGCGTATCAGGATCGGGGAAATCCTCTCTCGCGTTCGACACGCTGTTCGCCGAAGGCCAATGGCGCTATGTGGAATCGCTTTCCACCTATGCCCGCATGTTTCTCGACAAGGTCAATCGGCCCGATGTCGACCGGCTGATCAACGTCCGCCCCGCCATAGCGATCGAGCAGAAGAACCCCATCCGCACCGCCCGCTCGACCGTCGGAACCACGACCGAGATTGCCGACCTCCTGCGACTCCTGTTCGCCAAATTAGGCCATCCGGTCTGCCCCGATTGCGGCATTGATGCGCGCAGCTTTCACCCCGGCAGCGTCGCCGACGACCTCCTGAACCATTGCTCCGACACACGAGCGATGATCCTCTTTCCTGTCAAAGCGCCGGCGCCGAAACAGGACCAGACCTTTCTCCAATCGCTGTTGCTGCGCGGGTTCACCAGAGTGCAGTGCTGCGAGGAAATCCTCGACCTCCACGAGATCCACAGCCTTCCCAAAACCAAGCCGGACACACTGCATGTAGTCCTTGATCGGCTCGTGATCCGGGAAGACAACCGATCCCGCCTCGTCGAAGCGATCGAAACCGCGTTTCGCGAGGGGGAGGGCCTGTGCCGCGTAGAGGTCATCGACCAGGGACCCAGAACCTACAGCACGGACTTTCGCTGTCAACAATGCGGCCGAACATTCGAACCGATTCGTCCGGTCCTCTTTTCCTTTAACAATCCACTCGGCGCCTGTCCCGAGTGCAAAGGATTCGGCAATATTCTTCGTTACGATCCCGACCTCGTCATTCCCGACCACAGCAAGTCCCTGGCCCAAGGCGCGATTGAGCCCTGGAGCAAACCGAGCGGCGATTGGTGGCAGAAGCAAATGTTGCTCTCCATGAAGCGGCGTGGAGTCGACCTCACCATCCCCTACAAGGACCTGCCACAGAATATCCAGCAGATGCTCTGGCAGGGAGAAGGCAAGCTGGAGGGCGTGCAACAGTTTTTCGAATACTTGGAAGGGAAGCGCTACAAGTTGCACGTGCGCGTCATGCTCAGCCGCTACCGGACACCGGTCCCCTGCCCGGCCTGTGAGGGGTCTCGACTCAGACCGGACGCGCGCTACGTGAAGATCGCGGGCACAGACATTCATGCGCTTTCTACTCTCACGATCGAAGAAGCTGCCGCCTGGATCACATCCCTCACCCTCTCTCTTCATGAAGAGCAGGTCGCCCGCGACATCCTCAGGCAACTGACGGACAAGCTTGGCTTTCTCCTACGCGTAGGCCTCAGCTATCTGACTCTCTCCCGTCAGACCCGTACGCTCTCGGGAGGAGAGGCCCAGCGCGCGGCCTTGGCCAATCAACTCGGTGCGCACCTGGTCGGCACGCTGTACGTCCTCGACGAACCGACCATCGGCCTCCACCCGCGTGACACCGCGACGCTCGCCGGCATCCTGCGAGAGCTGGCAGTCCAAGGCAACACGGTGGTCGTCGTCGAACATGATCGCCAGATGATGCTGGCGGCCGACTATCTCGTCGAGCTGGGCCCCTTATCAGGCGAGAAGGGCGGCGAGGTGATCTGCGCAGCACCACAACAGGAATTCATTGCAGACCGGCGGTCAATCACGGCGCGCTACCTGCGTGGCGAAGACGAGATTGCGACCCCACGGTATCGACGGAAAGGATCAGGAAAAATTCTTGTTATCGCGGGGGCTTGCGAGCACAACCTCAAGGATCTCTTTGTTAGAATTCCGCTCGGCATGTTGATCTGTGTCACGGGCCTCTCGGGGTCAGGCAAGAGCACGTTGGTCGAAGACACGCTCTACCGAGCCGTCGCCCGTGCCTTTCGTGTCGAGTCACTGCCAATGGGCAAGTTTCGCGCGATTAAGGGGATCGAACATCTGACCGGCATCAAGCTCATCGATCAGGAACCGATCGGTCGAACGCCGCGCTCGAATCCGATCACTTACCTTAAAGCGTTTGATGAGGTTCGCTCCCTCTTCGCCTCTGAGCGCGATGCGCTCCGGCGCGGGCTCACACCGGGCCATTTCTCCTTCAATACCACCGGGGGCCGGTGCGACCGATGCGAAGGGAGCGGCGTCGAGAAACTTGAGATGTATTTCTTTGAAGATATCTATGCCACCTGCGAAACCTGCGACGGAAAGCGATTCAAACCGGACGTCCTCTCCGTTCGCTATCGCGGGAAAACGATTCATGAAGTGCTGCAAATGACCGTCGACGAAGCGCTGGGATTTTTTAGCGGTTCCCCCAAGCTCACGGAGAAACTCCGCCTGCTCTCCTCCATCGGGCTCGGTTATCTCCGGCTCGGCCAATCCGCGACGACACTCTCGGGCGGCGAGGCCCAGCGGTTGAAAATCGCCGCCGAACTCAAAGACGCATCCGCGAAGAATGTGCTCTACATCATGGACGAACCGACCACTGGGCTGCACGTCGAGGATATCAAGAAACTCCTGGCGATACTGCAGAAGCTGGTGGACAGCGGCAATACCGTGGTGGTCGTGGAACACAATCTGGATGTGATCAAAAGCGCCGATTGGATTATCGACCTGGGACCGGAGGGCGGGGCAGCGGGCGGACAGATTGTGGCAGAAGGACGACCGGAACAGGTGGCGAAAGTGACGGCCTCTCATACCGGACAATTTCTCGCCCCCCTGCTTGCTGATGAACGGAGGGCACGCCAGCCCCTATAGCCCCGGCCGCTTCTCAGCCGTCAGAGATATCTCTATTGGCTGTCCGGCTCGACGCACCTCCAATCTGAGGATCTGCCCTGCCTCAACCTGACAGAGTCGTTTCGCTTCCCGCTCTGAAGACACGCTAGATAATACCGCGCCATTACAGGCGACGACTCTATCACCAACCTTGAGGCCCGCCTTTTCGGCAGGCAGGCCGCCACGGAGTTCCCGCACGAAGTAGTATCGAGCGCCGGCTGATTCCTGTAAGTCCCAGTTGATGCCGATTCGTCCGGACCCGAGTAACCCGGTTTGCGAACCGAACCGGGCGAGAATGCGATGCGCGATGACGCGGGCCAAGCCCTCGGGATCATCGGCCGTGGCGTCAGAACCGTGTCCTTCCCCGTGGAATAACACCAAGCCGCTCTCGACGTCGATCATCCGTAAAGCCAGCGACACGCGGCTGATCTGGTCTCCCTCGGTTCGCTCCCATTGTTGCACTTCGCCCACCACAATGGCGTGCGCACCGACGAGTTTCCCGACTTTCAGCACCTCGGCATCGTCGGCATGCTTCAGCTGGATAACCTGCTCCTTGAACACTTCGTCGAGCTTGGCTCGCTCGACCATATTGACATCCAAGTCCAACAACAAGGTCGTCACAATCCCAGCGACACGCGAGCCGGATCCTTGAGCGGCTGCCGCATCGACGAACGGCATCACGGCCATCGTACGATAGCGATCGATCATGTCTCGATTGATCGGGCCGACGCCGGTGACGACCGGCTCAGGACGTCCGAGCATCCCGCCGGATCCTATAGCGGCAGTGCCGGATGAGGCACAGGCGCGGCGCCGCTGCAGAATCGCGGCGGGCGCGCCCCAGGCACAGAGTTCGTCGTTCACCAGCACGATGTGGTACGGATATTCGCGTTGATGTTCCGCCGCGACGTTGGTGAAGGGATAGAAAATGCAGCCGCCGATCCAGATCGAGACCGGGCAGAGGGCCAACTCATAGAGCCACTGTTTGCGGGCCGTGAGGGAGTATTCCCAGACCAGCAGACGGCCATCGTCACGCAGCACACGGTCCGGCCGACCGACCTGCTCGATCACCTCAGCCTTCGTCATCGGCACTGCCAGCCGGTCCAGCTTGGATTCCGACTTCACGACAGTGTACAGCACGCCGCATCCGGAGCAGGCGCCGACGAGAAGGGCCAGCCCCATCAAAAAGCCCATCCGTCTCACCATATCGGCGCGACTCCAGGAAGGCCAACCGTACGAGCAAGCAGGGTACCACCCTGCACGAGAAGGCCGCAATGGAATGGCGAGGAATAGGCGTGGGACTACTAGGCTATTGAAAAAATGGCGGGCGCTCACTAAATCCCAACCGCGAACATCTCCCGGAGGCGAAGCTCCCCCCGGGATGCTCAAAATTCCGTCAGCAAGGCCGCAGCTGATGAAGGTACCGGAGGCGTAGCGTTCCTCACCCGCCCATCCCGAGCTGCCAAAACAGCTGGTTTCCCAAGCGGGCTATGTTGAGGATGCTTTCGAGGCGAGAACGAAGCGGGCGGTTTTTTTTAGCATCCTGCTAATTCAAGGAGGGGTCGAAGGGCATATCCGCATAGTGGCGATAGTCATCACCCAGGGCGCTCACGATGTCCGGCCAGACACGTGCGGGATCCTTGTCGAACACCACGCTGGGATCTGCGGGAAGGGTAATCCAGGAACCGGTCTGCATTTCAGATTCCAGCTGCCCCGGGCCCCATCCGGAATACCCGATGTAGGCGCGAAACGCCTCGCGCCCTTCACTAGCAGTCAAGATACGATCGACGAGGTCTGTATCCCCGCCGAGACAGATCCCATCGAAGACATGATGGGAGTTTTCAGGAAGTTGATCCAGGCGATAGAGCATCATGACCTGGTTTGTTTGCACCGGCCCTCCGGAGAAGAGAACGTGCCGTTGACCTTCGAGAATCGGTACTTGAGGTAACGCCTCTGAAACCGACATCCCAGTCGGGCGATTGACGACGACGCCTAGCGCGCCTTCGGCCCCATGCTCGCAGAGCAACACGACGGTCTGCCGAAAGTTCGGATCGCGCAAGGAAGGTGCCGCGATGAGGAAGATACCTTTCCCAAGGGGAGCTTTCATAGTCATCATCCTACCGTGCTGATCTTGGTCGCGCAAGCGGCACGACAAACCGGACCCTGCAGGTAAGCCCCGCAGGTTGCTCAAGCAGGCCGTCCGCTGCGTGCGTCGCTCGTGAAGCGTCGTTCGCCTCTCGTCGCAGAACCGGCTGCGGCATGTTCACGGGATACGCTCACGGGTGTCGAGAACGATGCCCGGGGAAAGACGCGTCCCAGGACGAAAAATCTGGCTTGGCAGATTCGGGGCGGGAGGGTGAAATACCCGCCGGGTCGGGCGGGAGGGAAGACAGACTGTTTCAGCATCCTGTCAGCGATAGAGAGATTCGCGTCGATCGCGGAGCAGATCGTTGTAGGGCGTAACGGCTTTGTTCCGCGCGTCGGCAGGATCGATCTCGAGAATACAGAGTTCGTCCTGCTCCCGCGGCGCGCGATGCAGAATCGCCCCGCGTGGAGCAACGACTTCGCTGTTCCCGATAAACGTCAGCCGATCTTTGCCGCCTCGCGCTTCGCTTCCTGTGCGGTTACAGGTCACGGCGAACACTCGATTTTCGAGGCACCGAACCGGCATGGAGTCCGGGCAATTGGGCAACACCAGGTTCGAGGGATGGCAGATGATCTCCGCTCCCTTGAGCGCCAAGGTGCGAGCAGCCTCCGGATAGTACCAATCGAAACAGATCATCACGCCGATTTTGGCCGGTCCGATATCCCACACCTGAAATCCCGTATCGCCTGGCGCAAAGAACAGCGTTTCCTCAAAAAACAGATGCGTCTTGCGATAACACCCGATGAACCCGGAAGGCCCGACGACCACGGCGGAGTTATAGCAGGCAGCCCCGGCGCGTTCCGGAAGACCGGCGACAATCACCATCCGTCGCCGCTTTGCAAGGTCGATCAGCCGTTGTGTGGTTGGTCCATTCGGCACCAACTCCGACAGGGTGATCACTTCTTGCTGCGACACGAACTGATAACCGGAAGCAAACAACTCGGGCAAGACGATCAGATCGGCGTCAGCCCGGTCGAGTGTTTCCACAACCTTATCAAGATTGTGCGACACCTCGCCGAACTGTGGAGCGAACTGAAAAAACCCGACTCGCATGATCGTCATGTCCCCAGAAAAAACGGGCAGGGTCGCCCCTGCCCGTTCAAAAAGATCTCTGACCGAATGACTTACTTCACTTCGGACAAATGGGTAACCGCGCTTTCGGCATGTTTGGTTGCCACATCGGCATGACCGGCCTTGCCATGGGCAACGGCCTCCTTGAGCTCCTTGATCCCTTCATCCAGATGCGGATTCTTCACACCGGCCGCCTCGGCATGCTTCAGCGCTCCCTCAGCATGCTGCACCAGAGCATCGGCATGCCCCTGTTTGCCATGTGTCACAGCTTCCTTGGCATGTTCCACGGCTTCACTCACATGCTTGTTATCGGCAAGGGCGAGCCCATTGAACAGCGGGAAACCAACAAGCGCGGCAACCGCCGCTACGACCAGTGCTCCGCGATGAATTCTCATTTTCATAGGTTCCTCCTCAGTGGTTAAGATTCATTCGACGGGTGAAAGGGATCCGCCGTGTCCTCGACTCCGCTCACCTTACACAGCCATTTTTTCACAGTCAAGAAGGCCTTACCTGTGGATCGACTTTCAGGACTTGTTGCAAACCCATGGCGTCTTTTTCCACAGGACAGGCGAAATCCCGACTCCACTCCCACCAGGATCCCGGATAGTTGCGGACCTTCCGATACCCGGCGAGTTTGAGGACAAAATAGACCCACCCTGAACGGACACCGCCGGTGCAATAGCAGATGACTTCTTGATCCTGTCTGAGACCTTTATCGGCGAGACTTTCAGTGATCGTCTCCAGATCTTTCACCGTGGCGTTTGGTTGAAGGAATCCGGTCCAAGCGACATGAATCGCGGAAGGAATGTGACCAGCCCGCGGTATCCCCGACACCTCTTTCCCGAGATATTCTTCGAGGCTGCGCGCATCGACAATCACGGTGCCAGGATGCGGCTGCTTCACGAGCTGCTTCAGTTCGTCTTTGACGGCGATCACGGAAGCCACCGGCTTGACGGTGAAGGTCCCCGGCTTGGGGGTTATGTACCCATGCTCGAACGGCCGTTTTTCCTGCACCCACTTGACCCATCCGCCGTCGAGAATGCGCAGTCGCGTGTGTCCGAGATATTCCAACATCCAGAACATGCGTCCTTCGTCTCCCCAGTTGTCGAACGGATTGGAATAGATGACCACATCGCTGTCCTGACTGATGCCCAAGGCGCGGATCTTCTGTTCCATGCGTCCACGATCCGGATCAAGCAATCCCTTCGGCACGGATTTCGGGTCGCTGTAATCATGCCAGGTCGAATGCACAGCCCCTGGAATATGGCCGCCGAATTCGTAGGCCGCCCGCCCACGCACATCGATAATCACCAGGCCCGGTTGCCCCAAACTCTGCTGGACGGTTTCGGTATCAATAAGCAACGCGTGTGTCATGTCGTTCCTTTTGTAATGAGCCTTCAGCTGTCAGCCTTGAGCTCGGCTTTGCAACTTCCTCCGTATTGTCGACGGGAGATCGCTGAGAGCTGGTTGTCCTCGTTCAATACCGCGGCAAGCGCGCCTGAAAGCGGGAATTCCCGCTCGTAAATGACGAATCGATAGGGATCGTTTCCCGTCAGGCCGTATTTGGTCTGCAACATCTCATGCTGCTTATCGGACAAAATGTGATACTGCACTCGCGTCCTTACTTTCAAGCCGGCTGCCTGAGCCGGGAGTTGGTACTCAAACTGGTATTCCCGGCTGGCCAAGGGCAAGAGGCGGTTATCATACAACTCGACGATGGCAGGCTGCCACATAATCCAGCGGCCCATCGTCGATGTTTGGTGATCAAGCACCCGCCCCTGCTGATCTTCCACGGAAAATTCCACCGTGAAGTACCGGTCGGGATCGCCAGTTGGAATCTTATGGCCGGCTCCTGCATTGATCAACGTGAGCGTAAATCCGACTCGATCGCCCGGCTTGGGTGAAGCGTTGTCGGCCCTTACTTGTATTCCCACCGCCCGCTTCACCATATCTGGATCGTGCCCGCCGCGCCAGAGGTGCCGGCGGCCACGTCGGATCGGACTGTTCACCGCCACCGGTCGATCGATTTCAGGCATGTGACAACTCTGGCAAATGAAGCCCCGCTCCTGCATGAAAAACTTGCCTTCGTATTCCGCATAGGTCCCGCAAGGTCCCATCTGATAGAACTGCGCCGGCCCGGACACGACATTGTGACAGCGATAACAGACCTGCGTCGTCCTGAAATTCGGATCAAACTCGGTCGGATGCGGCGCGGCGGAATCTTCGAACGGTCCGTAGATGACTCCATCCCGCACATGACAGGCAGCACAGGTCACCGATTCCTTCTGATACTCGGGATCGAACCGGGGATTGGGCTCTTGAATCGCCTTCTCCACCCGCCCTCGCGGAATCTCTGTCACCAATGTCGGCTGCTGGTTTTCCAGCGGGGTGTGGCAGTTCAAGCACACCCAGATATTCTTGTCCTTTTTCCAATAGGCCTGAAAGAACGGATCCTCATAGGCATGAGCGTGGATACTCGTCTTCCATTCGTCGTAGATCTCGCGATGGCACTGGCCACAAGACTCGGCCTTCAGGCTCGTCAAACCTTCCGGGATTTTCTGAAACGGAATCGCATGGGCATAATCCGACCGCAACCCGAAAATCACGACCGGTTTGATCTCGGCGTAATACACATAGATGAACAGGCCCGCCAGGACACAACCGAGCAGAATTTTGACAGAGGTCTTCATGCGGCTAACAGCGCCTGGATGTGGCGATCGACCGAAGCAGCCAAGGATGTCAGATGATACCCGCCTTCGAGCGACGAGAGAATGCGCCCGCCGGCATGGCGCTTGGCGATGCCGGCCACGATGCCGGTAAGGTCCTCGTAGCCCTCTTCCGTCAACCCCATGCTCGCGAGGGGATCGTCCTTATGCGCATCGAAGCCGGCAGAGATGATCACGAATTCCGGCTTGAACGCATCGGCCGCCGGCACCAACGATTCCTGAAAGACGGCGCGATACTCCTCATCGCCCTCCCCCGCTTCCATCGGCACATTGATCGTGAACCCTTCCCCTGCCCCTCTGCCCCGCTCCGTCGCGCGGCCCGTGCCGGGATAGTGCGGATACTGGTGCGGGCTGAAGTACAGCACGGAGGAATCGTCTTCGAAACTGTGCTGTGTGCCATTCCCGTGATGCACGTCCCAATCGACGATGAGCACCCGTTGGAGCCCGTATCGCTGCTGCACATAGCGCGCGGCAATCGCCACATTATTGAAAAGGCAGAAGCCCATCGCGCGCCCCGCTTCGGCATGATGCCCCGGCGGCCTCACTGCACAGAATACATGATCGACTTCTTTAGACATGATCGCATCGACAGCAGCCAACGCCCCGCCGGCTGCCAGATAGGCAGCGGTCAATGAGCCGGGAGACATTGAGGTATCGGGATCGAGCGAGACCCGCCCATGCGCCGGGGCGTGAGCCTTCAGCATCGCAAGATACGAGGGCGTGTGGATCTGCGTTATCCATTCGTCTTCAGCCTCGCGCGGTTCAATCATGGTCAGCCGAGTCGCCGTACCGCTCTGTTCCAGCTGCCGCATGATGGCACGCAGCCGATTGGGCGACTCAGGATGCCCGGCCCCCATGTCATGGTCGAGATAGCGAGGATCGTAGACGAGTCCGGTGTTTCCCATGTCGGAGTCCGTGAAGCGCTTTTCGCAACTAAGGAGATACACTTCGCACGATACGAAATACGCTGTCAGATTAGCATGCAGGAAAGCGCATAGACAACGAGCGGAAACGCATGCTATGGTGATTGAAGCGCCCATCCAACGAGGAGAGAGGAATGCCGAATCCCCGCATCGAACCGCTGAAGAAAGTCCTGACGATTGATCCGAACGACGAGGTGGCCTGGTTTGGTCTCGGGAAGGCCTACATGGAAGATGCGAACTTCGAAGAAGCAGCCAAGGCCCTTCAGCAATGCGTTACGGTGAAACCCACCTACTCGGCCGCCTACTATGCCCTGGCCCAGTCACTGCATAAGCTGGGTCGAATCGACGAGTGCCAAACCGTCTGCGCCACCGGCATCGATGTGTCCACGAAAAACGGCGACGCGATGGTGACGAAGAATTTCGAACTGCTCAAAGGCTCGCTGCCCGCCTAAACATTGACGCTCCATTGATCAACCTCATGCTTCCCGAATAATTCCGCATGGGAAAAGTCTCGTCCCAGGAGGAAGAATCTGGCTTGGCAGACTTCCGGTCGGGAGGGTGAAATACCCGCCGCGGTGGGAGGGTGCAACGAACGGCTTTTTCAGCATCCTGCTAGACGGGCTCCGCTCCTTCGTCGTCCTCATCATCATCGGATGAGAGGCCGAGGGCTTCAGGCTGGCGCTTGGCGATCTCCTCGTACACTTCGTCGAGCCAGCGGCTCGCGCAGCCCAGGATTTCCCTGACTAACGGTTCCGGTTGGGCCGTGCGTTTGATAGTCCATTGGCAGACATATTCCAACAGCACCTCCCGTTCGAACCGCTCCGACGATTGCGTGGCCAGCGAAGTCATTTCGCTCAGTCCCGTGTTGAGGATCTCGGCCACCGTGTCGCGCCCATAGGACGTGCTGGCTGTGACATATTGGACGGCCCGGTTGAGTTCTTGGTCGGTCATGAGGTCTCCCGTCGCTATTGGCGCATCATACCGAGAATGCCACCACAGATGAAAGATTCTCCCTGGTCTCAGCCAGGACTATTCATGAATAATCCAGGCTAGACGAGAGAAAATTTCTCCGGCAGGATCGGTGGAATGGTATGATCCTGGCCGAACAAGCCCGGCCCATGATGCCTAACAGGCTGCGAAAAACTTGGGTTTTGTGCAATGCCCCGTTGCGATATTACGAAGGAAGTAGTGCCAGAACAGCCGGCAGGATGCTCAAAAAGGCCGTCCAGCAAGGCCGCAGCGAGCGAAGGTCCGAGGCCGTACCCTTCAGGGTACGGTGAGGGTCTGAACGATTTGAAAACGCCGCACGGGAAAAGGCGCGTCTCGGCGCGCCGGGGTCGGGCGGGTGAGAAAAGCGAGTTTTTCAGCATCCTGCTAAAGGCGAGATGAAGGAGACGCAACCTATGCCTGTGAAGACCAGCCGGAAAACTTCGACCTCACGCACAACCCTCTCCCCAAAACGACAAAGCCATACCTATTCCGAGCGCTGGGATCTCTCACATTTGGCAGAGGATCCGGTGCAGCGTTTCGAGGTCCTGTTGGGAGAGATCGAGTCCAAGGTGGCGCAATTTGAATCTGCGCGCGCCCAGCTCAGTCCGACCATGGCGACATCAATCCTCCACCCCCTGCTGACTCTCAGCGAAGACATCGCGGCTGCGTCGTCCCGGATCAGCGCCTATGCCTACCTCTGGTTCTCCGAAAATACCAAACACCTCGCCGCTCGTTCGTTTAAGACCAAGGTCGAGGAGCGGCTCACAGCGCTCCACAACCGACTGGTATTTTTCGACCTGTGGTGGCAGAGCGTCGATGAGGACAACGCGCGCCGACTCATGACCGGAACGGGCACGCTCCGGTATCATCTCGAAACCATTCGCCGGTTTAAACCTCACACGCTGTCTGAACCGGAAGAAAAAATCGTCAACATCAAGAACATCACGGGTCGCAGCGCAGTCCATTCGCTGTACGACGTCGTGACCAATGCCTTCACGTTCACGCTCACCGTCAAAGGCAAGCGGAAGACGATGACGCGCGAGGAACTGACGTCCTATCTCCGCCATGCACAAGGACGACTGCGTGAAGCCGCCTATCGAGAGCTGTACCGTGTCTACGCTGATCAGCACGATCTGCTGGGCGAAATCTACAAGACCCTGGTCAACGACTGGAAAGCGGAGAATCTCCAGCTCCGCCGGTTCGCCTCTCCGATTGCCACCCGCAACCTCGGTAACGACATACCGGATGAAGCCGTGACATCGCTCCTGAGGGTCTGTCAGAAAAACGCAGGCATCTTCCAGCACTACTTCCGCATCAAAGCTCGCCTGTGCAAGATCAAGCCGATGAGCCGCTATCACATCTATGCGCCGCATCGCACGGAGCAGAAAGCTTATCGCTATCAGGATGCCGTCCGAATGTTGCTGGACGCCTATCGAGGATTCTCTCCGCAATTAGCTGAATTGGCGGAACGGGTGGTTCATGAACGCCATATCGACGCGCGCACGAGGCCCGGGAAAATCGGGGGTGCCTATTGTTACAGCGTCGTCCCGGGTATGACCCCTTACGTGCTGCTGAACTTCACCGGCGAGGCGCGCGATATCGCGACGATGGCCCATGAGCTTGGCCATGCCGTCCACGGCATGCTGGCGGCGCGGCATTCTATGTTTACCTTCCATTCCACCCTTCCGCTGGCGGAAACAGCGTCGGTGTTCGGGGAACGCATCCTGTCCGATGCCCTCATGAACCAGGAACGGGACAAGAAGGTGAGGCAGGCACTCCTGCTCAACCAACTGGATGACATCTACGCCACGGTCCTCCGGCAGGCCTATTTCGTCCAATTTGAGAATCAGGCTCATGAGATGATCGCCCAGGGTGCGACCGTGAAGGATCTGGCCAAGACCTATCTGGCCGAGGTGCGGCAGCAGTTTGGAAAAGGAATCAAGGTCCCGGATGAGTTTCAATGGGAATGGCTGACCATTCCACACATCTTTGCCAGCCCCTTCTATTGCTACGCCTACAGCTTCGGCAACTTATTGGTGCTCGCCCTCTACCGGATGTATCAGAAGGAAGGGGCGGCGTTCGTGCCCAAGTATCTGGATTTGCTGAGTACCGGCGGGTCGGAGGCACCCCGGACGATTCTCGCCAAAGTCGGAGTCGATATGGCTTCTGAAGATTTTTGGCAATCGGGGTTCGCTACGATCCGCGAGATGGTCGATCAGCTGGAACGAACGCTGTAAAACCGGCCTGCCCTTCCAGGACAAGAGGCATTCCCCATCTCCCTCATCACACCTGTTCCGCCCGCCCGCCCGCTCTTGACACATAGAGAGGACGGGCGTATCATTGCATTAGTTGATAACGGTTATCATAATCGTTACTAGAGCCATAACCCTCCTCGACGATGAAGGAGTACGGCCCATGTACCTCTGTCTCTGTAAGGGAATTACTGATTCGGATGTCCGTGAAGCAGGACAGGCCGGCATCGTCATGCCCTGCCAACTTAAAGCGAAGTTCGGACTGAAAGAGACAGGATGCTGCGGTCGCTGCTCAAAGAATATTCACGAGTTTGTGCAGATCGCGACGAGTGCGCACCAAGTGCCTTCCCCCGGTAGCGTACGAAGCTAAGGCCTTCTCCCCCACCTTCCCCGACAAGACTGCCGCGACACCGATCCACTTGCCATCGACAAGGACAATCCCGTCTCCATGCGCGGATAGACCGACGCCGGCGCATTGATTCAGAAATTGGCAAGAGAGAAGACGCACCCCGACAGGAAGGGACGCCCTCTGACTAGCAGATGCTGACAAACTATTTTCGACCCGGAGAAATACAAGCCTGGAGGAAGTCCCGGACGGCTCCAGCAGAGCCCACAAGCTGTTCAAAAAGGCCGTCCAGCAAGGCCGCAGCGAGTGAAGGACCGAAGCGTACCCTCTGGGGTACGTTGAGGGTCTGAGCGATGCGAGAACGCCGCTGGCGGATTTTTTCAACAGCCTGCTAGTGAGAAGAGCCTCGCTGCATCATCACAGCAACTTCGGCCACACGCCGGCCCAATTCCTTGGCGTCGGCCATCTCCTTGTTGTCAATGCCGGGGCTATCTCCCTCGGTCGTCGCAGATGCGCCGAAGGCCCCGCCCCCACTGACCACGATCATCTGATTCCCCAGCATCGCAGCAAGGATCGTGAGCATCGTCACTTCTTTGCCGCTTGAAATCTGCCCGCCGGTGGCAAAGGCCGCGCCGATCTTGTTCTTCATCTTGAATTCGGGGAACACACCGAATTTGAACTGCCAGTTATCGAAGAAGGTTTTCACCTCGCCCGACATGTTCGACCAATAGACCGGCGATCCGACCACGACCGCGTCGGCGGAGAACAAATCATCCGCCGTCACCTGGCCGACTCGTTTCAACAGCGCCTCGGTGCCGGGAACGCTCTTCACGCCATCGACCACCGCTTCGGCCATGCGCTCGGTGTTGCCGGAGAGCGAATGGTAGGTCACGAGCACCTTCACCAGCGGGGCCGGCTCGTCGGCAAAAGTCTCGCCTGAGCCAATGCCCGGTATCAGAAGAAGGACACAGAGAAATAGGGAGCCACTGGAGCGGAGTCGTGAAATACGGGTGAGATCAGAACACATCGACTCACAGAGAGAAGAGAGCGGCGCGCAGGAGCGGCGCCGAGTCAACGACGGAACGTTTCCTCTTCCATACGCTCTTCGACGGAGACGTCCGTGAGTGCTCCACGATAATCGCACTTGTGACAGCGAACACGCCATGCTTCGATCCACTTTTCCTGCACATACGACTGCCGGCACTGCGGGCAAACAAACACGCCTTTGACGTAATGGACTTTCCGCGTCTCTTTCATGCGCCCCTCCCTTGCTTAAGCTGGCCGAGGATGGCATAGCCGACCGCGCGATTGCAAGACACTCTTAGCCCGCATTGCTCATGAGCGCTACTGCTGCAATCGCTGATCCGATGTGACGGCGAGCCTTCGGCCGGCGGGCTCGCCCCCCGGATCCTCACCGTACTGTTGGGGACCGGCGCCCTTCTTTTTGGCGCCTGTCCCTATCCGAGGAATAGTGGGACAGGCACTGCCGCAGGCGGCCTCCGGCTTGACTCGTCTCCAGAGGGCCGATAGGATGCCGCGGTGCAACGACAACGACCACTTGCGCTTCTGTTCATCCTCCTCCTGTCCTTCCCCTGTTGTACGCAAGCGGGAAACGATCAAGCCCCGCCGGGACTGATTCCCATCACCCTCCCGGGCGGCACGATCATCTATGCGGAGTTGGCCGACACGCCCAAGGAACGTGCAGAGGGATTGATGTACCGCGAGCATTTAGGCCCCGACCGCGGCATGCTCTTTACGTTTTCACAGGCGCAGGCCTGGGTGTTTTGGATGAAGAACACGAAGATCCCGCTCGACATTATTTGGATGGATGGGAAAAAACAGATCATCCATATGGAGCAGAATGTCCCGATCTGCACGAAAACGGACGACAGCTGCCCTCAATATCGGCCGAATGACGAGGCCCTCTATGTCCTGGAACTCGCGGGAGGACGGGCTGAGAGTTTGAAATTGCAGCGAGGATCGAAACTTCAGTTCCGGGTACCGTAGCAGACTACAGAAAAAGTATTGTGGCACGGGCCAAACTCAATGGCCCGCATAGTAACAGGATATGCCCCCACAGGATGCTCAAAAAGTTCGTCCAGCAAGGCCGCAGCGAGTGAAGGGCCGAGGCGTACCCTCTGGGGGCGCACGGTGCGACGAATAAGGAGCACCAAGTCTGTGCGCGCCGCCGAGTGGTGAGGCGGCCGGGTCCCCGTTGAGGGTCTGAACGATGCGAGAACGCCGCTGGCGGACTTTTTCAGCATCTTGCAAGCTAAGAGCGTTCCTGCCAGGCCCGTAGCCGTCTAGCCGTAATCACCCCGTCCACACGCTCGACGGCTTTCAGTACCTGATCGAGGTGCTGAGTGCCTGAAACTTCCACAACAAAATCCAGCACGGCTTTCTGATCCTCCCGCGTCGTGATCTCGGCGCGGCTGATGTTGGCATGGCATTCCGCAATCGCGGAAGACACGTTCGCCAGCACCCCGGGCTTATCGACAGCCACGATGGACACTTTGACCGAATGCGTACTGGGTGTGGCAGAGTCCCACTCCACTTCCACCAGCCGTTCCTTGTCGTAGTCCAGGGCCGCAAGATTCGGGCAGTCGACGGCATGGATCGTCAGCCCGCGCCCGCGAGTGATATACCCGAGGATGCGGTCGCCGGGCACGGGATGGCAACAGCGCGACAGCTGCATCAGTAGATCCCGTGACCCTTTGACCTGTACGCCGGTGCCGTCGCTCTTCCCACCTATCGCTTTACGCGGGGCGGGACGTTCTTGAGCCGGCGTCGGCGCCCCGGATGGCGGGGCCGTCAGTTTGCCGATGACCTGCGACGTCGCCACGCGGCCGAATCCTATCGCCGCAGCCAATTCGTCGGTACTGTCGAATCCCGACTGACGAGCGGCGTCCAACAGCTCCGCCGATTTGAACATCCGGGCCGGCGCCATCCCCTGACGGCGGAATTCAGACTCCAGTAAACGACGGCCGATCTCGACACTCCGCTTCTGCTCTTCAATCTTGATCCAATGTTTGATTTTGGTCTTCGCGCGCGAGGTGCGGACAAATTTCAACCAGTCTTTGTGCGGCGTTTGCGTGGGGGACGTCAGGATTTCCACCGTATCTCCGCTGACCAGCTGATGCTTGAGCGGAACGATCTTCCCGTCCACCTTGGCCCCGACACAATGGTCGCCGACCTCGGTGTGAATCGCATACGCAAAATCGATAGGCGTCGATCCTTTCGGCAACTCTTTGACGATCCCTTTGGGCGTGAACACGTACACGACATCATGGAAGAGATCGAGCTTGACGGAATCCATGAATTGCCGATTATCCGTCAAGTCTTCCTGCCATTCGACGAACTGGTGCAGCCAGCCGAACGCCTTACTGTCACGATCTGCAATGGCCCCTTGTTCCTTATACTTCCAGTGCGCGGCAATGCCCTGCTCGGCGATACGATGCATCTCCTCCGTGCGGATCTGAAACTCGACGTGTTCCCCCTTCGGGCCCACCACCGTCGTATGCAGAGACTGATAGAGATTGGATTTTGGAATCGCGACGTAGTCTTTGAAGCGCCCGGGCACCGGCCGCCAGAGTGAATGAATCACCCCGAGCAAGGCGTAGCAGTTCATCTTGGTATCGGTCACGATCCGCAGCGCAGTCAGATCGTAGACCTCTTCGAACGTAATCGACTGCTTATTCATTTTTTGGTAAATGCCATAGAGATGTTTGGGGCGCCCGTAGACTTGTCCGACCAACCCGTTCTCTTGCATGGCCTTCTGCACGAGTTCCGTCACTTCGTCGATGTACTGCTGCCGGTCCTCGTCCCGTTTCGCCACGCGGATGCGCAACGTCTCGTAGACCTCCGGCTTGAGGTGCTTGAGACAGAGATCTTCCAGCTCGTTCTTGATCCACCCGATTCCCAGGCGATTGGCCAGCGGCCCGTAGATCTCCAGCGTTTCCTGGGCGATCGCCTGTCGCTTGGCCGCGCTGAGATGCTCCAAGGTGCGCATATTGTGCAGCCGGTCGGCGAGCTTGATGAGGACGACCCGGATGTCGTCCGCCATCGAGAGCACCATCTTGCGGAAATTCTCCGCCTGTTTTTCCTCATAGCTCCGGAACGTGATCTTGCCGATCTTGGTCACGCCGTCGACCAGATGCACCACGTCCTTCCCGAACTCCGATTCGAGTTCGTCAGCCGTGGCGACGGTATCTTCCAGAGTATCATGCAGCAGGGCCGCGACGATGGCGGTGACATCCGCTTTGAGCGAGGTGAGGACTCCGGCGACGGCGATCGGATGTTGAAGGTAGGGTTCTCCGGACCGGCGAAGCTGCCCTGCATGCGCTTTCGCAGAAAACTCGTAGGCCTTACGGACTAGGCCGAGGTCGGCATCAGCATAATAGCTCTTGAGTCGATCCAGCAGCTGGTCGAGATCTGTAACGGTTTCGTAGACCATAGCTCACTCAATCACGCTCGGTCTGACATCGCGGATGCGGAGCTGAATCCGGTCACGGCCGTTCCAGTGATTCAGCTCCGGCGTGAAGGCCAGATCGACCGGGGCGCGGGACGGAATACCCCGCTCCAGCAACGACTTCATGCCGAATCCGATGCTGTCGAACGGCAGCGACGCCCCTTGCCGCACGGTCATTTTCAGATGCTTCTCGCCGACGGTGCGTGAATCCATGACTTCGAGACGGGTCACCGCAAACGTGGGCTCCGGATTGCCTGCGCCGAACGGATGCAGCGAACCGATTTCCTGGATCAACTGCATCGTCACTTCGTCCAGGCGCAGCTCCGCGTCGACGTCCAACGTCGGGACCTTGGCGCCGTCGCGGGTCCACCCGGCCACCACATCGGAGAATCGGGCACGAAATTCGTCGATCCGGGACTCGCGAATCGTCACCCCTGCGGCACTCGGATGCCCACCGAAGGCCTCCAACATCTCCCGACAGGCAGCCAGTCCTTGATAAAGATCGAACCCGCCGGTGGTCCGCGCCGAGCCTTTGGCAATGCCCTGCTCGTTGATGGCCATGACAATCGCCGGGCGTTGAAACCGATCGACCAGGCGCGCCGCGACAATGCCGACAACCCCAAGATGCCATTGCCGGGAGGCCAGTACCAGTGCGGGCGGCAACTCTTGATCCTTCAACGAGGCCAGCGCCTCCGCCATGATATCCACCTCGATGCGCTGCCGTTCCCGATTCAGCTGCTCAAGCCGATCGGCCAACTGCTGCGCCTCGGCCGGGTTGTCGGTCGTCAACAATCGCACGCCCAACATGGCATCGTCCAATCGCCCTGCGGCATTGATGCGCGGCGCCAGCTTGAAGGCGATCGTTTCCGCCGTGCAATCCCGCGTCACCCCCGCCACCTGCTTCAACGCCCGAACGCCGCAGCGCGCGCCGCGCGACAACTGGACCATTCCTTCGCGCACAAAGCTCCGGTTCTCATCGTGCAAGGGCACGACATCGGCGACCGTCGCCAACGCCACAAGATCGAGCAACGACTCCAGCGGCACCCCGGCAACCCCGTAGCGCAGCTGATAGGCCTGCGCCACTTTATAGGCCAGCGCGGCGGAACAGAGGCCTCGAAAGGGATAAAGTGCACCGGCTCGATGGGGGTTGAGCACCGCCACAGCCGGCGGCATCTGCTCGTCGGTCTGGTGGTGGTCCGTCACCACCACATCCATGCCGAGCCGGGCCGCCAAGGCGATTTCTTTATGCGAGGTCGTGCCGCAGTCGGAGGTCACCAACAGCGAGATGCCTTCGTCATGTAAGCGCTGAACGGCGCCGAGGTTGAGTCCATAGCCTTCGCGGAGACGATGGGGGACATAGGCGCGAACCTGTGCGCGCAACCCGCCAAAGAAGGACATGTACACGCTGGTCGCCGTAATCCCGTCGACATCGTAGTCGCCGTAAAAACAGATCGGCTCCTGAGTCGTCACGGCGCGATGCAACCGTTCGACCGCCTGCTCCATGTCGGGGATCAAAAACGGATCATGCGGCGACTGCAGCGACATCCATGTCGTCGCTTCATCCGGCGTGGTCACACCGCGAGCCAGAAACAGTGAAGCCGTGGCAGGAGAAATCGAGAGGGCCCGGGCTAAAAACGCCCGCTGAGAAAGATTGATATCACGGAAGACCCAGAGCTTGGACTTCATGAAGACCTCTTGAATGGTTCTGAGTCTCGACCGAAGCTAACTATCTGAGAATTAAAGGGATACTAGCCGCTCAGCCCTGCGTTGTCAAACCGGAGAACGTGGAGTCGCGCCGGCGACGGACGGAGCCAGGACCCTGAACACCGGAGTGCGATGAGGAGGAAGGAAAAGGAGGGAGTAGGTCCAGCAGACTGCCGGCGCTACTCCCCCCCCTTTTGCACGTAGTTCTTGACGAATTCTTCTGCGTTCGTTTCGAGCACGTCGTCGATATCATCGACCAGCTTATCGATGTCTTCTTTCATCTTCTTGCCGGCTTCGACGACCTTTGGATTGGCCTTGACCTCTTCCTTCCCCTGAGGCTCTCGCCTGGGTTCCTGCTTGCGCTCCTGTTTCTCCATCCGAGCACCTCCCGTGTTTCTGGGAAACTCTCGTGGATCAGCCACCAGCGTGATCCCTTGCGATCACCTTACTCCAGGGTCATTTCAGCCGTCAAGCCAACCGGGGAATCGTCCCCCATCACTCGTGAAGCCTATCTCGTCGAAGGCCAGGAGTTTTCAGTCACGCGAGATACGAAAGACGAACGACGAGAAACGAGCGCAGGATGCTCAAAAATTTCGTCCAGCAAGGCCGCAGGCGAGTCGAAACCGGAGGCGTACCCTCTGGGGGTACGTTGAGGATTTCGATGAGCCGAGAACGAAGCTGGCGGACTTGCTTAGCATCCTGCTAGACGATCAGCGAGACAATCAAGAGCGCCACGATGTTGATGACCTTGATCATCGGATTGATTGCAGGACCGGCCGTATCCTTATAGGGATCGCCGACCGTGTCGCCGGTGACCGCCGCCTTGTGCGTGTCCGTCCCCTTCTTGCCCTGCTCTTCAATATACTTCTTGGCGTTGTCCCAGGCGCCGCCTCCGCTCGTCATCGAGATCGCGACGAACAGACCGGTGACGATACTGCCGACGAGCATACCGCCCAAGGCTTGCGGCCCCAGGATCACGCCGACCAGGATCGGAGAGATGACCGGGATCAAGCCCGGCACCATCATCTTCTTGATCGCCGCCTGCGTCACGATGTCCACGCAAGTCCCGTATTCCGGCTTCCCGGTTCCCTCCATGATCCCCTTGATCGTCCGGAACTGCCTGCGCACTTCTTCCACGACGAGACCCGCTGCCTCTCCCACCGCTTTCATACAGAGGGCCCCGAAGATGAAGGGCAGCATCCCGCCCAGGAAGAGTCCGACCAGGACGGAAGGATTGGAGAGGTCGAAGGTGCTTGCCCCGCTCCCTTTCTCCACTTCGCGTGCATATTCAGCGAACAGCACCACCGCCGCGAGACCGGCCGATCCAATCGCATAGCCCTTCGTGACCGCCTTCGTCGTGTTGCCGACCGCATCCAATGGATCGGTGATGTCCCGCACCTCTTTGCCGAGGTGGGCCATCTCCGCGATACCGCCTGCGTTGTCCGTGATCGGACCGAACGCATCGATCGCTACCACGATACCGGCCATCGACAACATCGACACCGCCGCAACCGCCACGCCGTACAAGCCGCCCGAGGCCGCGCCGCCGCAAATCCAGTAACTCGTCAGAATGGCGCTCCCGATCACCACCACCGGCAAGGCCGTAGACTCCATCCCCACCGCCAGTCCGGCGATGATGTTGGTCGCATGGCCCGTTTCACTGGCCTTGGCAATGGCCTTCACCGGCGCATAGCTCTTGGAGGTGTAGTAGTCGGTGATAAAGACGAGTGCGAGGGTCACGGCCAGGCCGATCAAGGATGCGAGGTAGTAGCTCACCCCGCTCACGCCACCCACTCCCTCCATGATTCTGTTCGTCACAGGATAGAACGCCACCGCGGCTATGCCACCCGCCACAAACAAGCCCTTGTAGAGCGCCGGCATGATCTCGCCGCCCTGGCTCACCTTCACAAAGAAAATACCGATGATCGTCGCGAAGATCGTGACGCCGCCGAGGGCGAGCGGATAGAGGACCGGCGCGCTGACTCCCTTGAACAGCGTGAAGGCCAGCACCATCGCCGCCACCGTCGTCACCGCGTAGGTCTCGAAGAGGTCCGCGGCCATACCGGCGCAGTCGCCGACATTGTCGCCCACGTTGTCTGCAATGACCGCCGGGTTGCGCGGGTCGTCCTCCGGAATCCCCGCTTCGACTTTCCCCACGAGGTCTGCGCCGACGTCCGCCGCTTTCGTATAGATACCGCCGCCCACCCGGGCAAACACCGAGATCAAACTCCCGCCGAACCCGAGACTCAGCAACGCATGGATCGCCTTCTCCTGCCCCGCGATCTGCGAGGCCACGGTATAGAAGGCGGTAATGGCCAGCAAGCCTAAGCCGATCAACAAGAGCCCCGTTACCGCACCGCCACGGAAGGCCACGGTCAGCGCGGCATTCATCCCCTTATGGGCAGCCTGCGCCGTCCGGACGTTCGCCCGCACCGCGATGACCATGCCCACATATCCGGCCAGCGACGACGCGCCGGCCCCGATCAAAAATCCGACTGCGGTCAGTAAACCGAATTTATCGGAGAAAGCCCCCGCTCCCAACAAGATGACGAATAACACTGCGGCGACGACGCCGACGGTCCGGTACTGGCGATTCAGATAGGCGCTCGCGCCTTCCTGAATCGCCTTCGCGATTTCCTGCATCTTCGGGTTGCCGGCGTCGAGCTTGAACACCCACATGGCCAGATACAGGCCGTAGGCAATGCCGGTCACCGCCGCTACCAACGCAAACGTGATGATCGCTGAGTCGCTCACAGTGCTCTCCTCCTGTTAGGGGATATTCACATCACCCGTTTCCCCGTGGCTTCCACCCATCACGATCACGTGTTCGATGGCAGCCCGCGAGGCACTACAGAATCGATCCGTGCAGCTAACTACCTGAAAAGTTGGGCCATTCTATACAGGTGGAGGGAGGGGATCAAGGCGAAAAAAGGGGGAGGGAGCAGGCAACCGTCCTTCTTGCTCGCAGAACGCGCACAATCGGAATGTGCTCGTCCGATGCGCGCAGTGAAGGCCGGATTGCCTACTCCCTCTGAAGAAAGTAAAGAATTGGAAGGGACACCCACGTTGGTCATGTGCTCCCGGAACAGAGGGGATGGAGGCTGATGACCTTCTGTACTCGTGCAACGCGCGGTCGCGGAAAGCCCTCGCCTGGGCTAATGGCACGTCTCGGCGTGCCAATGGGTGGGTGGGTGAGAAAGTTGCGCGCAGTGGAAGATCAATCAGCCCCCATCCCTGAAGAGAGAACGAGCGAGCTTGGAGGGATCTATTAGGTGGACGGTGGTCGCTCGATGCGCGCACTCGTGGATCAACCGGACAGACCAACCACGCGCCGCATCGCGCATTTCCCGCCTGTATCGCACGCCTCGCGTCAGAGCCCTTCACCAAGTGACTCCCGTGTTGACAACGCGCATACGCACAATGTAATTACAGTCTGCAGACACCATGAGAGCGAGGAGGAAGAGATGAAGGCACACGTCGTGCGAATCGGGAATTCCAAGGGGATCAGGATTCCCAAATCCGTCATTGAGCAATGTCAGTTGCACGGAGCGGTCGATCTCATTGTTCAACAGGGACAATTGCTCGTTCGCTCGGCAACCAAAGCACGGGCCGGCTGGGATCAGGCCTTCGAGCAGATGCATCGCCACGGAGATGACCAGCTCATGGATCGTGATGCGCCATCAACGTCTCAGTGGGATCGGAAAGACTGGACGTGGTAGCCTCCCGATTCGACGTCTTTCTCGTGCGTCTCGACCCCACCGAGGGCCGTCAAATCCGCAAGACCCGCCCCTGCCTCATCATTTCCCCTGACGAAATGAACCACCATATCGACACCGTCATCGTGGCCCCCATGACCACCAAGGGCCGTCCCTACCCCACCCGCGTGCGGATTCGATTCAAGGGGAAGTCGGGTCAGATCGTGCTGGATCAAATCAGAACGGTGGACAAGACCCGCTTGGTCAAGCGCGTCGGCAAGATCGACGCGGCCACCAAAGCGCAGGTTCTCGCCCTGCTCGCGGAACTTTTCGCCCCTTAAAAATGACAGGCAGGGTAACCCGTTGATCTTCTGTGCTCGCGCAACGCGCGGCCTCAGAAGGATGAGAAGGGAGCGGCCAGGTGCCCGTCTTGCTCGCAGAGCGCGCACGCTCGGAAGGTGCTCGTTCGATGCGCGCAGTAAAGGGCAGCCTTGGCCGCTCCTCTAAGGAGAAGTATAGAAAATTAAAGGCCCTCGCCCGGGCTACTGGCACGTCTCGGCGTGCCAGTGGGTGGGCGGGTGAGAAAGTTGCGCGCAGTGGAAGATCAATCATCCCCATCCCTGAAGAGAGAACGAGCGAGCTTGGAGGGATCTATTAGGTGGATGGTGGTCGCTCCATGCGCGCAATGAAGGACGGTTTGCCTACTCCCTATGGAAAAGTGGAAGAATCAGAAGGTGCTCACTCGAAAGCCGCAGTGGAACCGACAGGGATAGCCTCAGTCTCTGTCATGGTGTATCACTATCTTCATCGAGAGGGGCAACAGCGATGAAGAACAAGCCGCTCATTGACACCAACCCGTATCTCAAGGTTCCAGCGAAATACCGGAAAGCCTTGATCGCCAACGTCGCCAGTTCGACTGCGGTCGAGACTGGAGCATCCGTCGAATCCATCGCCCGCATCCTGGCTGAGCAGAACAAGCCGTTACCGGTTAAGAAGACGAGCCACTCTGCTCGATAACCTCTCCGAATAAGCGCTCCATGGGCACATAGTGCCGATCCAAACCCGCCTGGATCGCGGCAATGTACGCAGTCTTGCCCGTCCCTGCCACGACGCTGAAATCCAATAGCGGCAGGCCTGCCCGGAGTGCCATACGCGTGGAGAGCACACGAGACAGGCGTCCATTCCCATAACGAAACGGATGGATCAGCCATCGGATCCTGGTTTGCCGTCTAACGCTCAGGATCAGTTGCCGGGCCGGTTGCCACGACTTCAACACGGGGAAAGAGACAAAGCCGGCCCGGTCACCTACATCCGTTGGATAGGCGATGACTGTTATCCGGAATCGACTCGCCATCCCTGTTCTTCACAGGATGGTCTTGAGCGCGTTCAGGATGACACGAGGGTTATATTGCCCTTTGTAAATCGGAGGCACTTTTCTGTTTATCTTGAGAAGAGAGTAAACGGCTAGTTGAGCAGACCGAACTGAGTATTCAACGGTAAAAACGGTATCGTCAGGAATTTCACAGTACTGCCCAAGGAATGCGAGATTGGTCGACCCTTTAGGTATGACTGGAGGCCGGTCGCCCATCGCTCGCGGCAAGAACTGACTCGTGATGTAAGGCATCACGCACGGAATACAGGTCGAGGTTGCGAGAATCGACGGGATCTCTTCCGTGATCCGGAAATGGGAGCAGAGTTCGGCCAGTATTTCTTCACCCGTACACTCTAGCATCGGTTTCCGGACGTAGTTGCCCGGCCGGTCCGGAAACAAGCCGTACCCCCAGCAGACATTCACATGCTCAGGCTGGTTGATGAAGTGTGGCCGGTGAAGCAACACGGCCGACATCAGCCAGTTCGAGTCCTTGAAAGTGAACAACCCCCCGGTACCAACCTTGTTGCCGGTGAAACTCTCCGCCAGTCTAACGAACGTCGGGGTTCGAAAGGTAATCGTAAAGGACAGCCAACGTGATTGCGGGACGTGGCCGTTGAAAACGGCCGGGCGGCCGAACGCCGGCCGACCTCTCGCAATGGTCTCCCAAAGGGCCCAGGACCCGCCTGACTCCCTGAAGTCCTGCTCCGCGGCAGAGGTCATCGACCCGAGTCGCGATCCGGCCGTCATGGACCCGAGCGTGACGAACACGAGCCCCCCGTTTTCAACAAGGATTTCGCGTCCCACCCCGTCCGAAACGTAACGAATCCGCTCGACGATCTTCTCGCTTTCATACGGCTTGAAGCCCAGGTCAGTCACCCGGCTTTGCGCGTGGAACCGGACGCCCCGTTCCTTCAGCCACCGGACGATGGGCATGATCAGGTATTCGTATTGATTGAGGGGAGTGCGCCTCACGCCTTCCAGCGTGGACAAGGTGTGGACCCATTGAATTAACCTGAGCATATACCGCTTGAACTCCACCGCACTGTGCCACGGCTGGAATGAAAAAATGGTACACCACATGTACCAGAAGTTGGATTGAAAGAATGAGGGCCGGAAATAATCCTGAATGCGGCGGGTCCCGATGAACGACTCGGGCGTCAGACAAAGCATGCCCAGCGTGAACCTGTCGCCCCAACTCAAGCCGAGCGAGGACGTATCCACCTTCCTCCCGTTTTCGATGAGCCTGCACTTGGAATGGTACTGAAATGTGCGGTTGAACTCGATAACCTCGTCTTTCAGTGTTTTGTCGGGCTGGGTTGAGGAAGGAATTGCCGAAAGGAGGTCGAACGTACAAGTATGGGCGTACTCGTCCAGCATCCTGCCGCCACGAATGACATACCCGTTTTCAGCCGTGCCCTGGGCATCCAGGCTTCCGCCCAGGAGGTCAGACTCTTCAAAGACGTGGATGTTCTCTCCTGGAACTCGGCCGTCTCGAACCAAAAACACGGCCCCGGCGAGCGAGGCAATACCGCCTCCAACGAAATAGGCTTGGATGTTTCCATTTGAGGGAATGTTGATTCTCGGCCCGGCGCGTGCCATTTGTACCCGAATTATTAAATGTGCTGCACCTACCTCTGCAGCATAGCAGGGCAGCCTCAGCAATCCGTTGTGGGCAGATCTATTGCAACGTCGCACACTCATCCACCACATCGTCTGGCGCCACTCACGCCAGACACGAGACAGACGCTGCGTCGCCAGGCTAGGCCGTCAGTGTGGACCTGTCAATACTCTCAGGCGCGTGGGAGGAAGACTATTTAGCCCGCCCTCAGGGGAGAAGGTAGAAAAGCGGTGGACATTGCGGCGAGAAAGGATTACCGACACCTTTTCTTTGCCCGTTCGTGAAAGCCGGCCCTTACTTGTTGTCGTTGGAGGCCGTACGTAACGAGTCGGCCAGGCCGAGGAGGGAGAGCGTGAAGATCAGCCATTTCGACGGATCGAAGTTGTACCAGCGCGGGCCATTGCGGTAATCGCTTTGATAGCTATGGTGATAGTTATGGTAGCCTTCGCCAAAGGTCAGTAGCGAGACCAACCAGCTATCCCGGCTGGAATCAGCCTGACCATGTGGTTGGCGTCCCCAGAGATGGCAGACCGAATTAATGCAAAACGTCGAATTGAGTACCGCAAAGGTTCTTCCGACGCCGGCAAGCAGGAAACACCCCAGACCCCCGATCCAGCCGTTGTAAAGAAATCCCGCCACGAACGGGAGCGCCAAACCTGAGAGGACGATGGGCAGGTAGTAGCGGTGCTGCCACATCACGAGAGGGTCTTGTCGCAAACGCGACGCGTATTTGTCATCCGCACGGGTATCCTTGAAGAACAGCCAGCCGCAGTGGCTGTACCAGAATCCCCGCTGGGCATTGTACGGATCGGCCTCTTGGTCGCAGTTCGCATGGTGGCGGATATGGTCCGCGGCCCACTTCAGCGCCGAGTTTTCGAGCGCCCATCCCCCGGCGATGAGCAATCCTGCCTTCACCCAAGGAAGGCAATCGAAGCTGCGGTGCGCCAGCAGGCGGTGGTAGCCGACGGTAATGCCCAAACCGGTCACGACATACAGCACGGCGAACATGGTCCAGTCCAGCCAGGTGAATCCATACGTGTAGGCAAAGGCGGGGACTCCAATCAGCGCACCACAAGCCACGAGACCAAACAGGAGCGTGGTCAGATAATTCGGGGTGGCCTGTGTACGCGGCGATGCTGGCTGCTGTGACTGTGGCATGGGTGTGATCCTCGGGGTGAAGGCGGGGCGCCTCGGATGAGACGCCCCGCTCGTTGC